>NZ_JAAXYC010000169.1 GCF_018619185.1 Streptomyces sp. McG3 | reverse complement strand
CTCCGGGGACGTGGGCGGGCGCGGTGGGTGGCGTGACCTGTCCGTTTCCGGACGTGGTGACTCCGCTCGATCCTCTCCTGCCACGTCGTGGCCGAAGCACACCCCTCCCCGGCCGGATCAGTCGTTGACGGCCGTGAGCAGGACCACGGCGTCCTGGAGCGCCAGCAGCCCGTGCCGTTCCTGCGGGATCGGGTGCAGGGTCCCGGACGGCAGCTCGGCGTCGCCGGAGGCGGCGGTGAGACGGACGCTGCCGCGCAGGACGAGGAGCGAGGCGGCGGGCGGCGCGTTGTGCTCGTCGAGCGCCGTCCCCTCGGTGAGGGCGATCACCGTCTGCCGCAAGGGGGGCTGCTGGAGCAGGAGGTGGGCACTGCGGCCGTGCGCGGAGGCGCGGGCGGCGGTCAGGTGTTCCTCGGCGAGTGCGTTGAGGTCGTCCATGTGCCCACTGTGCCGCAGGCGCGACAGCGCCGCGATCCGCGCGATCAGCGGGGCGCCTTCGCGGTGGAGCCCCGAACCACCAGCTCCGGCTCGAACAGCAGCTCGTCCGGGGGGACCGACCCGCCCTGGATGCCCGCGCAGAGCAGTTCGACGGCGGCCCGGCCCATGGCCTCGATGGGCTGGCGGATCGTGGTGAGCGGGGGTTCGGTGCAGTTCATGAACGCCGAGTCGTCGTAGCCGACGACCGAGATCTCCGACGGCACCCCGAGGCCGCGCCTGCGGGCTGCCCGCACCGCGCCGAGGGCCAGGGGATCGCTGGCGCAGATGATGCCGGTGACTCCGCGCTCCAGCAGCCGGGAGGCCGCGGCCTGCCCGCCTTCCAGGGAGAACATCGAGCGCTCGACGTGCGCCTCGGTCAGCTCCCCGCCGGTGGCCGCCGCGACGGACCGGGCGGCCGCGAGCTTGCGGCGGGAGGGCACATGGTCGGAGGGGCCCATCACCACGCCGATGCGCTCGTGGCCGAGGGAGGCCAGGTGGCGCCAGGCGCGCTCGATGGCGACGGCGTCGTCGCAGGAGACGCAGGGGAAGTCCAGTCCTTCTATGGGGGCGTTGATCAGCACGACGGGAATGCGGCGCTCGGCGAGCTGGTGGTAGTGCTCATGGGCCTCGTCGGCCTGCGCGAACAGACCGCCGGCGAAGACCACCCCGGAGACCTGTTGCTGGAGCAGGAGGTCGACGTAGTCCGCTTCGGAGACCCCGCCCTTGGTCTGGGTGCACAGCACGGGGGTGAGTCCCTGCTGGGCGAGGGCGCCGCCGATCACCTCGGCGAAGGCGGGGAAGATCGGGTTCTGCAGTTCGGGCAGGACGAGGCCGACGAGCCGCGCGCGTTCGCCCCGCAGTTGGGTGGGCCGCTCGTAGCCGAGGACGTCCAGGGCGGTCAGCACGGACTGCCGGGTGGTCCGGGACACCCCGGGCTTGCCGTTGAGCACCCGGCTCACCGTGGCCTCGCTGACCCCAACCTTCTTGGCAACCTGAGCAAGTCGTCGCGTCATGCCGCAAGACTAGCGTAAGCAGCGCAAACAATTGACTTATCAATGCAAGGATTGCATGCAGAAGGGACGCTTCCCTGTCATCGGGAAGCGTCCCCTTGCCGGTATATCGCGGCCTCTCCCCCGGTCTACGGGTTGGTAATGATCTTGAAGGTGGAGGTGGTGTTCTTGACGTCCTGGGCGTTGTCGCTGAGCTTCAGGCCGTTGAAGGTGACCTCGCCGACGGCGGGCCCCTGCCCGGCCTCCGGCATCTCGTTGGCCCACAGCCCGAACCCGGACTTGGCGTCGAAGGCGTCACCGCTCTTGCGCGCACCCGAGATGGACACGTCGGTGAGCACGGTGTCCTTGATCGGGAACTGGGGCTGTCCGCCGACGTAGTTCGTCTGGAACATGATCCCGCTGTAGGTGGGATCGACGATGTCCACGTTGTTGATGCGGATGCCCTGGAACACCTTGGACGCCGAGAACAGCCAGATGCCGGGGAAGGTCTGCGATCCCCAGAAATGACCGCCCGCGCGCACGATCGAGACGTTCTCGATCGTCGTCGGCTGGGTCCCGAACCCGTTCATCGGGTAGCCGAAGTCCAGCGAGCTGACCGTGATCCCGGAGTAGACCAGGGTGTCGGCGATGTGGATGTTGCGGAAGGTGTTGTCGTAACCGCCGTAGACGGCGACGCCCGCCGCGCGCCAGGTGAGGATCGAGGTCAGGTTCTCGTAGACGTTGTTCTTCATGTCCGCTCCCCCGGCGTCGATCGCCGAGAAGAGCGCGAAGCTGTCGTCGCCGGTGGCCCGTGCCTCGTTGTTGGTCACCAGGTTGTCGGTGGACCCGTTGGTCATGTTGACGCCGTCGGCGAACATGTTGCGGATCCGGGAGTTCTTGATGGTCACGCTGTCGGTGTTGGCGCCCCAGTAGAGGCACACCATGTGCTCGTTCCAGATGTTGTCGATCACGATGTCCGACACGTTCGAGAAGTCGAACACCTTGCCCGGCCCGTCGATCCGGGACGTGTAGTTGCCGAAGTACGCGAAGTTGGCGAACGAGGACCCCTTGGCACTCGCCTCGGCCCGGAAGCCGACGTCGGTGTTGTCCTGGGTGGAGGGGGCGTTGAAGCGGGTGTACCAGGGACCCGCGCCGACCACCTTGACGGCCTTGCCGTAGACCTGGAACTTACTGGCCGTGCTGTACTGCCCCGCCGGGAGGTAGACGCCCACGAGGGTGCCCGTGGTGTCCATGCGGACCTTGTCCAGGGCGTTCTGGACGTCCTGGTGGGTGAATCCGGCCGGCACGGTGTACGTGGCGGGGTTGGGGTTGGCGACCGGGGCGACCTGCTCCAGGTTGATGAAGTCGACCGCGTACGTGGTGGTGTTGGCGCTGTCCTTCTGGAGCCGGATCCTGGACCCCGCCGGGATGGTCTTGCCCAGCATCATGTTCGCCTCGTCGTAGATGTGACGGGGCGCCCCGGAGCCCGGGGAGTTGCCGGGAGCGGCCTCGTTCCCGTACAGCCAGGCGTACTTGGAGGTGAGGTCGATCGCCTTGAGGAAGACGCCGTCCACGTAGACGTTCAGGGTGGAGTCGATGCCGTCACCGCCCGGGGCGTCGGGGATGGAGAACCGGGTGACCAGGGTGTTGGTGGCGGCACGGGTGGTGAACTCGACGTAGTTGCCGGTCTGGTCGAGGGTGACGGCCTTGCGTCCCGAGGCCTCGCCCGCGATGTCGCCGATGGTCCGGTTCGGTCCGACGACCTTCGCGCCGCCGCCGGCCGTGCCGTCCTCCGCCTCGTACATGTCGTACGGCATGTTGGCGCCGCGTCCGACGAAGAGCGCCTGGGTGGAGGTGTTGTTCTCGCGCTTGACCGGGAGCTCGTTGGCGTCGGCCGCGATCACGGTCCGGACGGTGTACGAGCCGTTGGCGGCGGTCCAGGAGCCGAGGGTGACCGGTGCGGCGGTGGCTCCCGCCGCGATGGCCCCGGTGTGGCTGCCGGTGAGCGTCTTCACCGTGGTGCCCTTGCTGTCGACGAGCGTCAGGGTGATGCCGTGGGCGCCGGCGGCCGAGGCCACCGTGCCCTGGTTCTTCAGCGCGACGGAGAAGGTGACCGTGTCACCGTCGGACGCACCCGAGGGCGAAGTGGTGACCGACGAGGCCACCAGGTCGGAGCTGGAGACCGGCTTCACGACCAGCGGGGACGCGCTGGTGTAGGTGTTGTTGGTCTCGTTCTGCTCGATGATCTCGCCCGCCGGATCGGCGACCGCGCTCAGCGGGTAACTGCCCGCGTTCCGGGCCCCGATGGAGGCGCTGACCTGGGTGGAGGCGCCCGATGCGAGAGCGCCGACCGAAGCGGTGGCGACCTTGGTGCCGCCGAGGCGCAGCTCGACCTTGCTCGCCGGGGCGGCGAGCGCGCCGGCGTTGCGGACGGTCGCGGTCAGGGTGACCTCGTCCGTCTCGACCGGTGTGGCGGGGGCGGCGGTGATGCCGGTGACCTGGAGGTCCGGGTTGGCCGCCGGAGCGCCCAGGACCTGGAACTCCGCGACCTGCCCCGCTCCGGAGCCGCTGTTGGCGGTGAACTTCAGCTGGACGTCCGCGACGCGCGCGGGGACCGGAATGGTCACCGTGTTTCCGGACGCCGGACTGAAGGAGTAATCCTTGGCGGCCGAGAGGGAGTTGAAGGACGAGGAGCTCTGCTCCCGGCCGAGGACCTCGATGCGCTGGGTGCGCGGACCCCAGCTGTTGTCGGGGTTGAGCTTGACGACGACGTTCTCGGTGTCGGCGTTGGAGCCGAGCTTCACGGTGAGGGTGTTCGGGTAACTGCCTCCCGCACCCTCCCAGTAGGTGGAGGTGCTGTTGTCGTTGGCGTTCTCCGCGACGAAGGTGTGGATGACGGAGGAGGCGGTGATGGGTTTGTTCACGGCGAGGTTGGAGGCGGAGCCGCTCTGCCCGTTGCGGGTGACGGTGTTGCTGTCGCCGGATACGTTGCCCGCCGCGTCCTTGGCCCGTACGACGTAGCTGACCGTGGTGGACGGCGACTGGGTGTCGGTGTACGTGAGCACGTTGCCGGCGACGCTGCCGCGCAGCACGTTGTTGGCGTAGACGTCGTAGCCGGTCACGCCCTTGTTGTCGGTGGACGGTCCCCACGTCAGTTTCACCGAGCCGCTGGACGGCTCGGTGTAGGCCAGCGCGGAGGGGGCGGTGGGCGCCTGGGTGTCACCGGTGGCGCCGCCGCGGGTCACGGTGTTGCTGTTGGCCGAGACGTTGCCCGCCGCGTCCTTGGCGCGGACGAAGTAGCTGACGTCCTGCCCGGCCGGCCGGGTGTCGGTGTACGTGGTGACGTCGCCCGCGACGCCGGCCAGCAGGGTGTTGTTCGCGTAGACGTCGTAGCCGGTGACGCCCTTGTCGTCCGTGGAGGCCTTCCACGTCAGCCGGATCTGCCCGGTGGCGGGCTCGGTGAACGCCAGGCCGGCCGGTGCGGCCGGGGCCTGTGTGTCGCCGGTGGTGGGGCCGTAGATCTCCAGCTCGGCCAACTGCGCGGCCTGAGCACCGCTGTTGGCGGTGACCAGGACACGGACGTACCGGGTGGTCGTGGCGTCGAAGGTGATCGTCGCCGACTGTCCCCCCGCCGCGTCGAAGCGGTACGCCTTGGACGCGGTGAGGTCGGTGAAGTCCGAGCCGTTCGCGCTGCCCTGGAGCTTCAGCGTCTGACTGCGCGCCGCCCAGCCGTCGGGCAGTCGCAGGACCACCCGGTCCACACCGAGCGACCCGCCCAGGTCCGCTTGGATCCACTGCGGGAACTGGTCGTCGCCGCCGGCCCAGTAGCTGTCCCGGTTGCCGTCGTTGGCGTTGGCCGGAGCCCGGGAGCCGCTGCCGCTGCTGGCGGTGAGGGTCTTGCCCGCCGCGAGGTCGGCCGACGAGTCACCGGCGCCCCGGACCTCCAGCTCGGAGAGCTGGGCGGCCGACCAGCCGGTGTTGGCGGTGATGTTGACGCGCACGAAGCGGGTCAGAGTGGCCGGGAACGCGATGGTGACCTCGTTCGCCGCCCCCGGGGCGAAGGTGTACGTCGCGGAGTTCTTCAGGGTCGCGAAGCTGGTGCCGTCAGCGCTGCCCTGGAGGGACAGCGTCTGGGTGCGGGTCTCCCAGCCCGCCGGCAGGGTCAGCCTCACCTCGTCGACGCGGGTTCCCGCGCCCAGGTCCGTCTGGACCCACTGGGGCAGTCCGCCTCCCGCGCTCTCCCAGTACGTGGACCGGTTGCCGTCGGTGACGTTGGACGCGCCGTACTCGGTATGGGCACTGCTCGCGGCCGCGGCCCGGCCCGCGGCGAGGTTGGGGCCGTCGGCCGCCGCGGCGGCGAGCGACGGTACGCCGATCATCAGAAGACTGGTCGCGACCAAGGCGGATATCGCCCGCCATCTCCAGCGTTGGGCTCTCATAGCTCCCCGATCTTCGGCCTCGGCGCAGGGCGCGTCGAGGGCGCGGCTCTGTGACCGCAGCCAGGGAACACGAGTTTCTGCATTCGCTGCGGCCTGTTTTGCGTTGTGCCGTCAGAGAGTTGCAGAGAAATGAGAGACCGTCCACCGTTCCGACAACAGCCGGGCGGCCGGGCCGGGGAGCGGATTCCGTCGCGCGGTCACCGCTCCCCCGCCCCGCGGACGAGCCGTCCCTCCGGCCGTCCGACGGATCGTCAGAGGCCGCCGGTGTACAGCAGCAGGTCGGGCGAGCCCTGGCCGAGAGCGGAGAGCGCGTCCGGGGTGGCCGTGTCCGTCAGCCACTGCGAGACGGCGGCGGGAGAGGCCGAGGGGTTCTCCTCCTTGTAGAGAGCCGCGACGCCCGCGACGTGCGGGCTGGCCATGGAGGTGCCGTTCAGCGAGACGGTGCCGCCGCCGAGGCGGGCGGAGACGATGTCGGCGCCGGGGGCGTACAGCGAGAGACAGGAGCCCCAGTTGCTGAAGGAGGTCTCCCGGTCCTGCCGGTCGCTCGCCCCGACGGTGAACACACCGTCCGCGGCGGCCGGGGAGACGTCGCAGGCGTCCCGGTTGTCGTTGCCCGCGGCCACGACGGGCAGCACGCCCGCGTCGGCGACCGCCTCGACCGCCGCGTCGACCGCCGTGGAGCGGTCGCCGCCGAGCGAGGCGTTCAGGACGGCGGGGACACCGCTGCGCTCGGCGTCCTTGGCGACCCAGTCGAACCCGGCGAGGATGCCGGCCCAGGTGCCCCGGCCCTCACAGTTCAGGACGCGTACGTTGACCAGCGAGGCATCCTTCGCCACGCCGGACGTCGCACCGCCGACCGTGCCGGCCACGTGCGTGCCGTGCCCGTTGCAGTCCATGCCGGCGCGGCCGTCCCCGACGGCGTCGTACCCGCTCGCGACCCGGCCGCCGAATTCGCTGTGCGCGGCGTCGATCCCGGTGTCGACGACGTACGCCTTCACTCCCTTGCCGGTGGCCGTGGTGGTGAAGGTGTCGTCCAGCGGCAGGGCGCGCTGGTCGACGCGGTCGGTGCCCCAGCCGGCCGCGGGGGCCCGCAGCAGGTTCGCGGCGGTGGGCGCGGGGACGGTCACCTCGGCGTTCTCCTCGACGGCGAGGACGCCGGGAACGGCCCGGACCGCTTGGAGTTCGGTGGCGGTGAGCGTGGCGGCGAAGCCGTGCAGAGCATTTCCGTACGTGAACAACGGGTTGAGCCCGAACTCCCGCAGGACGGTGTCCGGCGAGAGTTCGGGCTCCAGGGTGACGATGTACTGCCCGGGTACGGCCCGGGTGGACTGCTCCACCAGGACCCCTTCCGGTCCGCTGTCGGCCGTGGCCGTGGCGGGTGCGCCGATCAGCGGTGCGATCAGCAGCAGGGCGGCCGTGGCCCATCGGGCGGGCAGGCGCATGCATTCTCCTCGGGGTGGGGATCCGCTCTCGGAAGCGAGTGCGTCCGCGAATCGCGAACACCCGTTCCTTCGTCCCCGCCCGTCGGTCGCCTTAGCGGGTTCAGCCGGACAGCGCAACGCCCGCGGTCAGCTCCAGCTCGTCGAGGTCGTGTCCGACCTCCGCCCGGAGGTCGTCCTTCGCCCAACTGCCCACGGCCACCTCGGCGGTGATCCCGGGCCCGAAGCCGGCGATGAGCCCCTGCGCGGACTCGGCGGCTCCGCCGTCGTCGAAGAGCCTCGCCAGCGCGTCGAAGACGACCGAGCTGGCGATGTTGCCGCGTTCGGTGAGGGTGGCCCGGCTGTAGCGGAACATCTCGGGCGGCAGGTCGAGGAAGTGACAGAGGTCGTCCAGGATGCGCGGTCCGCCCGCGTGGACGATGAAGAAGTCCATGTTCGGGACGGACCAGCCGTGCAGGTCGACGAGGTCCAGGAGCACCGGGGCGAGCATCTCCATGGTGCCCGGGACCCGCTTGTCCAGCTGGAAGTGGAACCCGGTGTCGCGGACGGCGTAGGAGATCCAGTCCTCGGTGTCGGGCACCAGGTGGGAGCCGTTGCGCTCCAGGCGCATGCCGGTGCCGCCCTGTCCCCGTACGACGGCCGCGGAGATGGCGTCGCCGAAGAGCCCGTTGGAGAGCAGCGAACCGACCCCGATGTCGGTGGGCTGGTAGCACAGCGAGCAGAACTCGCAGGACACGATGAGGACGTTGGACTCGGGGTAGGCCAGGCAGAAGTCGTGCGCGCGGTTGATCGCCGCGCCGCCCGCCGCGCAGCCGAGCTGGGCGATGGGCAGTTGGCGGGTCTCGGGTCTGAAGCCCATGCTGTTGATGATCCACGCGGTCAGCGAGGGCATCATGAAGCCCGTGCAGGAGACGTAGACGATCAGATCGATCTCGGACGGGTCGGTCTCGGCGTTGGCGAGCGCCTGCCGGACGACGTCGGGGACCCGGGTCTTGGCCTCGGCCTCGTAGACCTGGTTGCGCGCCTCGAATCCGGGGTGCCGCAGGGTCTTCTCGATGGGCTGCACGAGGTGCCTGGTCTGGACGCCGGTGTTCTGGATGAGCCTCAGGACGAGATCGCGCTGCGGGTGCCCGGCGTGGGTCTCCCGGGCCAGGTCCAGGGTCTGCTGCATCGTGATGACGTGCTCGGGCACAGCGATGGCCGGTCGGCACAGGGTCGCCATGGGTTCTCCTCGTTCTCTGGAGCGAAGGCTCTCGTCACCATGTGACGGGCAGGGCGAGCGGGTAACGCCAGATGGACGTCGTGTTCCACGAGACGTCCGCGGGCGGCACGTCCAGACGCAGGGCCGGGAAGCGGGTCAGCAGCGTGGAGAAGGCCACTTCCAGTTCCATGGTGGCCAGCGGTGCGCCCAGGCAGTGGTGGGCGCCCCAGCCGAACGTCATGTGAGGGATGGTCGGCCGGTCGGGATCCAGCTCGTCGGGACGGTCGAACTTGGCGGAGTCCCGGTTGGCCGTCAGGTAGGACACGTGCACCACGTCGCCGGCCTTGATGAGGACTCCGGAGAGCTCCACGTCCTCCAGCGCGATGCGCGGGATGCCGACGCCCTTGCGGAAGGGGATGTGGCGCAGCAGCTCCTCCAGGGTGCGGGGCAGCCGCTGCGGTTCGGTCCGGAGGGACCGCATGAGGTCCGGGCGGGTGAGCAGGGTGTAGGCGATGTTGCCGAGCTGGTAGGTCGTGGTGTCCTGGCCGGTGATGAGCAGGACCATCGCCATGACGGCCAGCTCGTCGTCGTCCAGCAGTTCGTCGCCGTCCCGGGCGGTGGCCAGGGTGCTGATGAGGTCCTCGCCCGGGGAGCGGCGCCGATCCGCGGTCAGCTCCTGGAAGTAGCCGCGCAGCTCCGCCTTGGCGCGTACCGCGTCCTCCTTGCCCGCGGCCCCGACGTTCATCATGGTCATGGCGTGGGCCCGGAGCCAGGGACGGTCGGCCTCGGGGATGTCGAGTGCCTCGCAGATGGTGATCAGCGGCAGCGGCGCGGAGACCCGGGCGACGAAGTCGGCCGGTGCGCCCTCCTCCTCCATCTCGTCCAGCAGCCGGTCCACCACGCGCTGGGTCCCGCCGCGCATCTGCTCGACACGACGCGGGGTGAAGCTCTTGGCGACCAGGCCCCGCAGCCGGCTGCTGGCGGGCGGGTCCATGAGGTTGATGGACTCCGCCTGCACGATCGGCTCCGGCGTCATCCGGGGGAAGTCACGGCCGAGGACGGCACTGCGGCTGAACCGCCGGTCGGTGGTGACCGTCCGGACGTCCTCGTAGCGGGTGACCAGCCAGGCCTCGCCCTCTCCGTAGGCCATACGGATGCGGGACACCGGCTCCTCGGTCAGCAATTGCCTGAGCTGGGGGTCGAACTCCAGCTGCTGCGCGTAGTCGAAAGGACAGTTCCGGACGGTTTCCTTGTTCTGCACCGAGGTGTTCTCCACCGAGGTTCTCCCAATGACCGCTTCGAGGAAAAGGGCGTGTGCCGGACCGGGGCCCGGCGCCCGACCTAGCCTGTGTGCCCCGTCACTCTCCGAAACATGTCAGTGACACACAGCAGTCAGCCGATCAGGGGGCGTACGCCCCGGCGTTCACGCGGTCGCCTCCCCGACGGGCAGTGGCTCGGCCCGGTCCAGGACGTGGTGGCGGCCGATCGGGAGCATCAGGGGCCGGCCCGACACGGGGTCCTCGATGATGCGGCTTTCGAGGTCGAACACCGCCCGTACGGTCTCCTCCGTCAGCACCTCGGCCGGAATGCCGGACGCGTGGAGCCCGCCGTCGGCCAGCGCGATCAGGTGGTCCGCGTACCGGGCGGCGAGGTTGAGGTCGTGCAGGACCATCACGATGGTGGTACCGCGCGAGCGGTTCAGGTCGGTCAGGAGGTCCAGGACCTCGATCTGGTGGCTGGCGTCGAGGAAGGTGGTCGGCTCGTCGAGCAGCAGCAGATCCGTCTGCTGGGCGAGGGCCATCGCGATCCAGACGCGCTGGCGCTGGCCGCCGGAGAGTTCGTCCACCGCGCGCTCGGCGAGCGGTTCGGTGTGGGTGGCCTCCAGGGCGGCGGCCACGGCGGCGTCGTCCTGCTCGTTCCAGCGGGAGAAGACGGACTGGTGGGGGTGGCGGCCCCGGCCGACGAGGTCGGAGACGGTGATTCCCTCGGGCGCGACGGGCGACTGCGGCAGCAGTCCGAGGGTGCGGGCCAGCTCCTTGGCGGGCAGCCGGTGCACCTCCTTGCCGTCCAGGACGACGCGGCCGGCCCGGGGGGCGAGCAGCCGGGACATGGAACGCAGCAGCGTCGACTTGCCGCAGGCGTTGGCGCCGACGATCACGGTGATCCGGCCGGGGGGTACGGCCAGATCGAGGGAGTCGACGACGGTGCGGTCGCCGTAGCCGAGGGTGAGTCCTTCGGCGGTCAGTCGGTGGTGCGTGGTCATAGCGAGCCTCCCGCCCGGTTGGTGCGGATGATCAGGTAGACGAGGTAGGGGGCTCCGAGGACGCCGGTGACGACGCCGACCGGGTAGCGCTCGCCGAAGGCGAACTGGCCGGTGAAGTCGGCGACGAGGACGAGCAGCGATCCGACGAGTCCGGCGGGCACCAGCGGGGAGCCGCCCGCCCCGGTGATCCGGGCCGCGATGGGTCCGGAGAGGAACGCCACGAACGCGATGGGTCCGGCCGCCGCCGTGGCGAAGGCGATCAGCCCGACGGCGGCGACGATCACCGTGACCCGGGTGCGTTCCACGCGTACGCCGAGCGCGGAGGCGGTGTCGTCGCCGAGCTGGAGCGCGGCGAGGTTACGGGCCTGGCCCAGCAGCAGCGGGGTGAGGACGGCCGCCGCGACGAGCGCGGGGACCGCCTGGTCCCAGGTGGCTCCGTTGAGGCTGCCGGTCAGCCAGCGCATCGCTTCCTGGAGGTCCCATTCGGCGGCCCGGGACAGGACGTAGGAGGTGACGCTGTCGAGCATCGCGGAGATCCCGATGCCGATCAGGATGAGCCGGGTGCCGACGACGCCGCCCTTGAACGCCAGGGAGTACACCAGCAGGGCCACCCCCAGGCCGGCGGCGATGGCGAGGACGGAGACCTGGACCTCGCCGAGCGACAGGGTCACGATGGCGATGGCCGCGGCGGCGCTCGCCCCGGAGCTGATGCCGATGATGTCGGGGCTGGCGAGCGGATTGCGGAGCATCGTCTGGAAGGTGACCCCGGCGAGGCCGAAGCTGAATCCGGCCACCAGGGCGAGGACCGCGCGGGGCAGCCGCAGCCGGCCCACCGTGAACGACGCGCCCGGCACCTGTTCCCCGAGGATCACCCGGAACACGTCTCCGGGCGGGTAGAAGGTCCGGCCCGCCATGAGCGTCACGGCGAACGCGGCGAGGACGAGGACCATCAGCGCCAGGACGACCCGGCGGCGGCGCGAGGCGCCGCGCACACGACGGCGGGTGGCGGCCTCGACGGACGGCCGCCGGGTGAGGACGGGGGCGCTCACAGGGCACGTACCTTCTGTCGGCGGACGATGTAGATGAAGAAGGGGGCCCCGATCAGTGCGGTCACGATGCCGACGTCGATCTCCGAGGGGCGTGCCACGATCCGGCCGACGACGTCGGCGGCGGTGAGCAGGACCGCGCCGAGCACCGTGGAGAGCGGCAGGAGCCAGCGGTGGTCGACGCCGACGAGCAGTCGGCAGGTGTGCGGGACGACGAGGCCGACGAAGCCGATCGGTCCGGCGACGGCGGTGGCCGCTCCGCAGAGCAGTACGGCGCCGAGGGCGGCCACGGCCCGGGCCACGGCGACGCGTTCACCGAGTCCGGCCGCCAACTCATCGCCCAATGCCAGCGAGTTGAGTGCGCGGGCCGACAGCAGGCAGACGGCGAAGCCGACCGCGAGGAACGGCATGACCTGGCCGACGCGTTCGAAGGACGCGCCGCCGACGCCACCGATCTGCCAGAGCTTGAAGCTTCCGGCGATGTCGTTGCGCGGCAGGATGATCGCGCTGACGAGCGAGGCGAAGGCCGCGGACGTGGCGGCTCCGGCGAGTGCCAGCTTGAGAGGGGTCGCCCCGCCTCTGCCGAGGGTCCCGACGGTGTAGACGAACAGGGCGGCAAGGGCCGCGCCCAGGACGGCGATCCAGACGTATCCGGTCGGCGAGGTGAGCCCGAAGAACGCGACCGCCGTGACGACGGCGAGGGACGCCCCCATGTTGACGCCGAGGATGCCCGGGTCGGCCAGCGGGTTACGGGTCACACCCTGCATCACGCCGCCCGCGAGGCCGAGTGCGGCGCCGATGACGACGGCGAGGACGGTACGGGGGATCCGCTTCGTGGCCGCCGCCCGTTCCAGGGTGTCGTCCGCGCCGCCGAGCGCCGCGACGACGTCGGACCAGGGGACGTCGCGGGAGCCGAACGCGACGGACCCGACCATGACCGCGGCCAGGGCGAGTACGGAGAGGAGGACCCACAGCAGGCGCACGCCCGCCGGACGCCTGGTGACGACGTCCGGCGGGGTACGGGTGTCGGGCTCGGTCACTTGACCTTGTCCGCGGCCTCGGCGAGCGCGGCGGCGTAGTCGTCCAGCACGTAGCCGATCGACAGTGGCGTCGGGTTGGCGGCGGTGGCCAGCGGGCTGGTGCCGGGCAGGAGGTAGACGGAGCCGCGCTCGACGGCGGGGATCTTCGAGAGCAGCGGGTCCTTGGTGACCGTCTTCAGCAGCTCGCCGGTGTCGTCGCCGTAGCCGGTGATGATGTCGACGTCGTCGAACGCGTCGACCTGCTCGGCACTCTTGGTGAGGGCGAACTTGTCCGTGCCCTCGGACGCCTTCCGGATGGACCCGGGGATCTTCATGCCGAGGTCCTGGAAGAACTGCGTACGGGTGTCGTGGGCGGTGTAGAAACCTACCTGGCTGACGTCGTTGGGGTCGACGTGCGTCATGAACATCGCCGACTTGCCCTTGAGCTGAGGGTACTTGGCGGCGGTCTTCGCTATGTCACCGTCGAGCTTCTTGATCAGCTTCTCGCCCTCGTCGGCCAGCCCGATCGCCGTGCTGTTCGTCCGGATGATCTCGCGCCACGGCGTCGCCCAGGCGGCGTCCGGGTAGGCGACGACGGGAGCGATCTCGCTGAGGGTCTCGTAGTCCTTCTTGGTCAGACCCGAGTACGCGGCCAGGATGACGTCCGGCTTCGTGTCCGCCACGGCCTCGAAGTCGATGCCGTCGGTCTCGTCGAAGAGCACCGGCGTCTTCGCCTTCAGCTCGTCGAGCTTCTCCTCGACCCAGGGCAGCACGCCGTCGTCGTTGTCGTCGCCGAAGTTGGCGGCGGCCATGCCGACGGGCACGACGCCGAGCGCGAGCGGCACTTCGTGGTTGGCCCAGTTGACGGTCGCGACGCGCTTCGGCTTCGCCGGGATGGTCGTCTTGCCCAGGGCGTGCTCGACGGTCAGGGGGAACCCGCCGGAACGGCTCTCGTCGTTCTCGTTCCCGGCGTCGGTGGTCCCGCCGCAGGCGGAGACGCCGACGAGGGCGGACGCAACGACGAGCAGGCGGAGACGGTGTGAGGACATGGGTGTGTACCCGGCTTTCCGGATGTCGGGGTGCCGCTTCCCGCACGTCCGGGCGTGCGCAGCCGTCATGGATCGGTGCGCGGCGCGTGCGTTATCGGCTTAGGTAAGGCTTACCTTCAGACCCTATGAGAATCGACCCGACTGTCGCAATCAACCGTTTAGGACATGCCCTGTAGCGATACGGACATGAGAGGGCGGCGGTCCTTCCGGCCGGAAGGCCCCCGGGGTGAGGCCCGTCGTACGCCGGAAGGCGGCGCCGAACGCGCTCGCCGAGCGGTAGCCGACCTGTTCGGCCACCGCCTCCACGTCCCACCCCCGGGCCAGCAGGCCGATGGCGTGCTGGGCGCGGACCGCCGCCACCCAGCGCACGAAGCTCGTGCCCGTCTCGGTGGTGAACGCCCGGGTGACCGTGCGGGCGCTGACGCCGAGGGCGGACGCCCAGTCCGCCAGCGTCCGCCGGTCGGCCGGGTCCTCGCGCACCGCGTCGGCGATGGGGCGCAGCAGTTCGGAGGCCGGGATCCGCACGAGCAGTTCGCGGGGCGACGGTTCGAGGACGTCGAGCACCAGCGCCTCGGTCGCGGCGCGCGAGGCGGCCGTGAGGCCGGGTTCGCCGAGCCGTTCCAGCAGCAGGCGCAACAGCGGGGTGATCTCGACGGCGACCGGCGTGGCGGAGATCGACGCGGTGGTGCGGAAGCCGAAGAAGCTCGCCCGGAACCAGGTCCCGGCGGTCGCCGATCCGGCGTGCAGGGTCCCCGCGGGCATCCACAGGCCCAGGGCCGGGGTGATCGTCCAGATCCGGCTCCCGACCGCCGCCGTGGAGGCGCCGCGCTCGTTCCAGAGCAGTTCGTGGAAGGGGTGGGAGTGCGCGTCCCAGAGCGTGTCGTGGGTGACGACCTCGTCGTAGCCGGCGATGACGAAGGGGGTGTCCACCGAACCGGGGGCGAACGCGGGCAGCGTCCGGGTCTCCCTGGTCATCGCAGGTGGACCTGCCTCGTACGGGGGCCGCTCACGGCGGACGGGGCGCGCATCGGCTCAGCCTAGAGGCCCGGGGGCGCGCGGATCCAGCGAGCCCCTCCTCCTGCCTCAAGTTGACGTTTACGCAGGTCAGTTACGTCCTTCAGGTGAAAGAACCCCGGCTTTCGCCGTGGACGCCGCTCCTCGGCGGACAGTGGGTGGGCCGACCGGGCACCGGGCCGCGGTCGGAGGGAACGTGACATGCGGAGAAAGGTGACGGATTCATGGGCACTGAGGCCACCAGGCGGGTCACGCTCGTCTTCTCCCTGTTCGACGCCAACGCCAACGGAGTCCTGGAGGCGGACGACTTCGACCTCATGGCCGACCGCGTCGTGCGGGAGGCGCACGCGTCGGACCCGGCGGCGAAGGAAGCGATGCGCGCGGCGTTCCGGCGGTACTGGACGACTCTGCGCACCGAGCTCGACGCCGATGGCGACGGCGAGGTCAGCTTCGAGGAGTTCACCGCCTGCGTCCTGTCGCCGGAGCGGTTCGACGCGACCGTCGGGGTGTTCGCCGAGGCGCTGGCCGCGCTCGGGGACCCGGACGGCGACGGTCTGATCGAGCGCCCGCTGTTCATGGCGCTGATGACGGCCATCGGGTTCGAGCCCGCGAACATCGACGCGCTCTTCGACGCCTTCGAGCCGAACGACGGGGACCGGATCCGGGTGGAGACGTGGGTCGCCGGGATCAAGGACTACTACGCGCCGGGCAAGGCCGGCATCCCCGGCGACCATCTGGTCGTCGGCACGGCCGTCTGACCGGGCGCGCACGCATACGGCCGACGACGGTGGACGCCCGGGAGTGCGTCCACCGTCCCGGCGTCGCCGGTGCGTTCCGCCCGGTCCCGCAGCCGCCGGCCCCGTGGCCGGGGGGCCGGGGGCGCCGCGGCTCCCGGGCGGTGGACGCCGGTCTCAGCGCTTGCCGAGGGACGGGCGCTTCCTCCGGGGCGTACGCGGGCCCCGGCCCCTCGGGGGGCCGGCGGGCGTGCTGTGGCCGGTGAGGAGAACGGCCAGGCCCGCGAGTGCCATCAGCACGGACAGGGCGGTGAAGCCGGTGGAGAAGGTGGCCACTTGTGCCGCCACGCCCAGCATGAGGGATCCGAGCCCGGTGCCGGCGTCGTAGCCGATGTTCCACGCGACCGAGGCGGCGTGCCGGTTCTCCGCACCCGCGTAGTCGAAGGCCTGGACAAGGGTGAGGCTCTGGAGCCCCCCGTACGCCGCCCCCAGGAGAAGCAGTCCGGCCGGCAGGGCCGGCACGCGGTCCGATCCGATGGCGGACGCGATCAGCGCCAGGCCCGCGCACGCGGTGAGGGCGAGGATTCCGGTGATGGGGCGCAGGGCGATCCGGTCGGCGAGTTCTCCGCACCCCCAACGGGCCAGTGCGGCGGTCGCGGTGAGGGCGAGCAGCCCGGTGGCGGCGAGCGCGGGAGTGGCGGTGAACTGCGGGGCGAAGGTGAGTACGGCTCCGCCCGCCGCCGTGACCAGGAGCAGCACGGCGAGGGGCCGCCGGATGCGTCGGAGCACCTCACCGGCGGGGGCGGGGTTCCGGGC
>NZ_JAAXYC010000168.1 GCF_018619185.1 Streptomyces sp. McG3 | reverse complement strand
GTTCAAGGCGGGGGCGGGCGGGAAGCTGGGCAACGGCCGCCAGTACTGGAGCTTCATCGCGCTGCACGACCATGTCGCGGCGCTGCGCCACATCCTGGACACCGAGGCGCTGACCGGCCCGGTGAACCTGACCGGGCCGAAGCCCGTCACCAACGCCGAGGTGACCGCCGCGATGGGGCGGGTGCTGCGCCGCCCGACGCTGTTCCCCGTGCCGGCGGCCGCGTTGCGGCTCGCGCTCGGTGAGTTCGCGGAGGATGTGCTGGGCAGCCAGCGGGTGATCCCGGCGAAGCTGCTGGACTCCGGCTTCTCGTTCGCCTTCCCCGGCATCGACGGGGCGATCCGCGCCGCGCTGCGCTGACCCGTCCTCGGGGGTCCGGCCGCGCGGGCCGCCGGTCCCTCCCGTTCCCTCGGGGTCGTGTGCGCTCTCGCGGTCGTAACGCGGTCGTACGTGGTTCCTCGGGGGCCCGTAGGCGGCCCCGCGGGGTCGTACGCGGCCCCTCGCGGTGGTACCCGTTCTCTCGCGGTTTCTCGGGGGCCGGCCGCTCGCGCTCACGGTTTCTCGCGGGGCCGACCGATCGCGCCGGGGGCGCGTGTGCGACCCCGTGCCCCGGTGCTCCCCGGCGCGCGCGTCTGACGCAGTATCAGCCATCCTCCTAGCCTCGTTGCGAACTCCGGCATTCCGGGGGCCTGTTGGGGGCATGAGCCTCCCACCAGTCGCACCGACTCGGGGAGGGGCACGTGCGCAGCACGGCACACCACGCAGACGTGGTCATCATCGGGGCCGGAATCGCCGGCCTGTCAGCCGCCCACCTGCTCATCCGGGCGGGGCTCGGCGTCAGTGTCCTGGAGGCCGAGCCCCGGGTGGGCGGCCGGCTCGCCACCGACGAGATGGACGGGTTCCGGCTGGACCGGCTCGGCCCGCTCCTCTGCACGTCCTGGCCCGAGCTCACCGGCACCCCGGGGCTCGGCGCTCCGGAGCTGCGGGGGTTCGCGCCGGGCGTCCTGGTCCACAGCGAGGGCCGCCGCCAGCTCACCGGCGACATACGGAGCGCGAGGGGCGCACTCAAGGCAGTGCGCACCCGTTCGAGCGCCCCCCGAGCCACCCGGGCCTCCCGCGCGCCTTGGGCGGCGCAGGGCGCGTACGGGCACGAGCACGGCACCCCGGCGCGCGGGGGCGGCCGGGGCGGTGTGGTGACCGGCGCGATCGACCGGGCCCGGCTGGGCGCGGCGCTGTCCCGGCTGGCGGCCACCCCGGAGGCCCGGCTCCTGGCCCGCCCGGAGCGGACCGTCGTCGGCGCCCTGCCCGGCGTCGGTCTGCCCGCCCGTACGGTGGACGGCGTCCTGCGCCCCCTGCTCACGGCCCTGCTCAGCGACCCCGTCCTCACCACGTCGAGCCGACGCGCCGATCTCGCCCTGCGGGACTACGCGCGCGGCGGCCTGTGCGTACCGGCGGGCGGGTCGGCCGCGCTGCCGGAGCTGCTGGCGGCCGCGCTGCCGCCGGGCACGGTCCGGACCGGGGTGCATGTCACGGCCGCCGACATCACCTCCGTACGCACCAAGGAGCACGGCGAACTGGGGTGCCGCTCCCTGCTGCTGGCGACCGGCGCGGGTGCCGCGGCCGAGCTGCTGCCCGGTCTGCGGGTGCCGTCCTTCCACCCGGTGACGGTCCTTCACCACACCGCGCCCGCCCCGCCGCCCACGGGCAGGTCGCTGGTGCTGGACGGCGAACGGTCGGGCCCGGTGGCGTACACCGCGGTGATGAGCGAGGTCGACCCCTCGCGGGCGCCGGAGGGCCGGACGCTGATCACCTCGACGGTGCTCGGGACCCCGCCGCCGGACCTGGACCGCTCGGTGCGGGCGCACCTGGCGGCGCTCTACGGCGTACCGACGGACGGCTGGGAGCTGCTGGCGGCCCACCACGACCCGGAGGCGGTGCCCGCGATGGAGGCCCCGCACGATCCACGCCGCCCGGTGCGGGTGCTGGCCGGGCTGTACGTGTGCGGCGACCACCGCGACACGAGCACGGTCCAGGGCGCGCTGCACTCGGGGCGGCGGGCGGCCGAGGCGATCCTGACCGACCTGGCGGTCCCGGGCACGCACGAGGGGAGCCCGCGCCTGCCGGAGGCCGCGTGACGCACCCCGGCCGCTCCCCGGCCGGGTCAGCCGAGGGCGGCGACCCGGTCGCGGTAGCCGCGTACGGCGACCGCGTCCCGGTAGGGCTCCAGGCTGCGCTCGAAGGCGCGTACGTACTCCGTGGCGCGCACCGAACGCATCTCGGCCGCCTGCTGGGCCGCCTCCGCGCCCAGCAGGCAGGCCTGGTCCAGCTCGCCCAGGCCCAGCCGGGCCGAGGCGAGGACCACCCGGCAGAACAGCCTGCTGCGGGCGTACGCCGGTGCGCGCAGCTGGAGCGAGCGCTCGGCGTGCTGGGCGGCGGCCCGGTACTGCTGGAGGTCGCGGTGGCAGTGGCCCAGCTCGTCGGCGAGCTGCGCCTCGTCGAAGGTGCGGGCCCAGTGCGGCACGTCGTCGCCGGGGCGCGCCGTCTCCAGGGCGTGTTCGGCGCGGGTCAGGGCGGCGGTGCAGGAGCGCGCCTCACCGAGCACGCCGTGTCCGCGCGCCTCGACCGCGTGCAGCAGCGCCTGGACGAGGAGCGGGGCGGCCGAGCCGACGCCCTGCTGGGCCACGCGGGCGAGCTGGACGGCCTCCCTGCCGTGCCCGAGGTAGACCGCCTGGCGGCTCATCGTGATCAGGACGTAGGCGCCGTACGCGCGGTCGCCGGCGGCCTGGGCGAGCCGCAGCGCCTGGACGAAGTACCGCTGGGCCAGGCCGTGGGCGGCGATGTCGTACGAGGTCCAGCCGGCCAGCCGGGTCAGGTCGGCCACCGCGGCGAACAGCCGCCGTCCGGTGGCCTCGCCGTACGTGCCCCGGAGCATCGGCTCGGCCTCGTGCTCCAGATACCGCACGAGGGCCTGCCGGGCGTGGCCGCCGCCGTAGGCGTGGTCGAGGGTGCGGAACAGCTCGCCGACCGAGCGCAGCGCGGCGACGTCCCCGCCGCCGACCCGCTGGCCGGGGCCGCGGTCCGTCTGACGCTGGCGCGGGACCACGGGCAGCGCCCCGGTCCCGGGCGACGCCCCGGCGACGGGCGGATGCGCGGCGGGAGGATGCGTGGCGGACGGGTGCGTGGCGGACGGGCCCGGCGGCGTGGGCCGCAGCGGCCCGGTGGCCGGGCGCGGGAGTCCCCGGGCCTCGGTGCGTGGCACCCCGTCCGGGCGGCCGGGCGAGGGGACCGTGGCCTCTCCCCCGGCCCGGCGGGCGGCGGCGCCGTCCCGGGCCACCCATTCGTCGGCCCGGCCGATCAGCCAGTCACGGCTGGGGACGACGAGTCCGGCCGGGGTGAAGGCGATCTTGCGCAGCTCGATGTGGGTGCCGGAGTCCTTGCGCCAGAGACCGCTGACGATGTCGACCGCCTCGGCGGGGGTGGCCGCGAACTCCAGACCCGCGTAGACGGGTGCGCAGGCGTCGAGCCCCAGGTCCTGCGCGGAGAGCCGCCGTCCGAGCCGCCGGGTGAACACCTCGGCGATCAGCGCGGGCGTGGTGCCGCGCGGCTGCTGCCCCCGCAGCCAGCGAGTGACCGAGGTCTTGTCGTACCGCAGGTCGAGGCCGTGTTCGAGGCCGAGCTGATCGACCCGGCGGGCCAGGCCGGCGTGCGAGAATCCGGCTTCCGCGATGAGCGAGGCGAGTCGGCGGTTGGGCGTGCGCTGCGGGGGTCGTTCCGACATCAGCTGTACGGTCTCCTGCCTTCGGGGCCGGACGGGCAGCCCTCATGGGAACGGCGCGAATTTAGCGGCCACCGGAGCGGTCACAGCCACCCTTTGCTCCACGTTCATCCGATCGTGTGAGGATTCCGGGCGGAGCTGACGGAAACGTCCGGCCCGTGGACGGGTCCGGGACCAGGCCGTGGACGGGTCCGGGACCAGGCCGCGGACGGGTCCGGGACCAGGCCGTGGACGGGTCCGGGACCAGGCCGCGGACGGGTCCGGGACCAGGCCGCGGACGGGTCCGGGACCGGCCCCCGCACCTGGCGGGGGGCTGTTCGGGCGACGGTCGTACAGTGGATGCGGGCGCGATCAGTGCAGGGTTCCGTCACCCCGGGGACACCCCTCCGGGCACGCGGGACCCACGTAGGGAGGCATCGGTGAGCGAACTGCGGTTCGTCCGTCTGGGCTTCGGCGAACAGGCCGTCGAGTACGCGGAGGCTTGGCAGAAGCAGCGCGAGGTGCACGCCGACCGGTTCGAGGACCGGGTGCCGGACACCTGTCTGCTCCTGGAGCACCCGCCCGTCTACACCGCGGGGCGCCGCACGGCGGTGAGCGAGCGCCCGCTGGACGGCACCCCGGTCATCGATGTGGACCGCGGCGGGAAGATCACCTGGCACGGCCCCGGGCAGCTCGTCGGCTACCCGATCCAGAAGCTGCCGCGCCCGGTCGACGTCGTCGCGCACGTCCGCCGGCTGGAGGACGCGCTGATCCGCACGGCCGCCGACTTCGGCGTGGAGACCTCCCGGGTCGAGGGCCGCAGCGGCGTCTGGGTGCTCGGCGACCCGGTCGAGCGGCGCCAGGCGCTGGGCGGCCTCTCGCTGGACTTCGACCCGAGGCTCCAGGACGAGGAGTTCGACCCGCGGCTGAACGGCCCCGAGTACGCCCCGTCCAACGCCGGCCAGCGCCGTGAGGACCGCAAGCTGGCCGCGATCGGGATCCGGGTCGCCAAGGGCGTCACGATGCACGGCTTCGCCCTCAACGTGAACCCGGACAACACCTGGTTCGACCGGATCGTGCCGTGCGGCATCCGCGACGCGGGGGTCACGTCCCTCAGAGCCGAGCTGGGCCGGGAGATCACCATCGAGGAGGTGCTGCCGGTCGCCGAGAAGCATCTGCGGGACATCCTGGAGAACGCGGAGCTCGCACCGCGCCCGGTCGAGCAGCCGAAGACCGCGTCCACGACCCCGGCACCGGCCCCCGCCTAGGGCCCGGGAGGCCGTACCGGCCCCACCCTGTCCTACCGACCAGTAGACCCGACCGCAGCCACCGGCCGGGGAATAGGCCCCGTCGGCCGCAGGTTGGGCAGGCGTAAGGCCCTTTGATGTACGGGCGTACCCTGGTGTCAGCCAAAGAATCCCAAGCGATTCCCTCGCGCATCGCTCGCGCATCCCACGCGAACCCGACGCGAATCCAACGCAGCAGAGAGCAAAGGGGAGCCGGAGTGTCCGCTGTCGCACCCGACGGGCGCAAGATGCTGCGCCTGGAGGTCCGGAACAGCCAGACCCCCATCGAGCGCAAGCCCGAGTGGATCAAAACGCGGGCGAAGATGGGCCCCGAGTACAAGCAGCTGCAGCAGCTGGTGAAGGGCGAAGGGCTGCACACGGTCTGCCAGGAGGCGGGCTGCCCCAACATCTTCGAGTGCTGGGAGGACCGCGAGGCCACCTTCCTCATCGGCGGCGACCAGTGCACCCGGCGCTGCGACTTCTGCCAGATCGACACGGGCAAGCCGCAGGCGCTGGACCGTGACGAGCCCCGCCGCGTCGGCGAGTCGGTCGTCACGATGGACCTGAACTACGCCACCATCACCGGCGTCGCCCGCGACGACCTGGAGGACGGCGGCGCCTGGCTGTACGCCGAGACCGTCCGCCAGATCCACACGCTCACCGCTGAGCGGGAGGCCGGCGCGACCAAGGTCGAGCTGCTGATCCCCGACTTCAACGCCGAGCCCGAGCAGCTCGCCGAGGTCTTCTCCTCGCGCCCCGAGGTGCTCGCGCACAACGTGGAGACGGTGCCGCGGATCTTCAAGCGGATCCGCCCCGGCTTCCGCTACGAGCGTTCCCTGGAGGTCATCACCCGGGCCCGCGAGGCCGGTCTGATCACCAAGTCGAACCTGATCCTCGGCATGGGCGAGACCCGCGAGGAAGTCAGCGAGGCGCTCCAGGACCTGTACGACGCAGGTTGCGAGCTCATCACGATTACGCAGTACCTGCGCCCCTCCGTACGGCACCACCCGGTCGAGCGCTGGGTGAAGCCGCACGAGTTCGTCGAGCTGAAGGACGAGGCCGACGCGATCGGCTACTCCGGCGTGATGTCGGGCCCGCTGGTGCGGTCCTCGTACCGCGCGGGCCGTCTCTTCCAGCAGGCGATGGAGGCGCGCGGCGTCGCCGCCGCCGGGAGCAGTCAGGCCGCACAGGCCGTGTGAATCCGCTCACGAGCGAGCGCCGAGCAGTAACCGCACGCCGAAGCGGTCCGGACGCTCCCCGCAGGTCGGGGACGCGTACGGACCGCTTCGGCGTGCGCGGCGCCGGAATCAAGGCTTCATTGGTGTTTGACCGCCCGGTCATGCGCTGGTAACACCGAGCAGTGACCCTAGGTACACGTGCGGCAGCGACTCCAGCAGCCGCCGCCGCCACCGCTTCCCACACTCATCCGCGCCCCGGAGGCGCATCCGTTCCGAGGGGGAACACACGATGCAGGCCGCACCGGTCCGCGCCCACGCCCTTCCGTCCGTCACCACCGCCCTGCGCGCCGTCGAGTCGCTGCTGCTGAGCAGCGGCCAGCGCACCGCCCGCCGCAACGCCTGGACGGCCGTCCTGGAGGACCGCCGCCGCGCCAAGGACCGGGTGGAGGTCCAGCACGTGCTGGACGCCGTGGCCGACCACCGTTCCTAGGTCGCTCCCACGTTCTCGGGGCGCTCCCACGTTCCGGGGTCGCTCCCACGCCACGTAAACTTCCGTACATGGCGAGGAAGGCAAAAACTGAAGGCGCGGACAGCGCCGAGAACGCAGGGCGGCTCAAGCAGATCGCCCTGACCTACAAGATGACCAGGCGGACCGACAGCAAGATCGGTCTTGTCGTCGCGGGTGTCGGAATCGTCACGTTCGGTGTCCTCCTCGGCATCGGCTTCGCGATCGGACACCCGGTCTATCTGGGCATCCTGGGCTTCGTCCTGGCCATCCTCGCGATGGCGATCATCTTCGGCCGGCGCGCCGAGCGGGCGGCCTTCGGACAGATGGAGGGCCAGCCCGGAGCGGCGGCCGCCGTCCTGGACCGGATCGGACGCGGCTGGACCACCACCCCCGCGGTGGCGATGAACCGCAGCCAGGACGTCGTCCACCGGGCGGTCGGCAAGGCCGGCATCGTCCTGGTGGCCGAGGGCAACCCGAACCGGGTGAAGGGCCTGCTGGCGTCGGAGAAGAAGAAGATGGCCCGCATCGTGGTGGACGTGCCGGTGCACGACATCATCGTCGGCAACGGCGAGGGCCAGGTGCCCCTGAAGAAGGTCCGCACCAAGATGCTGAAGCTTCCCCGCGTCCTGACCGGCCCGCAGGTGACCTCCACCAACGACCGGCTGCGCGCGATGGGCGACCTGATGAGCAACATGCCGCTGCCGAAGGGCCCGATGCCCAAGGGCATGCGGATGCCGCGCGGCGGGAAGATGCGCTGACCACGGCGACAGACGCGAAACGGGGCGGCCCCGGACCGGTGAACGGTCCCGGGGCCGCCCCGTTTCTCATGTCCGTACCCGGGGTGTCACATCCGGCTTCTCTGGTCCGTACCGGGTTTCTCTGGTCCGTACCGGGTTCTCATGCCCGTACCGGGTTCTCATGCCCGTACCCGGGGGGGGGTGTCACATCCGGACCTGTACGGCACGCGACAGCCGGTCGTGCAGTCCGCGCCCGTCGCGGTCCCAGACCAGCGCGGGAATGACGAGCAGGAGCAGGACGGTCCGCACGACGACCCGCACGAACCCGAGCCGCCCGCCGTCGTCGGCGACCACCCGCACGCCCAGGAGGCGCTTCCCGGGCGTGCAGCCGATGGTGCCGACGGTCAGCAGGCTCATCACGAGGAAGACCCCGAGTGCCCAGTTCCCCGCCGCCTGCTGGTCACCGCGAGCGAGCAGCCCGTATGCGATCACCATGCAGAGCGACCAGTCGATGAAGAGGGCCCCGAAGCGCCGTCCGAGCGGAGCGACCGAGCCGGGCCCCTCCTCGGGCAGCCCGAGCCCCTTGCCCCGGTAGCCGAAGTCGGCGCCCATCTCCTCGGCGGCCGCGCGGGGCCCCGAGAGCCACGATCCGATTGCTTGCCTGTTGTCCACCCGTCCACGGTACTGCGCCCATGTTTGCCCCCGGCCGGGCGGGGCACCGGAAACAGTCGCGGAGATGCCGCCCGCCACCGCCCCGGTTAACTTGGGCGAAACAAATGGGTCACGCTTGAGAAATCACGCCTGCCTATGGTCGGGTCCAGCGTGTGCCACCGCACTGGCCGCACCACGAGCTACAACCCCGTCCCTCCCGGGCCGGGAGTAGGAGGAGTTGGATGTTCCAGAACGCCGACGAAGTGCAGAAGTACGTAGCGGACAACGACGTCAAGTTCATCGATGTCCGGTTCTGCGACCTGCCCGGGGTGATGCAGCACTTCACGATCCCGGCAGCGACCTTCGACCCGGCCGAGGAACTGGCCTTCGACGGTTCGTCGATCCGCGGCTTCCAGGCCATCCACGAGTCGGACATGGCGCTGCGCGCGGACCTGTCGACGGCCCGGGTGGACCCCTTCCGCCGTGACAAGACCGTCAACATCAACTTCTTCATCCACGACCCGATCACGGGCGAGCAGTACAGCCGTGACCCGCGCAACATCGCGAAGAAGGCCGAGGCCTACCTCGCCTCGACCGGCTTCGCGGACACCGCGTACTTCGGCCCGGAGGCCGAGTTCTACGTCTTCGACAACGTCCGCTTCCAGACGTCGGCGAACGAGAGCTTCTACCACATCGACTCCGAGGCCGGCGCCTGGAACACCGGGTCGGAGGAGAACAACCGCGGCTACAAGGTCCGCTACAAGGGCGGCTACTTCCCGACCCCGCCGGTCGACCACTTCGCCGACCTGCGTGCCGAGATCTCCCTGGAGCTGGACAAGAACGGCCTCCAGGTCGAGCGCCAGCACCACGAGGTCGGCACGGCCGGCCAGGCCGAGATCAACTACAAGTTCAACACGCTGCTCGCCGCGGCCGACGACCTGATGCTCTTCAAGTACATCGTGAAGAACGTCGCCTGGCGCAACGGCAAGACCGCGACCTTCATGCCGAAGCCGATCTTCGGCGACAACGGCTCGGGCATGCACGTGCACCAGTCGCTGTGGCAGGGCGGCGTTCCGCTCTTCTACGACGAGCAGGGTTACGCCGGCCTCTCGGACATGGCCCGCTACTACATCGGCGGCATCCTGAAGCACGCCCCGTCGCTGCTGGCCTTCACCAACCCGACGGTGAACTCCTACCACCGCCTGGTCCCCGGCTTCGAGGCCCCGGTCAACATGGTGTACTCGCAGCGCAACCGCTCCGCCGCGATGCGCATCCCGATCACCGGCTCGAACCCGAAGGCCAAGCGCGTCGAGTTCCGGGCCCCGGACCCGTCCTCGAACCCGTACCTCGCGTTCTCGGCGCTGCTGATGGCGGGCCTGGACGGCGTGAAGAACAAGATCGAGCCGGCCGAGCCGATCGACAAGGACCTCTACGAGCTGGCTCCCGAGGAGCACGCCAACGTCCAGCAGGTCCCGACGTCCCTCCCGGCCGTGCTCGACGCCCTGGAGGCGGACAACGAGTACCTCCAGGCGGGCGGCGTCTTCACGTCGGACCTGATCGAGACGTGGATCGACTACAAGCGCACGAACGAGATCGCCCCGATCCAGCTGCGGCCGCACCCGCACGAGTTCGAGCTGTACTTCGACATCTAGGACCGCCACGGGCCGGGCTCACCCGCGCCCGGGACGGCGAGGGCCGCCACCTCCTTCCGGAGGTGGCGGCCCTCGCCGCGTGAGGAAGGCCCTCCAGTCGGCCGGCAGCCTTATGCGATGGCCAGGAGGTCCGCCGGTAGCCGATCATGAGGGCATGCCGGAGCAGCCGATCAGCACCCTCAGCCTGCGCCACGTCCTCCCGCCCGCGGGGGCGGACACCTGGGTCGAGGTACGTCCGTTCATCGACGGGAGGGACCTCCTGAAGGAGTTCTACCCCGACGGGCTGGGAAACTGCCGCCAGGAGTGGGACGGCCCGGCGGAGAAGTGGCCGTTGACGCCGACGCAGGATTCCGGGCTCGTCATCGTGGGCGAACCCGACTGCCATCCGGGGTGCTGCGGAGCGCTCTTCGTCGACATCCGGCGTGCGGGCGACCGGGTGCTCTGGTCGTCCTGGAAGAACACCAGCAGCGTGCACGCCCCGCTTCCGGACGATCTTCACTTCGACGCCGCCCAGTACGACGCCGAGCTGGCGCGCGCAGCAGCCGACCTGACGTGGGAAGAGCCGATGGACACCGTCGCCCGACTCCTGGGGAAGACGCTGGTGGACAGCGGCTGGTTCGAGCGTTGGGGATGTGTCCTGGAGCGGGTGCGGTCCTCGCGCGAAGAGCCCTGCGGGGTCGAGGTCCAGTTCACGCGGGAGCGAGGGCCCGGCGACCACCCCAGCCGGTTCGGTTACGAACTGCCCGTCACGTGGACCGAGCCGGCCGAGGACCAGGCCCTGCGGTTCGCGGCGGCGATCCTGGCGGAGGACCCGCGCGGCACCGCCGAGCAGTGGGGCGACTGAAGCTCCCCCTCATGGTCGTCCCCGGACGGGCCCACGCCGCCGGCGGCACCCCCTCACCGCAGCGCCGGCCGTGCCCGCCCCGCCCAGTACTCGTCCGCCGTGATGCCGAGCAGGACCACGTCGTGGTACGTGCCCGCGAAGAACTCGTGCTGGCGCAGGCGGCCCTCCTCCACGAAGCCGAGTCTGCGGTAGAGGGCCAGGGAGGCGTCGTTGAAGGCGTACACCTCCACCTCGCACTTGTGGCTGCGCTGTTCGGCGAACATGTAGGTGAGGACCAGTTCGGAGGCCTCGGCCGCGTAGCCCTGGCGGCGGTGTTCCCGGGTGACCTCGATGCCCGTGCGGAAGCGGCCTGCCCGGGCGTCCGTCTCGCCGACCGAGACCGCGCCGACGAAGGCGTGCTCGAAGCGGGTCTCGATGACCAGTTGGTACGCGGCCGGGTTCGGGGTGCGGCCGGCGCGCTCGGTGGCCCACGCGCGGAAGCTCTCGTCGGAGCGGGGTGGCTCCACCACGTCGGCGTTACGGGCGTCCACCGTGTGCAGGGCCAGGGCCCGGAAGCCCTCCCAGTCCTGCGGTTCGACGCCCCGCAGGCGTATCCTCTCGCCGGTCCACAGGTCGGTCATCGCTCTCCACTGTTTCGGCGGCCCGTGCGGGGGCCGTGTTGCGGTGATGTGGTGGTGTGCTGCGGTTGCGTGAGGTGGGCGGCGATGGTTCTCGCGCAGGTCAGGGACTCCGTGTGGGTCGTGTCGACCTCCAGGTCGTACGCCACGCCCCGGTGGACCGTCTCCGCCTGGGCTGCGGCCATGCCCCTCGGGCGGTCCCCCCGGGCGACCTCACGGGCCTCGGCCACCGTGCCCTCGCAACGGACGCCCACCCAGAGGACGTCCAGGCCCGTCAGCGCCTTCCGCCACGGTTCCCGGGAGGCCGGGCCGCCGAGGAACACGTCGTCGACGATGACCCGGGCGCCCGCCCGTACCATCGCGGCGACCCCCTCGCGCCAGGCCGACTCCAGCCTGCGGAACTCCGGCCCGACCGCCACGCCGCCGTCCTCGGCGAACTCGATGCCCGCGTCCGAGGTGCGCAGGGACGCGGGCAGCGCATCGACGAAAGAGTCGATCGCGGCGGCGAGCCACGGGTCCGGCAGTTCCGCCTGGAGGCAGCGGACGATGCCGGACTTGCCGGAGCTGGAGCCGCCGTTCAACACGATCACCTGGGTTGCCACCCGGTCACAGTAGAGGGAACCGGTGCGGTGTTCGACGCGATTACGGGACAGACCTTCAGGCGGGCCTGATCGTGGCCAGTTGCGCGAGGAGCAGGATCAGCCGGTACGCCGTCGCGTAGTCGGGGGACGTGAAGGTGACCGTACGAGCGCCCCCGGCGCGTGAGACGCCCGGTACGAGGGTCGCCAGGTCGATGGTGTGCGGGCTCGCGAGGTCGACCTCCACGTCCAGCGGGGCGGGGGCGAGCGTCAGGGGCTCGATGGCCGCGCGGCGGGTCACCGCGTCCGCCGCCGCCCGGCGCAGCCGGTCCCGGGCCTCCTCCGGGTGCAGCGTCACGGCGGCCGCCATGCCCAGGGCCTCCTTGACCGCGACGGTGACCGCCCCGGGGACCAGGTCGGTCATCTCGGCGCAGGCCGCGTCGTCGCCGCTGAGCAGGACGACCGGTACGCCGAGGTGGCCGGCCATGGCGGCGTTGAGCCCGGTCTCGCCCAGGGAACGGCCGGCCACCCGTACGTCGAGGATCTCGTCGTTCATGGTGTGCGCCAGCACGCCGGGCCCCTCGCCCGCGCGGACGTGGTAGCCGACGAACAGCGCCGCGTCGGTATCCTCGTCGAGCCCGGCGAGCATGTGCAGCGCGCGCGGCTTGCCCCGGACCAGGCGGGCCCGGCGGTCGAGCTGTTCCGGCAGCAGGTTGCGGAAGGTGCCGTGCGCGTCGGCGACCAGCACCTCGGCCGTGGGTTCGGCGTCCAGGACGCCCGCGACGGCCGCGTTCGCGTCGGCCGTCATCAGCTCCCGGCCGCGCTGGTAGTCGTAGCGCTCGGGGTTCGTCTCGCTGGGATGGACGATTCCCGAGACGCCTTCCATGTCGACCGAGATGAGTATCTTCATGGGCCGACAACCTACGCGGGCACCGTGGTGCGCCGATGGATGCCGCCAAGTGGCGGCGCATGGGGGCGGGGCGAATCCGTGGAGATGAGCAAACCGTCCTCGTACGGCGGTTCACCGCGTACGGCAACGGCGTCCGGCGCTTTCGCCAACGCCTCGTGCAGCGGATTCTGACGTCCGGTCAGGGCTGTGCCCCCGGCCGGAACGGCAGGGGGCACAGGGCGATCGGCAGTCGGTCCGGGTCGGTCCCGGTCAGCGGCCGTAGCGGATCAGGGCGCGGACCATGCGGCAGGTGGTGTCGGACGGCGGGTGGATGCCGAGGCGCTCGGCCGTGACCCGTATCCGGTGGTTTCCCGCGCTGGAGGGCTGGTAGACCCCGCTGTCGAGCAGGGCGATGGCCAGGCGCATGGCCTTGAGGCGGCGGTTGTGGGAGACGTACCACTCGCGGGGGCGGCCTGCGGGCAGTCGCTTCTTCGTCGGCGGGGCGGGAAGCGGCGGGTGGAAGGGCATCGGGAGCTGTCGGTCGAGCGGCTCGGTCGTGACTGTGGCAACAGCCATTCGGCATCCTCCTGGCAGCGTGGTGGAACCCTCACGAACTCCCTCCATTTTACTGCTCCCCACTGACAATCGACCCTGGCCAGAGCCTATTTCGGCAGTCCCTCGCTTAACCTCGGCCCCATGGAGATCTGGATCAATCCGGCCTGTTCGAAGTGCCGCGGCGCGCTCACCCTGCTCGACGCGGAAGGGGCCGAATACACCGTCCGCCGCTACCTGGAGGACGTGCCCTCGCCCGAGGAGATCCGGGCCGTGCTGGACCGGCTCGGTCTGGAGCCGTGGGACATCACACGGACCCAGGAGACGGCGGCGAAGGAGCTGGGGCTGAAGGACTGGCCGCGGGAGGCCGGTTCGCGGGAGCGGTGGCTCGTCGCGCTGTCGGAGCACCCGAAGCTGATCCAGCGGCCGATCATCACCGCCGAGGACGGCACGGCCGTGGTGGCGCGGAGCGAGGAAGCGGTGCGGGACGCGCTGGGGCGGTAGCGGTCCCCGGCTCGGCCGGAAACGACCTCGCCGCCCGGCGCCGATCCGGGCCCGGCCACCCGGGCCGGCCCCCGGCGGAAGCCCTCAGCGTTCGTCCGTGCCCGCGCGCTTGGCGGTGGACAGGGCTATGCGGTTCCAGGTGTTGATCGTGAGGATCAGGGCCAGCAGGTGGGCCAGCTCCTCCTCGTCGAAGTGGGCCGCCGCCCGGTCGTAGACCTCGTCCGGGACGCCGGCGTCCCCGATCCGGGTGACCGCGTCCGTCAGGGCCAGGGCGGCCTGTTCCCGCTCGGTGAAGAAGTGGTCCGCCTCGTGCCACACCGCGACCATGTGCAGGCGGTCCTCGCTCTCGCCCGCCTTCCGCGCGTCCGTGGTGTGCATGTGCAGGCAGTACGCGCAGCGGTTCAGGTGCGAGGCGCGGATCTGGACCAGTTCGACCAGCGTCGGGTCCAGGCCCGCGCGGGCCGCCGCGTCCAGGCCGATCACGGCCCGGAAGACCTTCGGGGCGCTCTTCGCGAAGTCGAGCCGGGCCGTGTGCCTGTTGCTCCGGACGGTGGTGGCGGGGGTGGTGGTGCGGTCGTTCGTCTTGATCTGCGTCGTCGTCATGGGTACGAATCTAGGGTGACAAGCGACTGGGTGCGGGGTGCATTTCTGTGATGAATTCATGGGTCAATTCCGCGGAGATCCTGGGCAGCGATCTGCCCCTGGAGCTCTCCGGCACCGGTAACCGCCGGGCCCTGCTGATGGACGCGCTGCGCGAGGCCGTGCGCAGCGGGCGGCTCGCCCCCGGCACCCGGCTGCCGCCCTACCGTTCCCTGGCCGCCGATCTCGGCCTGGCCCGCAACACCGTCGCCGACGCGTACGCCGAGCTGGTCGCGGAGGGGTGGCTGGCCGCCCGGCAGGGCTCGGGGACACGGGTCGCCGAGCGGGCCGTCCCGGTCACCCCCGTTCACCGGCCGCGCACCCCCGAGCGCGCCGCCCGCCCGGTCCATGACCTGGTCCAGGGGCAGCCCGACCCCTCGGTCTTCCCGCGCACCGCCTGGCTGGCCTCGGCGCGGCGTGCTCTCGCGGCCGCCCCCGACGACGCGTTCGGGCCCGGCGATCCGCACGGGCGGCCCGAGTTGCGGCGGGCCCTCGCCGGATATCTGGCCCGGGTGCGCGGGGTGCGGGCCGCGCCGGAGCGGATCGTGCTGTGCTCGGGGGCCGCGCACGGGCTGCGGCTGTTGGCGGAGGTGGTGGGCGGCCCGTGGGCGGCGGAGGAGTACGGCCTGCCCTTCCACCGCGCACTGCTCGCCTCCCACGGGGTCGGCACCCGGCCGCTCGGCGTGGACGCGGACGGCGCCCGGGTCGACGGGCTCACCCGCCACGACCGTGCCGTACTCCTCACGCCCGCCCACCAGTTCCCCACCGGCGGTCCGCTGCACCCCGCGCGGCGGGCGGCCGTCGTCGACTGGGCCCGCGCCACCGGCGGGCTCGTCGTCGAGGACGACTACGACGGGGAGTTCCGCTACGACCGGCAGCCCGTGGGTGCTGTTCAAGGGCTCGATCCCGAGCATGTGGTGCTGGTGGGGTCGGTGAGCAAGAGCCTGTCCCCCACCCTCCGGATCGGGTGGATGGTGCTGCCCCAGCGGCTCGTCGGCCCCGTCGTCGCGGCGAAGGGCGAGCGGGAGCAGTTCTCCAGCGCCACCGAGCAGCTGACGCTCGCGGACTTCGTCGCGTCGGGGGCGTACGACCGGCAGGTCCGCCGGATGCGGCAGCGCCACCGCCGCCGCCGGGACCAACTGGTGGCGGTCCTGGAGCGGCGGGCCCCGCACGTCCGGGTCACCGGGATCGCGGCCGGCCTGCACGCGGTGCTGGAACTGCCGCCCGGCACCGAGCGTTCGGCGGTCCGGGCGGCGGCCTGGCAGGGGCTGGCGGTCGAGGGCCTCGCCGACTACCTGCATCCGGGGGCGGAGCAGGCGGAGGGCCCCCGGGACGGGCTCGTCGTCGGATACGCGACGCCGGCAGAGCCCGCCTACCCGGAGGCGTTGGAGGCCCTGTGCCGGGCCCTTCCGCCGGGGTGAGCCGGCGGAGAGCCGCGGAGCCCGTGCCGACGTGCCTGGAGGCGTTGGATGTCCGGGAGCCCGGGAGGCCAGGAGGCCCGTGGGTGCCGCACGCCCGCGCCCTGCGGGTGCCGCATGCCCGCGCCCCGTGGGTGTCGCACACCCGCGCCCCTCCCTCCCGCCGGTCAGCCCGCCTGTGCCTGCGTCTCCGCCGCCACCAGCAGCTCCGTGAGGTGGAGGCCGAAGCGCGCGTCGCAGGCGTGCGGCACCCCCGTGCGTACCGCTTCGGCCAGGGCGTCCACCGCGCCCCGGAACGCGGTCTCCGCGCCGTCCCAGTCGGGGACCGACGCCGTGCCCCGCTCGCCCCGGAACTCGATCTCGACGCCCGCCGCGCCGGGCGGGGCGCTCAGCCCGAGGGTCACCGTGCTGGACGCGCCGGAGGTGTGGCGCAGGATCAGGTGGGTGGTGTCGGCCGGCCCGCGGGCTGCGGTCAGGTGCTCCACGTCGCCCAGGACCGGGATCAGCACGGAGAGCGCGTGCGGGCCGACGTCCCACAGGCCGCCCTTCTCGCGCCGCCACGGGGAGTCCGCGTACGCGCTGGTCGAACCCGCCGCGTAGAGCGATCCCAGCCACTGGGCGCGAGCCGTGAACCAGCCGCCCACCGCCGCCTGTTCGGCGATCCACGCGGAGGTCTCGGGCGCGAACCGGAGCGTGCAGAAGACGACCGAGGCCCTGTCTC
>NZ_JAAXYC010000167.1 GCF_018619185.1 Streptomyces sp. McG3 | reverse complement strand
GGCCCACCCAGCGTCCGTACCCGTACCCGCGCCGGTGCGGGCGCGGGTACGGGTACGGACGCTGGGTGGGCCAGGAGGTCCGTCACGACCTGTTGCCACAGCTGCGGGGGCAGGTCGGGGGCCCGGCCGCCCGGGGGCGCGACCAGGATGCGCCGCAGCCACTCCATGCCGGTGTCGCGGCCGTCCTTGAGGACGATGTTGAACAACGGCCTCAGATCGGGGGCCCGGTGGGGGTCCCGTACGAGCGGGGCGACGGCCCAGGAGAAGAGCTCGGCCGCCCGCTCCCGCATCTCCGGGGCGGACGGGCTGTCCGCCTCGGGCCGGCCGGGTCTGAAGTACAGGTTGTGCCGCAGCACTTCGGTGCACAGCGCCTGCGCGGTCGCTTCGTCCCGGGACCGCAGCCGCTCGGTGCGGGCCAGCTCGTCCAGGACGAGGTCGCGGGAGGCCCACGGCAGTCCGTCGGCGGACAGGAGGGTCAGCAGCGGGGCGTCCCGGAGGTCCCTGAGCCGGGCGGCCAGCCGTGCGGACTGGGCGGCGTCGACACGCTGGTGGACCAGCAACTCCTCGTGCAGACGCCGGCGTTCCTGCTCGTGGCGCGCCTCCCGGTCCTGGCGCGCGTACCGGTCCTCCTGCCGGGGCCCGGTCCCGTACCGGTCCTGCCGCCGGGGTTCGGTCGTGTGTCTGTCCTGCTGCCGGGGTTCGGTCGTATATCTGTTCTCCTGCCGGTCCCGGTGTGGATACTGGCCCTCTTGCCGCTCTTGCCGCTCCTCGCCCGCGTACCGGTCCTCCTGGCGGGGATCGTTCGTGTACCGGTCCTCCTGGCGCTCCTCGCCCGCGTACCCGTCCTCCTGGCGGTCCCGGCGTGCGTACCTGTCTCTCTCCCGGTCCTCGGCCGCGTACCGGTCCTCCTGGCGGGGTTCGCTCGCGTACCGGTCCTCCTGCCGTACGTAACGGTCCTCCTCCCGGGCCGGTGCGGGGGACGGGGCGTGCCGGGCGTTCAGCATGCGGCGCAGGGCCTCGCGCCGTTCCTGCCGGGTCAGGCGGGCCCCGGAGAGGAGTTCGCCGGTCAGCAGGGGTACGCCCGGAGCCGCGCCGGGGCGGTCGAGCACGTACTCGACCAGCTCCTTCGCCGCGGCCATCTCGACGTCCCCCTCGGCGGGCAGCCGCAGCCGGACGCGGGCCAGCGACCGGGCGCCCGCCGCCTGGGACGACCACTCGGGCACACAGGTCAGGCGCAACGCGTGGGTGTCCACCGTGTCGTACGTGGCGTAGCTCCACTCCGTGCCGAACCAGTCGCCGAACACCGACAGCAGCCCCAGGTAGAGCAGGGGAGTCCTGTTCCGGCGCGGCCAGCCGGGCAGTTCGTGCTCCTCGGCGAGGAGCGAGAGCCGCCGGGAGGGGTCGCGCAGCCACTCGGCGGTCACCACCATCAACGGCTTCTTCACCGTGGGGAGTTCGTCCGACATCTCGCGCAGTCGCTCGTCCGCCGTCGCCCGCAGCCGAGCCGCGTCCAGCGTCGGCAGGCCTCCGGCGGCGGTCTCCGCGACGGCGCGGTCGCTCCAGGCGGTGCCGCCCAGAGCCAGGCAGCGCAGCGGCGTCAGGGTGTCCGCGTCGCCGAACACCGCGTGGCAGGCCGTGCTGGGCCGCCCGCCCCGGTCCAGGGTGGGCCACCGCTGGAGGAGCACGGTCCCGCCGCTCCGGGAGGAGACCCGGACGCTGCTCTGGCGGGGTGCCGGGCCGGGGCCCGGCACCCAGAGCAGCGGGCCCAGTTCGCGGCGGAGGGACTCCGCGCGCTCGGCGGAGCAGGAGTGCGCCACCGCTGCCATCCCCGTACTGGAGCGGCCCTGGTTCCCGTTCCAGCGGAAGACCACCTGGTCGAGCCGGCCGCCCGGGCCGCTCTCCTCGCGCCGATCGAGGGCGTCGTTCACTGCGCTTCCCTTCCCACGCCGAATGATGCGGCGCCCCCGGGCGCCTCGATGATCCCGTGCATCGCCAGCAGCGACACCAGGGGTTCCAGCACCCGGCGGGGTCCCGCGCCCGCCGGGTAGCGGCCCCGGCTCTCCTGGCCCCCGGTCGCGGACGCGATGTGCAGGGTGCAGCGGCGGAACGCGTCGAAGGGCCGCAGCCAGGCCTGTCCGGCGTGCTGCCGCAGCAGCGCGTAGACGTCCCCGCTCTCCTCCCGGAACTGGTCCGGGCCGATCGCGGCGGGCGGCCCCTCGCCCAGCCAGCGGTCGACCGGCGGCTGGAACCGGAGCAGGTCCGACTTGCCGAGCACCATCGCCGCCGGGGTCTCCAGATAGGGGCCCCGGCGCGGCAGCCGGTCGAGGACCGTGCCGAACGCCGCGTCGCCGTCCCGGTCCACCTCGGTGCCCCAGCGCTCGCGCACCCCGTCGAGTTGCGGCAGTGGCAGCGCCAGCGCCGGGTCGACGACGAAGACCAGGGCGTCGATGCCGAGCAGGAAGCGCAGCGCCCCGTCGGTGCGGACGAGGTCCTCGCCGCCGAGGTCGAAGAAGGCGACCGGGCGCACCCGCCCGCGCGCGTCGGTGAGCAGCAGCGACTCGACGAACCGGGCGAAGCCGTCCAGGCCGACCCCGCTCGTGTGGTCGAGCACCTTGCCGCTGCGCAACGGCTGGACCCGCTCACGGACGAAGCGGGCGTGCTGCTCCGGGTTGACGGACTGCCAGCCCACCCCGTACCGCTCCAGGCCGCCGTCGGTGATCTCGGCGATCATCTGGGTCAGCAGATGGCTCTTACCGGTGCTGGACTGGCCGATCATGGCGACCGTCAGCGGGCGGCCGTGGGTGAGGTAGGGCACCGGGATGTGGTGCTCCGGGAAGTCCGGGTCGGCCGTGCACTGCTGGACCGCGCCCCGCATCACGTCCTCGCGCCGCACCGGGTTGCCGATACGGGAAAGGTCCAAGGGGCGGTACTGCATCTGGTCGTCCGTCACGAACAGTCTGCCGAGGTCGAGCTGGATGCCCTCCAGGCAGTACGGGCAGAGCACCTCCCCGGGGGCCCGGTCCTCGGGTGCTCCGTCCGCCGGGTCCTCCGGGGGAGCGGGCGTCCGCCGCTTGGCGTCCAGCGCCCGGTCGAAGGCCTCCTGGTGCGGGCGGGCGCCGTCCGTCCGCGTCGCGGGCCCCAGCCGCCGAGCCTCCTCGGGGGCCAGCAGCTCCAACAGGGCCCCGGGAGTGGGGCGTCCGGCCGCCGTGGGCGCGAACGCGCGGGGCAGCGTCCCGGCGAGCACCCGGTGCCGGTCGAGGTCGGCGGGGGCCCGGTCGGCGGGGCCGGGCCGGCCGGTCACGAGCTGGTAGAGCACCTGGGCGGCGCTCCACACCGCGTCCCGGGGGTCGACGTGGCCCTCGCCCCGGTGCTGTTCGGGCGGGGCGTACGGGGCCCGGCCCCACGGTGTCCGGGGCCGTCCGGCGCGGGTGACGCCCTCAAGTCCCCAGAACTGCACCGACGTACCGTCCCAGAACACGGTCGCGGGGGAGATCCCGCGCGCCACGAGACCCTGGCCATCCAGCAGGCACAGGGCCAGCGTCAGACCCCGGGCGAACACCCGCTGGTCGGACGCGGACATCACATGGGTACGTCCGACGGGGGTGCCGCGCGGGGCGGCGTACAGCAGGAACGGCTCGGCGGTGTCCAGCTCGTAGCCGATGACGGTGGGGAACAGATACGCGTACGGGGTGCTCTCCAGGGTCCGGTCGAGGCGCAGGGCGGTGGCCGCCTCGGTGTCGAGCAGGGTGCGGGCAGCCGGGTTGGCGGCGTCGGCCGCCGACAGGAACACCTGGACGCACTGCTGCCCCCGGTCGTCGAGCAGCCCGTTGCGGATGCGCTGGGGCAGCGCCGGGTCCCGCCGCGAGGCCGGGCCGAAGCGGGCCGGGGCGGTCCGTCGCCGCCCGGTGGGGTCGGTGAAATCGAGGTGGGGGCGCGGGGCCCCCGGTGGCCCGGGCCGGCCCGGCGGGGTGGTGGTCACCACCGGTCGTCCTCCCTGAACTCGGCGTGGACGGAGGGCTCGGCGCGGTCGGCGTCGGTCCGGGCGCTGCCGCCGGTGCTCTGCCGGGGCAGGACCGTGTCGACGACGCCCATCCGCAGCGGGGTGAGCCGGATCAGTCCCGCGTACCGCCCGGAGGAGGTCCACAGCGCCTCCTCGGCCGGCGGCGAACCGCTCTTGCGCCACGCGGCCTCGATCTCGCCCTGGAGGGTGCCCGGGGCGAACCGGATCCACAGGGCGGCCTCCGGGTCGCGGCTGAGGAGGGCCCCCTGTTCCGGCGAGGACAACTGGACGACGGACCCCCGGTCCGCCTCCCGGCCCACCAGCTCGGCGACCCGCAGCGAATCGGTGCCCAGCAGCCCGGCGGCCGTGGTGCGGGCCCGGTGGTCGGCCGGGTACGGCGGCGGGGCCAGGACCCCGTAGCGCCACAGGTGGTGGCGGGCGGCGGACAGCAGTTCGCGGACCCGCTCCTCGGTCCGCGAGAGCGCGAGCGCCCCGGCCTGACCGCGTTCGACGGCGCCCCAGTAGGGGGCCATGGCGGCCATCGCGGTGTTGCGGAGGTCCCCGGCGAGGGTGGCGACCAGGTCAGGCCCGCCCTCGCCGATCTCCCGGTCCAGCCAGCGCGGAGCGCGGTCGCCCTCGCCGCTCCCCCACGGGGTGTCGTCGGGACCGGCGGGATACGCGGCCGGGGAAGGCGTGTCGTACGGTCCGGGGTCCCGGCCGTCCCGGTCGCCGTACGGGTTGCTCTCCCCGTGCGGATTGCTCTCCCCGTACAGACTGCTCTCCCGGTACGGGTTGCTCGCCCGGTCACTGTCCTGGTCGGTGTCGTGATCACCCTGCCGGTCCGGGGTGTTGTCCCAGGCGTAGGCGGCGGCCCAGTCGCCGTCGTCCGCGCCCCCGTCGGCGGTGCCGGACTCCGGGGTCTCCAGCGCGGAGGGCGCGGAGAGCCAGTCGTCGTCCTCGTAGGGACCGGCACCGCCCGCCCCGGCCGGGGCGAGAGGCTCCGGTGCGGCCTGGGCGTCGGCGGCGGCAGCGGTCGCCCGCAGCATCCCGGCTACCGAACGCGCGGCGTCCGCGCAGTACAGCCGCTCCTCCGCCGCCCAGTGCTCGCGGACCAGCTCCGCCAGCAGGGTGTCGAGCCCGTCCAGCGCGGTGCGCAGCGCCGTCGTGCCGCGCCCGGCGGCCCAGGAGTCGGCGGCGTCCCGCCAGAGCCTGCGGACCGCCTCGGCGGTGAGTCCGAGGCCGACCAGCAGCCCGGTCCCGCCGAGCCAGAGCGGCGGCTCGGCGGCGTACGCGACCGCCGCCCCGGCCACCGCACCGGCGACGGCGGCGATCCGGGGACCCATCGGCCACCGGGCGGCGCGCCGCCCGGTGCGCAGCCGGTTCGCGCCCAGCAGCGCGACGGCCACGAACAGCACCGGCACCAGCAGCGCCGCCAGGACGGCGGGCCACTGCCACAGGCCGCCCAGCAGCCCCGCCGCGCCCGCCATGAGCAGCACCGCGCCGGGAGTGCGGGGCGGCGCGGCGTACTCGGTCGCGGAGCCTCGGGTCACCGACTCCTCGGAGTGGTCGGCGAGCCGGTGCAGCAGGGCGGTGCCCGGCACCGGCTCGACCCGCCCGGCCAGCGCGGTGAAGTGCTGGGCCACCGAACGCAGCGCGAGCCCCTCACCGAGGAGCCTGCCCGCCAGCTCGCGGAGCCCCTCGCCGACGCGTTCCCCCGCACGGTCGGCAGCCGGTACCCGCAGTCCGAGCGCGCCGAGCCGGGCGGCGGCCTCCGCGGTGGGCGCCGCCGCCCCGCCGCCGCCCTGGAGGGCCCGTTCCACCAGGGCGCGGAAACCGCCCAGGTCCTCGCGGGCCTGGTGCAGATCGGCCTCCAGGGCATCGCGCCGGGCCGGGTGCAGCAGGCCGAGGAAGGACCGCAGCGCGACGAGTTCCTCGTCCGCGCGGTCCAGGGACTCCGCGCACGTGCGGTGCGCGAGGTTCGCCTGCCCGTCCGGCCGGCGGTGCCCGGGGCCCCGGGCGTCCCGCCCCGTCACGAGCGCGCGCAGCGGTTCGGGCAGCTGGGAGTCCGGGACGATGTCGACCGGGTCGCCCGCCCCGCTGTCCTCGCCCGCGAACCGGGTCAGCGCGTCCCGCCAGGCCCGGTCCCTGACCTCCGTCGGCAGGTCCTGCTCCAGCAGCCGGACCCCGGGGGCGGCGACGGAGTCGGGCAGCTTCCGCAGGCCCTCCAGGACCCGGACGAAGACGTCCGGGACCGACAGGAGGTCCACCAGGACGGCCAGCGCCGCGGGGTCGTCCGGCTCCGGCCGGTCCAGGGCGGTACGGGCGGAACGCAGGTCACCGGCCCACAACAGGCCGGTCGTGTTGGCCCGCAGGGTCGTGGGCCGCACCAGCCGGCGGTCGGGGAGGTACGCCTCCTCCCCGGCGTCGTACGAACCGGGAGAGCTGCCCACCAGCAGCACCAGGATCCGGGTCTCCCCCACCGCCCGGTAGCCGGAGAGCAGTTCGTACGGGAGCTGGTGGTCGGTCAGCCCGGCGGGGGTGTCGGTGACCAGGAACAACGGGTAGTCGGGTTCCGGCAGTCCGGCCCGGCCCAGCTGCTCGGCCACCCGGTCGCGTACGGCCTGCGGGGTCGCCAGGGCCGCGGCCCCGGAGCGCAGGTCGAGACGGACCACGGCGGTGGTGTCCTCGGGAGAGGTCACTGCGGTCCCCCGTTCCGGGAGCGCCCCGCGCCGCCCTCGTCGTCCGTGCCCCAGCCGTCGCCGTCCCAGCCGCTCGCGGCCGTACGGCGGACCGGCGGCCGGTCCTGTTCGCCGAACCCGTCGGGGCCGCCGTCGTCCCTGCCGCCGTCGTCCCGGGCTCCGACGTCCCGGGCTCCGACGGGCTCACCCCCGCCGAACCGGGCGTCGTCGCCGGACCGGGAGCCGATGTACCGGGCGTCGTCGTCGGACCGGGCGTCGCCGGACCGGGAATCGGTGTACCGGTCCTCGTCGCCGAACCGGGCGTCGCCGGAGGAGTCGGTGAACCGGTCGTCGCCGGCCCGGGACTCCGGGTAGGAGTCGGTGAACCGTTCGTCCCTGGGCCGCTCGTCCCTGGGCCGCTCGTCCCTGGGCCGCTCGTCCCTGGGCCGCTCGTCCCTGGGCCGCTCGTCCCTGGGCCGCTCGTCGCGGGGCCGCTCGTCCGCGAACCGCTCGTCCCGGCGTCCTGCGCCCCGGGCCGGCCGGTCGTCGCGCGAGGCGTCGGGCCCGTACCGCTCCTCCCGGTATCGGGCGTCCGTGTGCCGGGCGTCCGCGTGCCGGGCCGCGCCGGCGTACCGCTCCTCCGTGTCGTAAGGGGCCGATCGGGGCGCCGAGCGCGGACCGGGCAGGGTGTCGTCGCCCAGCCGTTCGTCGGTGCCCGGGGCCGAGGTGCCCCAGTCCTCCTCGTCCTCCACGACGCGTCGGCGCTCCGGCGCGGGCCGGGCGGGGGGCTGTTTCGGGACGCCGCCGCGTACGTGTTCCAGCAGGGTCCGCAGCGTGGGCTGGATCGCGCGCTGGTCGCCGAACTCCCTGTCCAGGGCCGCGGGAAGGGTCTCCGCCCAGAACTCCCACAGCGGCCGGATCCACCCGTCCACGCGCCGGCCGCCGAGCTCCCGGCGCTCCTCCAGGAGCTCCAGCTGGCGCGGGGCGATGCGCTCGACGAGCTCGACGAACATCGGGTGCGGTTCGGTGCCCGCCCGGCCGAGTCCGAGGGGCTGGGCGCCCATCAGCTTGCTGCAGTAGTCCTCCACGGTCCGCTCGTCGTCCAGCACCGTCCAGCGTTCGTAGGAACGCAGCAGCTCCGACCAGCTGGAGATGCCGCCGGGGAAGTCGCCGAGCCGCAGCCGTACGCCGGGGACGCTCGCCCCCTTCTCCGGGAAGAGCCGCAACCGCACCCGGGAGGGTGAGGCGGTGTCGCCGTCCAGGACGTCGACCTGGCCGTTCCACATGCAGCAGAGCAGGCGGTGGAGGATCGTGCGCCGGTCCTCCTCGCTGCTGACCATCCAGTCGTCCTCGAACCCGAGGCGCTGGCGCCAGCGCAGTACGTCGTGGGCCTGCTCGTCGTCCTTGGCCCTGGCCCACTGGCGCAGCACCTTGCGGGCCTCGGGCACCTGGGTGAGGCTCATCTCGCTGCGGAAGAGGACCACGGTGATCGAGTCGCTCTCCACGCCCCGGTACTCGACGGAGTTCTTCGCGTCGGACGGCAGCCGCAGCGCCTTGGCGAGGTACTCCTGCACCTCGTCCCCCGCCTGGACCCGCGGGTGGGTGACCAGGACCCGCAGCGGCCCCGTGCCCTCCGGGGTGAAACCGACCGGCAGCAGCCCGGTGAGCTTGCGGCTGAACAGGTCGAGCGCTTCCTTGCTGACCTGGTCGGTGGCCTCCGCGTCACCGGCGGCGGCCGCGAGCAGGGTGCTCATCGAGGGCAGCAGGGGCCGCTCCTCCACCTGTGCGCCGCTCTCGGCGAAGAGCCGGGTGATCCGCCCCTCCAGCCGGGCCTTGACGGCTCCGACCGCACCGTCGGGGTTGCGGTGGCTCCGGGCGTGCACCTCACGCCAGGTGTCCCCGTCGATGAGCCGCAGCAGCAGCGACGCCTCGTCGTCGCTCTCGCGGAGGCCCTCGCCGCGGACGAGCCGGGCCACGACGTCCTCGTAGAAGTGGTTGAGGCTGCGCTGCGGCGGCAGGAGGTACGAGATGCCGGTGCGCTCCGCGTACAGCTCCAGCCCCTTCTGCTCGGCGGACTTGCGCTCCTGGTCGGCGTGTTTGCGGAAGGAGTTCACCAGCCGGACCAGGTCGGTGCCCGCCGTGTCCGCCTGCGACTGCCAGCGCTGCTGCTGCTCCCGCCAGGCCTCGTGCCAGACGGCCCGGCAGCGCCAGCGGTACCAGCTGTCCTGGGCCTGGAGGGCGGCCCGTACGTCGTCGTCGCCCCACCGGGCCGGGGACATCCCGGCGATGCGGCCCTTGATCCGGGGGGTCTTCGGCGGCTGGTCGGTGACGCCCGGGGGCCGCTTCGGGGAGCGGGAGCGGGCGGTGAGCATGCCGAGGAAGCCGAGCCGGGTGATCTCGTCCTCACTGTCCGGGACGCCCCTGACGAGGCGTTCGGCGAGGAACGGGTCGACGCTCTGGAGGAGCTTCTCGATCGCCGGACGGGGGCTGAACCGGGCCGCCATCGCGGCGGCCTGCCGGTCGGCGATGGACTGGAGCTCGGACAGCAGGCGCTGCATGTCCCCGATCCGGTTGTTGAGCGCCTCCTCGATCGCCTTGCCGCCGCGCGGCAGCGGCTGCGGGTCCTCGACGGGCAACTGCTTGCGCTCCCACAGCTCTTCGAGCTGGGAGTCGGCAAACAGCTGCCGGACCAGCGGCACGGTGTCGTCCTTCGCCGGGTTGCGCGGCCGCTCCACCAGTTCGGTGACCGCGACCCGCAGCAGCCGCCCGGCCACCAGGTCGGCCAGCTGGTCCATGGGCGCGGTCATCGAGGCGACCAGGCTGGTGGACACCCCCTGCCGGCCGATGCCGGTGGGGGACAGGGCGCTGCGCTGCACGCCCCGGTTGATGAAGCTCGCGGCGAAGGTCTGGAAGTCGTCGTCGCCTGCCATCGCCCGGCCCTGGGCCCGGCTGTCGCCCAGTTCGGTGCCGATCAGCGACATCACCAGCGAGACGATGGAGCGGCGCAGGTCGTCCTGGCGGATGCCCGCGGTCGGGCTGAAGAGGAACGCGGTCGGCAGGATCCCGGTGCGCAGCCGGACCGGGGTGATGCCCGGGTAGCGGATGCCGAGGCCGGTCTCCTGGTCGAGGTCGCCGATCTCCGCCCCGGCGGTCGGCGCGTTCTGCCCGTCGACCAGCCGGAACAGGTCGACGAGCGAGCGGGCGGCGTTCAGTTCGGCCTCGCGGCCGCCGCCGGTGGAGGCGGGGAACGAGGACGGCATGACGACCAGCGGGTAGATCTTCACCCCGTTGAAGCGGCGCATCTTGAACGCCTGGTTGATCAGGTGCAGATAGTCCAGGAAGATCCCGGCCCCGGTGCCGCCGGCGACGGAGAACGCCACGAAGACGTCGCAGCCGGTGACCCGGCCGCCGCCCAGTTCGCTCAGCTCGCCCGCCGACTTGGCGATGGCGTCGATCGCCTGGAGGAGGGGTTCCAGGACCGGCTGGAGGGAGTGCCGCAGCGTGGCGAAGAGCGCGGCGCGGCCCACCGTGGGGAGCTGGCCGGCGCCGTTGTGCAGCGGGGTGACGCGGGGCTCGCCGTCGCGCGAGGGCAGCCAGCCCGCGACCTCCTCGCGCAGGCTGGCCCGCAGCATCTGGGTCACCTCCGGCGAACTGTCGAAGTTCGGCAGGAGGTTGTGGGTGGCCCGCGACGTGCGGGCGTACGCCGCCCGCAGCGAGGAGTCCACGTTGAACTGGGGCAGCCGCTGGAGGTCGGACTCGCTGAAGTCCGCGTACACGAACTGCAGGCAGTCGGGCAGTTGGTAGGGGGCGAGGCCGCCGATGTGCTGGAGGGCGGTGCCGTCGGGGCCGCACAGGTCCACGCGCAGCTTGCGTTCCAGTTCGGCGCCGACGAGGCCGCCGGTGCCGCCCAGGCCGACGAAGAGCATCGGCTGGAAGATCTTCATGGGTTCCTCCCGCTTCCGGCCGGGGTGGGGCCGGTTCGTCCATGGGCGTCACCGCACGGCCGCGATTCCTCGCGGCCGTGCGGCCCGCCGGGTCCTGCGGCGCCGCCCGCCGGGTGGCGGGCGGCGCGCGCCTCACAGGTAGTCGTCGCTCCCACCGGTCGTGGCCACCGGGTCGGGGCGCCCGGGGGCGGTGGTGCGTACGGAGTCCTCACCGAGGGCGAGGCTCAGCCGGTCGGTGAGATCGACCCGCCCGGTCGCCGTGAGCCGCTCCCGGGTGCGGCCGCCGTGTCTGCGCAGCACCGCGCCGCCCTCGGGGCTGCGCCGCACGGCGTACCGGCCGTTGGTGCGCCGTTCGATGCGCGGGTTGCTGTGCGCCTCGGCGATGTCGAACGCGTACCACTGCTTCTGGCCGTGTCCGGCGGTGTGGACGCCGAGCACGTCGCCGTCCTCGGAGAGCAGGTGGAGCGTCAGTCCATGCGGGTCGCGGCGGCCCCGGCGCTGCCGGAGCCAGGCCAGCGCGACCAGGACGCCGACGACGATCAGCGCGACGGCGCCGACCAGCACCCACCAGTACCGGTCCAGCAGGCTGGGTTCGGGGGTGACCTGGACGGACAGCGGGGTGCGCACCAGGGTGCGGTCGCCGTCGGTGGCGTCCTGGACGGTGACGGTGCCGCCGATGCCGAGGGGGCCGTCGTCGAGCCGCCCGTCGAAGGACTTCTCCGGGCCGATCCCGAGCCGGACCTCATGGGTGGAGGACGCGCCGGGCTTCACCACGATCTCGGCGGGGCTCACGGTGAGCAGCCCGGCCCGGACATCCGCGAGGGACAGCTTCAGGGTGTGCGGGGCGTCCGTGGTGTTGGTGACGGAGAGGTTCGCGGTGACCGTGTCCCCGGGGTGGCCTTCGCCGCGGACCGGGCCGAGCGCCGTGGTGACGGGCAGGGCCCCGGGGGCGACCTGGCCGCCCTCGCTGCGGGTGTCGGCGCTGAGCCCGGAGGCGGTGAGGGTGCCGCTGACCTTCAGGGCGCCGTCGGCGCTCTTCGGGACGGTGACCGTACCGCTGAAGGAGCCGTCACTCCTGGTGGGGTCGGGCCCCTTGCCGTCGTCGGTGAGCCGCAGCGGCAGCGGCGCGAACCCGTCGCCGGTGAGCCGGCTGCTGACCTTCAGACCGGCGTAGTCGGCCGGGTCCTTGATCTCGTAGCCCTCGCGGGTCTGGAGCCGCATGGTGACGGTCGCCTTCTGCCCGGCCTGCGGGGAGGGCGGGTCCATCGTGATGGATCCGCGCAGCTCCCCCTGCCACAGGACGCTGACGCCGACGGGCAGCGAGCGGTGGCCCTCGGGGGCCTTCACGTCGACCTTCCACCGGCCGGGCACCGGGTCGACGATCTTCAGCGCCTCCACGGTGCCGCCGCCGCCCGCGAGTTCGAAGGTGGAGTCCTTGAACTTCCCGGTGGTGGGAACCTTGTTGCCGAGCGGGTCGGTGTAGGTGACGGTCACCTGGGGGGAGCCCTTGTCGACGACGATGCTGCCCACGGTCGCCAGCGGCGAGATGGTGATGGGCAGGGTGGCGGGCGGGCGCTTGTTCGGGCCCGCCTGGTAGCGCAGGCAGTGCGCGGCGGCGAAGATCTTCTCCAGCACCGGCCCGACGTCCTTGGCCCCGGAGACCTTGCGGGCGGTGGGGCGGGCGGACGGCAGGTCGACGCAGCCCTTCTGGAAGCCGCCGGCGGCGATCTTGTCGAGCTGCTCCTTGTCCGGGTCGGGGCCGAAGCCGAGCGGCCAGATCTGTACGTTCTTGGCGGCGGCGTTCTTCAGCTCCAGGTCCAGCTGGCGCTTGCCCTCGGCCTCGCGGTGCGCCGGGTCGCCGTACTGGGGGCTGCCGGTGACGTCCATCTCCCCGTCGGTGAGCAGGAACAGCACCCGGGGGACCGACGCGTCGGTGCCCGAGCTCAGTTCGTGCACGCCCTGGCGTATCGCGCTCGGGAAGTCCGTCCCCGTGCCCTCGCTCTTCTTGCGGCTGCGCAGCTTCTCCACGCAGCCCCCGACCGACTCCCGTCCCGCGGCGTCCAGTCGGGTACGGGGGCACACGGGGTCCACCGCCCGCTGGTCGGCGGACTCGGCGGCGGCGAAGCCGAACACGCTGATGTGGGAGGTCGCCGAGACGTCGCCGAGCGCGATCCGGGCGGCGGCCGCCTTCTCCGCATTGATGTCCGCGGGCGCGAGGCTCGCGGACTGGTCGACGGCCACCGCGTAGTTGACGGAGGCGAAGGCGGGCGCGGCGGGCTCCGGATCGGCGGCGGCCGGTGCCGTCAGGGAGGTGAGCAGGGCCGCACCGGCCAGGACGGCCAGCGCCGCCCGCCCGGCCCGGCCGGTGCCGGCCGGGCCTCTTCTTCGGTCATTCCGCACGACCGTCCCCTTTTACTGTCGTTGCCGTGTCTGCGTGTCTGCGTGTCGTGTCTGCGTGTCTGCGTGGCGTGTGTGCACGCCCGTTGGTGTCATGGAGCGCTTGTTCGCACACTCTGTGTAGTCGTCGGTGGTGTGCCTCTGGACGCTGCACACCCGTGCGGTCAGGTCAGCGCCCGGCCAGGCTCCAGGCGAGAGCCAGCGCCGCCGCCGGGGCGAGCGTGGCGACCGCCCAGCGGATCGCCCGGTACTTGGCGGACAGGATGGCGCTGACGTCCACGGCCTGGACGAGCAGCCAGCCGACCGGGTCGCGGCCGGCCTCGTTGATGCGGGCGGTCAGCACGTCGTAGTCGAACGGGGCCAGCAGGTCCCCGAAGTAGGTCACCCCCTCCCGGTCGCGGACCGTGCCCGTACGCGGCAGGAGCGCGCGGACCAGGGCGGCCACCGCGATCACCCACAGCACGCCCGCGGCCACCAGCGCCAGGTCGCCGGGGCCCCGCCAGTCGGGCGAGCCGTGCCGCCCGATGAGGAAGGCGGGCAGGGCGAGCGCCCCCGAGAGCAGCACGGCCGCCTTGGAGTCGGCCCTGCCGAGGTCCTCCCGGACGGTGACCAGGAGCCGTTCCGCGATGCGTTCCCCCGCCCTGTCCGGCCCGTGCTGACCCCCGTCCGGCACCGGCGCGGTCGGGGCGGGGGAAGTCCGTGTGGTTCCGTCGGAGCTCATCCGTCGCCCTCCACCCAGCCCCAGCCGTCGTCGCGGTTACGGTTGCGGTCGCGCGGCGCGGGCTGTTCCGGATCGGCGTCCTGGACGGGCGGGCGGGGCTGCCGCACGGGAGGCTCGTCCGCCACCCACTCGGGGGTGAACGTCTCCTCGCGGACGGGTGCCAGCTCCCGATGGGTGCGGCGGGCGGGCCGGGTGCCCATGCCGCCCTGGATACCGAGGTGCTGCCTGCTGAGGTCGTCGAGTACCCGGGTCTCGATCTCGTCGGAGTGGATCTGGCCGCCGGCGATCATGGAGAAGAGGCGGTCGACGCGGTCCTTCTCGTCCTGCCGGCCCTCCTGGCGGATCTTCTCCAGGAAGTTGTTGGCCTCCTCGGGGTCCGCGGCCAGCATGTGGCTGAGCTGCTCCAGCTCACCGCCCCGCAGCATCGTGAGGTAGTTCTCCTGCCGCATCCGCGCCAGCTCGTCGTCGCTCCGCTGACTCCGGACCCTCTCCTCGTGGCCGATCGTCCGGTCGTCCACCCGCAGCCGTACGAACAGCCGCACCCGCAGCCCGAGGTCGGTGCCGAGGTCGTTCCACCGGCCGGAGACGCACGCCCGGGTGATGTCGGCGTTGGCCTGCTCCGCCCTGTGCACCGGGTACTGGGCGGAGATCTCCCACAGTCGCTCCAGGGTCGGCGCGGTGAGCCGCTCGGCGATGTCGGAGACCACCTGCACCGCCACCAGGTGCGGGTCCTCGACGGTCCACTGGATGTCCACCTCCGCCTTGAAGAACGTGGCGCCGCCGGACGCGGGCAGCTCCATCCGCAGGGTGGTGACGAAGGTGCCGGTGGCGATCTCGCAGATGGTGTGCGGTCGCGCCAGCGGCGGCTTGTCGTAGTGGTCGATGCCGGAGACACCGGCCACGCTGTAGCCCCGCCGGTAGAACAGCACCGACGTGGTGCGGGCGCCGCCCTGCCGGAACGGGCCCGTCGGCGTGTACTCCCGCAGGAACGGGCCCGTGGGCCGCGAGGGGTCCACCGCCCCGTTCTCCGCCCCGCCGTTCTCCTCAGCCATGACTTTCCTCCTCTTCGGACCGCCGCTGCCGGGTGGGCACGGCGAGCCTCCACAGGGCGCGCGCCCGTTCCTCGGCGAGCGGACGGTCCTGATCCCTCATCATTCGGCGCAGCAGCCAGTCCAGCCGCCGCCGGTCCTGCTCCTCGGCGGTCAGTGCGGGCAGCAGCGCGGCCAGCCCCTCCCGCGTCCACGCGCGGCCGTCCTTGCGCGAGGCGGAGCGCAACAGGGTCTCCAGGGCGTCCAGCGCGACGTCCCGGGACCGCGCGGTGTTGAGCGCCGTCCAGAACAGGTCGGCCAGCTTCCCGGTGAGTTCGGGCCGGGTCGCGGCCAGCGCGAGCAGCAGCGGCCAGTCGCCCCGGTCGCCCAGCGGGGTGCCGGGCTCGTCGTCGAGGACCTCGTCCACATCGGTCAGCGCCAGCCGGACGATGCTCACCAGTGCGAGGTCCTGGTACTCCTCGCGGCGGTGCCCGGTCCAGTCGGCCAGCCGCCGCAGCACGGTGGCGCACTCCGGGAGCGTCAGCAGCCGGACCACGTTCAGCGAGGCCACGGCCAGCTGCTCCCCGTCGTCGCGGACCCCGATCCCGGCCAGTGCGTCCAGGGTGTCGTCCATCGAGTCGGCGGACCGGCCGTAGCCCAGCGCCATGGCCGCCGTCCAGCGCAGGGCCGGTGTGCCGTGCCGCGACCAGTTGTCGACCACCTTGCGCACCGCCCGGCGGTGCGAGGCGTGACCGGCGGCCTGGTCCAGCGCGGTGGCGGCGAAGACCCTGCGGCGGGGGGTGGGCGCCTCGGCGAGCGGCCGGATCAACTCCGCGTACCCGTGCTCGAAGTCGCGTACGGACAGCTCACCGGCGGCCACCGCGGCGCGCATCGACACCTGGGGCCGGGGGTCGTCGGCGAGCAGCCGCAGCCAGCGGACGACCGGGGCGCGGACGGGGAAGTGCCGGTCCCAGAGCTCGGCGAGCACGGCGGCGGGCAGCGCGGTCCCCCGGTAGAAGATCAGCCGCCCCGTCACCTCGCTGCCCGCCACGTCGACGACCCCGTCGGCCGGCCGGGCGCGCGAGAGCGCCAGGTCGGATTCCGGGTCGTCGCAGAACAGGGGGCGCGCGGGAGTGGTGTCCGGATCGCTCTGTACGGACAGTTCCCAGGTCAGCAGGTGGGCGGCGGCGGACACCGCGCTGTGCGACGCGCCGCCGAGGACCGCGAGCGCGATCCGGAACGCCACCGGGTGGAACAGGGCGGCGGTTCCGGAACGCGGAGGCGTCCGGCCGTCGCCGGGCGGCGGGGCGGCCAGGGCCCGGTCCACCCCGGCGAACCACTCGTACGCCTGGACCGCCGCGAGACCGCGACAGCCGGACAGCAGCTCCGCACGGCCGACGGAGCCCAGCAGGTGCCCGGCCAGCAGCGAGGCGAACAGCTCGGCCTCGGCGGGCCGCAGGTCGTCGAGGCCCACCGCCTCGGTGACCTCGGGGTCCTCGCGGAGCTCCGCCGCACGCTCCAGCAGCCGGGAGAGCGAACCGTCCTCGCCCGGGCCGCGGTCACGGTCCCGGCTGCCGCCCCGGTCCTGGTCCTGGTCCCGGCTGCCGCCCTGGCGGCCGTCCCGGTCCTGGTCGGTGCGCCCGGTCCTGTCCCGGTCCCGGGCGCTGTCCCGGTCGGCGTGCCCGTTCAGGCCGCTGTCCCCGCTTCGGTCTCCGCTCCGGTCCCCGTCCCGGGCGCCGCCACCGCCCCCATCCCGCAC
>NZ_JAAXYC010000166.1 GCF_018619185.1 Streptomyces sp. McG3 | reverse complement strand
CCTCATCCACCACACCCGCGAACACCCCGAACCGCTCATACAACTCCACACCCATACCGGCGAACTGCGAACCCTGACCCGTGAACAACACCGCCGACTTCCCACCCACCGGCGAACCACTCACCAACCCATCAGCGGGCACACTCCCCGCCAACGCATCAAGACCCGCGACAAGATCCGCGACGTTCTGGCCCACGACGACCACGCGTTCGTCCAACGCCGCACGGTTCGTCAACGCCGCCGCCACACCCGCGACATCCACGTCCTGACGGCTCCGGACGAACTCCGCGAGCCGCGCCGCCTGCCCCAGCAGCGCCGCATCGCCCCGGCCCGACACCAACCACGGCAGCGGCCCCTCACCCTCCGGCGCGGCAGCACCCGGCTCTCCGACGGCGGCGCGTGCCTCCTCGGCCGGGGGCTCCTCCAGGATCACGTGTGCGTTGGTGCCGCTCACTCCGAACGAGGACACACCCGCCCGCCGCAGGCGCCCCTCCCCCGGCCATGCCACGTGCTTCGTCAGCAGACGCACGTCACCGGCCGACCAGTCGACGTGCGGCGAGGGCTCGTCCACGTGCAGCGTCTCCGGCAGCTGACCGTGCCGCATCGCCATCACCATCTTGATGACCCCGGCCACACCGGCCGCCGCCTGCGTGTGCCCGATGTTCGACTTCACCGAACCCAGCCACAACGGACGCCCCTCCGGCCGGTCCTGGCCGTACGTCGCCAACAACGCCTGCGCCTCGATCGGATCACCGAGCGTCGTACCCGTACCGTGCGCCTCCACCACATCAACATCACCGGCGGACAAACCCGCACTCGCCAACGCCTGCTGAATCACCCGCTGCTGCGACGGACCATTCGGCGCCGTCAGACCATTCGACGCACCATCCTGATTCACCGCCGAACCCCGCACCACCCCGAGCACCCGGTGACCGTTCGCCACCGCGTCCGACAAACGCTCAAGCAGCACCAGGCCGACCCCCTCGGCGGGACCGAACCCGTCCGCCGAAGCCGAGAACGCCTTGCACCGCCCATCGGCCGACAGGCCCCGCTGCCGGCTGAACTCCACGAACGTCTGCGGCGTCGACATCACGGAGACGCCACCCGCCAGTGCCATGGAGCACTCGCCGGAACGCAGCGCCTGCGCCGCCATGTGGAGCGCCACCAGCGACGACGAACACGCCGTGTCCACCGTCACCGCCGGACCCTCGAAACCGAAGGTGTACGCCACCCGGCCGGAGGCCACACTGCCCGCGCTGCCGTTGCCGAGATAGCCCTCCAGCTCCGAAGGCAAGGCGCCCAGTCGCGACCCGTAGTCGTGGTACATGAGCCCGGCGAACACACCCGTGCGACTTCCCCGGAGGCCCGCAGGGTCCACCCCGGCGTCCTCCAGCGTCTCCCAGGCGACCTCGAGGAGCAGCCGCTGCTGCGGGTCCGTCGCCAGGGCCTCGCGCGGGTTGATCCCGAAGAAGTCGGCGTCGAACTCGGCGGCGTCGTGCAGGAATCCGCCCTCACGGACGTAGCTGTGTCCGAGTCGTCCGGCGTCGGCGTCGTAGAGCCGCTCGATGTCCCATCCGCGGTCGGCGGGGAACGGCCCCACACCGTCCACGCCGTCGGCCACCATGCGCCAGAGGTCGTCGGGGGAACTCACACCGCCCGGGAAGCGGCAGCCGATTCCCACGATGGCGATCGGCTCCGCGGCCGCCTCCGCGCCCAGCGTCTCGGCCGAGGGCGACGCGTCGGCCCCGAGCGGACCGTCGGCCGGGAACAGCGACTCGTGCACCAGGCCGGCGACGGCGGCCGGGGTGGGATGGTCGAAGAGCAGCGTCACCGGCAGCCGCAGTCCGGTCGCCGCGGCCAGCCGGTTGCGCAGCTCGACGGAGGTGAGGGAGTCGAAACCGGCGTCCTGGAACGACTGGTCGGTGTCGACGTGCGCCGGGGAGGTGTGGCCGAGGACGACCGAGGTGTGGGCGCGGACCAGGTCGAGCAGCCGGGTGGCCCGCTCGGTGCCCGACAGCGCGTCCAGCCGAGCCCGGAAGTCACCGTCCGACGGTTCCGCCGTACTCGGCGGAGTGGCCGCGGCGGTACGCCGGGAAGGCGTGGCGGCCAGGTCCCGCAGCATCCCGGTCGCGGACGACCGGGCCGCGTCGATCTTCACCGGTACGAGGTGGGCGTCCTGACCGGCCAGCGCGGCGTCCAGCAGGAGAAGTGCTTCCTCGGTGGGCAGCGGGCGGATTCCGGCCCGGCGCATCCGGGCCAGGTCGGCACGGCCGAGGTGGCCGGTCATGCCACTGGCCCGGGCCCACTGGCCCCAGCCCAGGGAGAGCGCGGGCAGGCCGTCGGCGCGGCGCTGCCGCGCGAGGGCGTCGAGGTAGGCGTTGGCCGCCGCGTAGTTGGCCTGGCCCGGTCCGCCGAGTGTGGCCATCACGGAGGAGAAGAGGACGAAGGCGGTGAGATCCATGTGCCGGGTCAGCTCGTGGAGGTGCCAGGCGGCGTCCACCTTCGGGCGCAGGACCGCCCGGACGTGAGTCTCGTCCAGCGCGGGGAGTGTGGCGTCGGCGAGCACTCCGGCGGCGTGGAACACCGCGGTCAGCGGGTGCTCGGCCGGGATGCCGGCGAGCAGCGCGGCGAGCGCGTCACGGTCGGCGGTGTCGCACGCGGCGAGGGTGACCTCGGCGCCGAGGCCGGTGAGTTCGGCGCGCAGGCTCTCGGCCCCCGGCGCGTCGGGACCCTGCCGGCCGGTCAGCAGGAGCCGTCGCACGCCGTGCCGGGTGACGAGGTGCTGGGCGAGCAGCCGCCCGAGGGTGCCGGTGCCGCCGGTGATCAGGACGGTGCCGCCCGCTGCCGGGCGGATGGGCGAACCGCCTGCTGTACGGGGCCGGTGGACGAGCCGGGGCGCACGGATCTCGGCCCCGCGAAGCGCCAGTTGGCTCTCCCCCGTGGCCGGCGCGACGGCCAGAGCGTCGGCGGCCGGATCAGAATCGGCAATCGGATGGGCGTGGGCACCAGCACCAGCACCGGCACCGGCACCGGCACCGGCATCGGCATCGGCGTCGGTATCCACCAGGAGGAACCGACCGGGGTATTCCGACTGTGCCGACCGGAGCAGGCCCCAGACCGCCGCGGCCGCGGGGTCCTCGGGTCCGTCGGCCGGGCCGGTGCGGACCGCGGAGCGGGTGACGACGGCCAAAGGAACGTCCGCGAACCGCTCGTCGGCCAGCCAGCCCTGGAGGAAGCCGAGCGTCCCGGTCACCAGGTCGTGTGTCCGGGCCGGGTGCGCCGGGCTCTGAGCCGGTCCGGCGCCGGTCTGCCCGGGGTGGTAGGAGACCAGCTCCGGAACCGGCCTGCCGCCGTCCACCGCGCGGGCCAGTTCGGCGAGCCCGGGGTAGGTGTCGACGCCCCGGGGGTGGGCGCCGTGCGGCGACGGGGCGACGATCGCCCGGTCGAGGGCCGCCCGGGGGAGGTCCGGTGCCACGAGGGTGGTCCAGTCGACCAGGTACAGATCGTGCTGGGCGGCCGGGGCGGCGAGTTGCTCGACGTCGACCGGGCGCAGCGTCAGCGCGTCCACTTCGGCGACCGGCCCGCCGGCGAGGTCGGTCGCCGTCAGGCGGGTACCGCCGTCGGGTCGCCGGCACAGGTGCACCCGCAGCGCGGTCGCGCCACTCGCCCGCAGCCGCACCCCGGTCCATGAGAAGGGGAGCCGGACCCGTTCGTCGTCCCACACCAGCGGGTGCAGGGCGGCGTCGAGCAGCGCGGGATGCAGGCCGTAGGCCCCGGCGTCCGGAGTGAGCGAGGTGTCCAGCTCGACGTCGCAGAACAGGTCGTCGCCACGCCGCCAGAGCCGGCGCAGCCCGCGGAACGCGGGCCCGTAGCCGAAGCCCAGTCCGTCGAGGTGGGCGTAGGCGTCGTCCACGGGGACGGCCTCGGCCCCGGCCGGTGGCCACGAGGCCGTCGGCTCCGTCGGAGAGTCCGCGTCGGCGGCGGGTGCGAGCGTGCCGCGGGCGTGGCAGGTCCATTCGGGCCGATCGCCGTTGCCGGCGGTGTGGATGCCGACGGGCCGCCGGCCCTCCGCGTCCGGGGCTCCGACGACCACTTGGGCGCGTACGGTGCCGGCGGTGGGCAGCACGAGGGGGGCCTGGAGCACCAGTTCCTCGATGTCCGGGCAACCCGTCCGGTCGCCGGCCTGGACGGCCAGCTCGACGAAGGCCGTGGCGGGCAGCAGGACGGTGCCCAGCACGGTGTGGTCGGCCAGCCAGGGGTGGGTCCGGAGCGACAGCGTGCCGGTGAGCGCGACCCCTCCGTGGTCGGCCAGCGGTACGCCCGCGGGGAGCAGCGGGTGCGTGGTGGTGTCGAGACCCGCCGCGGACATGTCCGGGCCGCCGCTCGGAGGGGTCAGCCAGTGGCGCTGTCGCCGGAAGGGATAGGTGGGCAGCTCGACGGGGTGCGCGGGGGTGGTCTCGGCGTGCGGGTCCCAGCGGACGGGCGTGCCGGTCGCGTGCAGGCGCGCCAGGGAGGTCAGGAGGTTCGCCAGGCCGGCGTCGTCCCGGTGCAGGGTGCTCGTGACGGTCGCGGTCGTGCCGCCGTCGCCCTGGTGTTCGAGGGTGTTCTGGAGGGCGAGGGTGAGGACCGGGTGCGGGCTGATCTCGACGAAGTTCAGGTGTCCGGCGGCGAGCAGGTCGCCGGTGGCGTCGGCGAAGCGGACCGTCTGCCGGAGGTTGCGGAACCAGTAGTCGGCGTCCAGGGTGCTGGTGTCGGTGATCTCGGTGCCGGTGACGGTGGAGTGGAAGGGGATGTCGCTGCGCCGCGGCAGGATCCCGGCCAGTTCGGTGGCCAGCTGCTCCCGGACGGGCTCCACATGGGCGGAGTGCGATGCGTAGTCGACGGCGATGCGCCGTGCGGCCACCTGGCGCCCGGTGCACACGGCGAGCAGTTCGGTCAGTGCCTCCGGGTCTCCGGCGACGACGACGGCCTTGGGGCCGTTGACCGCTGCCACCTCCAGGCGGTCGCCCCAGCGGCCGATGAGCTCGGTGACCTCGGGCAGCGGCAGCGGCAGGGACGCCATGCCGCCCCGGCCGGCGAGCACCGCGAGGGCTTGGCTGCGCCTGCACACGATCCGGGCGGCGTCGTCCAGCGACAGCGCGCCCGCGAGGTGTGCGGCGGCGATCTCGCCCTGGGAGTGCCCGACGACCGCGTCGGGCCGCACACCGTACGTCTCCCAGCTGCGGGCCAGGGAGACCATCATGGCGAAGAGCACCGGCTGGACGACGTCGACCCGGTCGAGGGTGGGTGCGTCCGGTTCGCCGCGCAGCACGGCCAGCGGTGAGAACTTCAGGTACGGCTGGAGCGCCTCGGCGCAGTCGGTCAGGTGCTCGCGGAAGACCGGTGACTCCTCCATCAGCCGCACGCCCATCCCGGCCCATTGGGAGCCCTGGCCGGGGAAGACGAAGACGGTCCTGCGGTCGGTGGTGGCGGCGTCCTGGATCAGGTGGCGGGCGGTCCCGCCGTCGGCGAGCGCACGCAGGCCGGTCAGGAACGCGTCGCGGTCGGCGCCGACCACCACGGCCCGGTGGGTGAGCGCGGCCCGTCCCGTGCGGAGGGTGTGCGCGACGTCGGCGTGCGGAGTGCCGGGGTGGTCGCGCAGCCAGTCGTGCAGCAGTTCGGCCTGGTGGCGCAGCGCGCGCGGGTCGCGGGCGGACAGCGGCCACGGCACGGCCGTCAGGACGGGCCCGGGGGTCCCGGGCTCCGGCTCCGGCTCCGGCTCCGATCCCGGCCCCGATCCCGGCTCCGGCGCCAACTCCGGGACCAACTCCGTTGTCTGCGGAGCCTGTTCCAGGATGACGTGGGCGTTGGTGCCGCTGATGCCGAACGACGACACTCCGGCGCGACGCGGCCGGTCCACGGTCGGCCAGGGGGTGGGCTCGGGCAGCAGTGCGGCGGCGCCCGCGTCCCAGTCGACGTGCGAGGAGGGGCGGTCCAGGTGGAGGGTGCGGGGCAGCATGCCGTGCCGCATCGCCAGGACCATCTTGATCACACCGGCGACTCCGGCGGCGGCCTGGGTGTGTCCGATGTTCGACTTGAGGGATCCGAGCAGCACCGGCCGGTCGGCCGGGCGGTCCTGGCCGTAGGTGGCGAGGACGGCCTGTGCCTCGATCGGGTCGCCCAGCGTCGTGCCGGTGCCGTGCGCCTCGACCGCGTCCACGTCGGCCGCCGCGAGTCCGGCCGTCTCCAGGGCCTGCTGGATGACGCGGCGCTGAGCACCTCCGTTGGGTGCGGTCAGGCCGTTGCTGGCACCGTCCTGGTTCACCGCGGACCCGCGCAGGACGGCCAGCACCCGGTGCCCGTTGCGGGTCGCGTCGGACAGCCGCTCAAGCAGCAGGACGCCGACGCCCTCGCTCCAGGCGGTGCCGTCGGCGGCCTCGGCGAACGGCTTGCAGCGCCCGTCGGGCGCAAGTCCGCGCTGCCTGCTGAACTCGGTGAACATGCCGGGCGTCGCCATCACGGTCACGCCGCCGGCCAGGGCCATGGTGCACTCGCCGCGCGACACCGCCTGACGGGCCAGGTGCAGCGCCACCAGCGAGGAGGAACACGCCGTGTCGACGGTCAGCGCGGGTCCTTGCAGGCCAAGGGTGTACGCCACTCGCCCGGAGGCCACGCTGGAGGTGCTGCCGGTCAGCACGTACCCCTCGTAGCCGGCCGGCGCGTCGTCGAGACGCGAACCGTAGTCCTGCGAGGTCGCGCCGAGGAACACACCGGTGTCGCTGCCGCGCAGCCCGGTGGGGTCGACCCCGGCCCGCTCCAGCGCCTCCCACGAGGTCTCCAGGAGCAGCCGCTGCTGCGGGTCCATCGCGTCGGCCTCGCGCGGGCTGATGCCGAAGAACGCCGCGTCGAACTGGGCCGCGTCGTGCAGGAAGCCGCCCTGACTTACGTAACTGCGCGGGCCGTTCTCCGGGGCTTGGTCGAACAGTTCGTCGAGCCGCCAGCCGCGGTCCTCGGGGAACTCCGTGATGGCGTCGGTCCCTTCGGCCAGCAGCCGCCACAGGTCCTCGGGGGACCGGACGTCACCGGGGAAGCGGCAGCCGATGCCGACGATCGCGACCGGCTCGTCCTCGCCGGGGGCCGTGCCGGGGACGGCCGGGGCCGCGGGAGCCGCCGGGAGCAGTTCCTTCCACAGGTGGCGGGCCAGCCGGGCCGGGGTCGGGTGCTCGAACAGAACGGTGGAGGGCAGGTGCAGGCCGGTGACGGCGTTCATCCGCCGCCGCATCTCGACCGCCGTCGTCGAGTCGAAGCCGAGGTCCCGGAACGTCACGTCGGCCTCGACGCCCTCGGCGGAGTCGTGCTCCAGGACCAGCGCCGCCCCGTCTCGGACCAGGTCGAGCATCATCCGGTCCCGGTCGGCTTCGCGGAGCCCGCCGAGCCGGTCCGCCAGGGACCGCGGACCGGTTGCCGGGGTGGGCCGCTCCTCGTCGTCGCCGGTCTCCGGGGCCGGGATCGGCGGGGAGGAGGATGGCGGGGCGACGGGCCCCGGCACCGTTCCGGCAGGCGCTTGCCACCAGTGGCGCTCGCGCTGGAAGGCGTAGGTCGGCAGCGGCACGCGCCGTCCGTCCGGGTCGGCGAGAACCGCTGCCCAGTCCACGGAGGCGCCCTGCGTGTGGGCCTCGGCCAGACTGGTCAGGAACCGCCGCCGGCCGCCGTCACCACGGCGCAGCGAGCCCGTACCGGCGGCGGGCACCCCGGCCGAGGCAGCCGTGTCGTCCACGGCGGCGAGCAGCGCCGGGTGGGGACTGCACTCCACGAACTGCCGGTACCCGTCGGCCAGCAGCAGGCGGACGGTCTCCTCGAACCGGACCGTCCGCCGCAGGTTCCGGAACCAGTAGGCGGCGTCCAGACCGGCTGTGTCCACCATCTCGCCGGTGACCGTCGAATAGAACGGAATCTCTCCCGAGCGCGCGGACACGCCGGCCAGCGACCGGACGAGGTCCTCAGCGATCTCCTCCGTCTGCGTCGAGTGCGAGGCGTAGTCGACGGGCAGACGGCGTGCCTGGATCCCTTCCCCGGACACCTGGTCCAGGAAGCGGTCCACCGCTTCGGGCTCACCGGCGACCACCGTCGACACCGGTCCGTTCACGGCCGCGACCGACAGACCGACGGCGACGCCGCCGATACGTCGCACGACCTCTTCCGAGGGCATCGACACCACGGCCATCGCACCTCGGCCCGACAGGCTCCGCAGCGCCCGGCTCCGTACGGCGACGATGCGGGCCGCGTCCTCCAGGGACAGCGCCCGCGCCACGTAGGCGGCCGCGATCTCGCCCTGGCTGTGACCCACCACTGCCGCCGGACGCACGCCCAGCGATTCCCACAGCCGCGCCAGCGACGTCATCACCGCGAACAGGGCGGGCTGCACCACGTCCACCCGGTCCAGCGACGGTGCGCCGGGCTCCCCGCGGAGAACCGCGAGCAACGACCAGTCGACGTACGGCCGCAACGCTCGATCGCACGCCCGCAGATGCTCCGCGAAGACCGGGAACTCCTCGTGGAGCTCCAGTCCCATGCCGGTCCACTGCGACCCCTGACCGGGGAAAACGAACACGCTGTCACCCGGGACGGCCTGCCCCGTCACCACGTCCGGTGACGCCTGCGCGCCGGCCAGCGCCTTCAGCGCGTCCACCCGCGCCGTACGGTCGTCACCGATCACCACGGCACGGTGATCGAACAGGGTGCGGTGTCCGCCCAGTGTGTGGCCGATGTCGGCGGGCCGCAGGTCCGGTCCGGACTCGAGGCGGGCCCTCAGCCGGTCCGCCTGGCCACGCAGCGCGGCGGCCGAGCGGCCCGAGAGCACCCACGGCACCGGGCGGGGGCGGGCCCCCTCCCCCGCGCCGTCGTCGTCGCTGCCGGCCCCGGCGGCGGACCCGTCCGGTGTCGACGCCGCGGCCAGAACGACATGGCAGTTGGTGCCCCCCATGCCGAACGAACTCACCCCGGCGAAGGCCGGGACCGTGCCTCGGGGCCAGGGCGTGGTCTCCTGGACGACGCCCAGCCGCAGCTCTTCCAGGGGGATGTCCGGATGGGCCCGGGTGAAGTTCAGGCTCGGCGGGATCCGGCGATGCGCCAGTGACAGGACCGTCTTGACCAGACCGGCAATGCCTGCGGCGCCCTCCAGATGGCCGATGTTCGTCTTCACCGATCCGACCAGCAACGGGCTGTCCGCCGGCCGGCCGGTGGACAGCGCGGCGCCCAGCGCGCCCGCCTCGACGGGGTCGCCGACTTGCGTACCGGTGCCGTGCAGTTCCACGTATCCCACGTGCTCCGGGGTGACTCCGGCACGCCGGTACGCCGCCCGCAGCACCTCCGTCTGCGCCCGCACGCTGGGGCTGGTCAGGCTCGCACCGCCACCGTCGTTGTTGACTGCGCTGCCCCGGATCTCGCAGTGGACGACGTCGCCGTCGGCCCGAGCCCGGTCCAGGGGCTTGAGCACCACCATGGCTCCGCCCTCGCCGCGTACGAATCCGTCGGCGCGAGCGTCGAAGGTGTGGCTGCGGCCCGTGGGCGAGAGCGCGCCGAACCGGGCGGCGGCCGCGGCGCTCTCCGGAACGAGATTGAGGTGCACCCCACCGACGAGAGCGATCTCGGACTCTCCCCGGCGCAGGCTCTCCGCCGCCAGGTGCACCGCGACCAGGGAAGAGGACTGGCCGGTGTCGACGGTGAGGCTCGGCCCGTTCAGGCCGAGGCGGTAGGAGACCCGGTTGGCGATGAGGCTCCGGTGCAGGCCGGTGAAGCTGTGCGCGCCGACCGCCGCCATGCCCTGGCGGTGCAGCAGACGCGCGTAGTCGTCCGCGATCGCGCCGACGAACACCCCTGCCGGCCGGCCCCGCAGCGTCTCCGGGACGATTCCGGCGTCCTCCAGTGCCTCCCAGCACAGTTCGAGCGTCAGCCGCTGCTGCGGATCCATGGTCCGCGCCTCACGCGGTGAGATGCCGAAGAACGCCGCGTCGAACCGGTCCACCTCGTCCAGGAACGCGCCCCGGCGAGCCGCCTCCTCGGGTGGCTCCTCCTGCCATCGGCCCGTCGGCACCTGCCCGACGGCGCTGCGTCCGTCGGACAGCAGCCGCCAGAACTCCTCGGGCGTGGCGGCCCCGGGGAGCCGGCAGGACACCCCGACCACGGCGATCGGCTCACAGCCGATACCGCCGTCGACGTCAGTCGCCGAATCCAGCATTGCTGAAGTCACCTCCGGGTCATGAGGAAAACGAACAGGGACGGACGGACGGGAGTGCCGGCGCGCGGCGGAACGCCCGCAGCGCCGTATGCGTCCGGCTGGGGTACCTACACAGGAGGGGAGAGAGCGCGGGGCGGGTCAGATCGGGGAGCGGGCACCGGGAACCGCAGGCTCCCGGCCGCTCGACACACGCCTCCGGGCGCCGGCGGCGGGTCTCCCGCCGACGGGCCGGCTCCTGCCGGGGCTTGTACGGCTCACTCGTCAGGACACACGGGACAGGTGCTGGAAAGCGGCGATGCGGTCAGTGACCTCCGATGCCACTGCGGCCTGCTGCTCGTTCAGGTAGAAGTGCCCTCCGGGGAACGTCCGCATCGAGAACCCGCCATCGGTGAGCTGCTCCCAGGCACGGGCGTCGTCGGGGCTCACCCGGGGGTCGCTGTCGCCCACGAGCACGCCGATCGGAGCCTTGAGCCGATCCCCCTCCCGGTAGCGGTAGGTCTCGACCGCCCGGTAGTCGGCCCGCAGCGTCGGCAGGACCATACGCAGCAGTTCGTCGTCCGCCAGCAGACTCGGATCGGTGCCGCTCAGCGCACGGATCTCCGCGATGATGTCGTCGTCGGCCCGCAGGTGGACGTTCTCGTCCCGGTGGATCACCGGAGCCCGGCGGCCGGACGCGATCAGCCCGAGCAGCGTGCCCGGGGCCGAACGCTCGATCCGCAGCGCCAGTTCGAAGCCGACGACCGAGCCCATGCTGTGCCCGAGGATGACGAGTCGCTGGTCCGGGGTGGGCGCCAGCAGCTCGCAGATCCGGTCCGCCAGTGTGTGCACGTCGTCGATCGGCGTCTCCTTCCGCCGGTCCTGACGGCCCGGATACTGCACGCAGACCACGTCCACGGCAGGGGCCAGTCGTCGGGCCATGGGAAGGAACTGTGACGCCGCACCGCCCGCGTGCGGCAGGCAGAGTAACGTGATCGTGCCCGGCGACGCAGGTGCGTATCGGCGGAACCACTGGTCCCGATCCACGGCTACGGACATCGGCAAGGAACCCCGTCTCAGCGCAGTCAGCCGACGTATCCGCCGCCTGACAAGCCTCAATATCGTCTCGGCAATTCGCACCTCAACGTAACGGGCCCGCCCTGCGCGGCGACAGCGATCACACCCCTAACCTCACCCCTGCCGTGCGGCCGGACGGCCCCAGATCGCCATGCGCTGTCGCCCTCCCCACCAGGCATGACGCGGCCTGGACACCAGCCCGTACCACCCCTACCGCCCACCCCCGGGAGCGCCGCCCGGGGGTGGGCGGTGGACGGTCGTGCCCTTGAGCGGCCGTCTGCGCGTGGTCCCCACCTGTTTCTCGGCCAAAGATGCCGACCGGTGTCGACCGCGCCTCCGGCAGCCGCCGTCCGGCCCGCGGTGCGGCGGCTCAGTGGTCCGCCGAGCCCACCAGGCCCAGCTCCACCGGCAGGCCGAAGCGGCTGCTCACTCCGAGCTTTCGGTACGTCTTGGTGAGGTGCTGCTCCACCGTGCTCACCGTGATGAACAGGGTCTGGCTGATCTCGCGGTTGCTCCGCCCCTGGGCCGCCAGAGCCGCGACCTTGCGCTCGGCGTCACTGAGCAGGGCGAACTGATGGATGGTCTTCCGCAACGCGGGAGTCTCGCCCGGTTCCTCCGCGCTGCCGGAATTCTGCAGCCTCCAGTAGAGCGGCTCGGCCCCGCACATCTTGGCCATCCGCTTCGCCTGATGGGAAATGAGCCTGAATTCGGCAAACCGCCCGCACTCCAGTTCGGCTTCACTCGAATCAGCGAGTGCACGGGCCAGCTCAAGCCGGTCCCCGGAATCGAGGAGCACCTTCACGGCCTCCCTGAGCATGGACGCCCGGGCCGGCTGCTTGAGCGTCGCGGCCATGATCCGCAGGGTGCGACCACGCACCCGCTTGTTGTCGGCGTTCACCCGTGTCAACTGCTCCTCAAGGAGGGCTTTTCCACTGCGGGCGTCGTCGAGTCGCAACCACGCCTCCGCCAGGTCACATCGCCAGGGGACGAAATTCGCGTGACCGAGAGCGGTTCCACCGAGCAGGCGCCCGCAGGTCTGAAAGTCCGCCAACGCCGCGTACGGACGGTTGTTCTCGATGTAGAAACGTCCACGGGCATGCAGGAAGTGCAGCCAGAAAGGATTTCGACGTGCCTCGGGAAGCGCCTCCTTGATCAGTGTCTCCGCCTCGTCCGTCCTGCCCATGGCCGTGGTGGCGTGGACGAGACCGGAAAGCGGCAGACCGAGGGCCGCACCCCAGTTGTGCTGAGGCATCACGGTCAAGGCGCGGCGGGAATGCCGCTCGGCATCGATCAGGTCTCCCCTGCGGACGGCGACCAGCCCCTGGACGGTCGCGAGCATGGCCACCCAGGCCACGGCCTGAAGCGCCTCGGCCTCCGGTCCCAGCGTTTCGCACCAGCGTTGGGCATCGTCCAGCTTGTCGTCGAAGGTGAGGACGAGCAGGGCGGACAGCACGACGACCGGCAGGGCGTCGGCGATCCTGCAGCACTGCAGGACCTGTTCGGCGCTCTTGACGAGGTCGCTCCACGACTCGCACGCCGCCGTCTCCTCGGTGCGGCACGTCAAGGAGGCTTCATCCGCACCGTCTGTTCCCTTGAACGGCACGACCCATCGGATCCACTGACGGGCGAGCGCCAACTCGGCCGCACCGGCCAGGTCACACGTGTCTCCTTGCCTGCCGACCTGCCTGAGCGCCAGGGCGGCCTCGTCGGCCCGGCCCTGCCAGGCAAGGAAGGTGCTGAGCGCCACGATGTCCCGCACGGCCAGATTTCCCTCCTGGAGCGAGGAGTACAGCGGCTCCAGGAGCGAGGTCACCGCTGTCGGCTTGGTCAGCCACAGGACCCGGGCCAGCGCCCCCAGGACCTCGGCCCGCTCCTGAACATCGCTGCAGGCTTGCTGAGCCACCTCGAGGAACTCGGCCGCGCGACTCGGATTCCCTTCCCTCAGTGCTTGCCACGCCGCGTTGCGGAGGACGTCCACGGACCAGTCCTCCGCGATACCTCCTGCGGCGACGAGGCGTTCGGCGACCTCCGACGGCACGGCCCCGTCGGAGTGCAGCAGCAGGGCGGAGCGCTCGTAGAGCGCGGTGAGCGTCGCGCCGTCGAGGCCGCTCAGCGCGGCGGCACGGGCCGCCTGGTGGCTGAACCATCCGGAACGGAGCAGTCCCGTCGCCGCGAGCGCGTTCAGGGCCTCCACCACCGTCCGCTGCTCGCTGTTGAGCAGCCGCGCCAGCACGTCGGGCGATGCCGGAGCGCCGAGGACGGCAAGCCCGCGCGCCACATCGAGCAATTGGGGATCCCAGCGATGCAGGCACGCCTCGACCGCGACCTTGAAGTGCGTTCCTTTCAGCGCCGCGTCCATCGCGGAAACCGCATCGACGTCCGGGGGCTCACGCTCGTAGAACGCACGACACTGATCCTGGAACAACACCTGCAAAAACAGTGGACTGCCGCCCGTGGCCGCCAGGAAGGAAGGGGCAAGGAATTCTGCGGTCGCCTCGCCGAGACGTCGCCGCCGAAGCCAGCCGGTCACACCTTCGAGTGAGAGCGGCTGCAAATTCAGCAGGTGAAAATACGGCTGATTGATGAACTCAGCCAGGACAAGGGGAGGCTTCGAGCTGAATATTCGCCACTCGGCGAATACAGCGACGACGGGACTCGACGCGAGCCGGCGAAGTATCAGCAGGAGTGCGCGCAGACTGGCCGGATCCGCGTACTGCGTGTCATCGACGGCCAGCACCAGGGGTCGCCCATCAGCGGCTTCGAGGAGAAACTCGGTCAGTTCATCCACCGCGCAAGCGCTCAGCGAGAAGTCTTCGGGATTCTCTCCCGGTAAGGTCAGAAGACGCTCGATCCGCTCCTCCTGCCCAGCATCCGTCTCGATGGACCGGAAGAGCCGCAACAACAGGCCCAGGGAGTGGTCCTGCCCGGAGTGTGCTCCCGCCGCGCCCAGAACCAAGGCACCGGCACTCTCCGCGTATCCGGAGAAGCTGGACAGGAGTGTTGTTTTTCCGACACCACCGGATCCCGTCACGAGGGCCACGGTTCGGCCTTTTACCGCGCACTCATTCAGCATTCGCTTGAGGCTTTGAAGCTCGACGAATTTCTCGATCACGACCACTGAACAGCTCCCCGTTTTTACGCCGCACTCACTTTAACCACTTAGCTGTATTTTCAACGTAACTACACCCCCGGTGAGCAGTCAAGATCCCCCCGCCAGGACCTTCACCCAAAGCCTGCCATTCGTTTCATTCCGCTGATATCACACAAACGGTCGGCAATTCATTGCGAGGACCCGAATACCGACCACACCGCGTCCGGCCTGCTGCCCGCAGCGCAGAGAAGTGCCGGCCGATACCCGTCTCGTCCGGCACCAGCAGGGATCAAGGTCACCTACGGAGGTGTGGGGCTCCGTTGAGGACGAGGGTCGTTCCGGACGACCGGTCCGCGGCGGGAGACGCGAGCCACTGGACGGCCACCGCGACCTCGGCGGCCTCGGCCACCCTGCCGAACGGGCTCTGGGTGACGATCCGGAATCCTCCGCCCCTCCAAGCGGGACGAGACCCGTCCATGGCCGAGAAGCCGGGCGCGACCGAGGCGACCGCGGTCCCGTACGAGGTGAGGGAGACCCGAGCGGCCGATGGCATGGACGGCCTCGGTGACGCCGTGGGCCGTGTGGTCGATTTCGCGCCGCCCCACCGACGCACGGCAGAGCCGCCGCGGGCCCGGAAGTCTTTCCGGGCCCGCGGCGGCTCGCCGTGTTCCGTGCGTGAGGGAGGTCAGCCCGCGAAGCAGAGCGGCTGGCCGCCGGAGAAGGCGAAGCAGGAGACCTGGCGGGAGGTCGTGCCGCTGCGGCCGCCCCGGTCCGTGACGGTCAGCTGCACGGTGTAGGTGCGCTGTGCCGACGGATAGCGGTGGGAGGCGGTGACGCCGGAGCCGGTGGTGCTGTCGCCGAACTTCCAGGCGTAGGAGGCGATGTCACCGTCCGGGTCGGTGGAGGCGGAGGCGTCGAAGGAGCAGTCGGCGTACCAGCAGGAGAGGGAGAAGGAGGCGGACGGCGCCTGGCCGGCCGGGGGTTCGGACGTTCCGGCGGTGACCTGCTTGGTCAGGGTGCCGCTCTCGCCGCTGTCGTCGGTGACGGTGAGCTTGACGGCGTACGTGCCGGCCTTGGTGTAGGTGTGGGACGGCTGCGCGCCCTCGCCCTTGGCTCCGTCGCCGAAGTCCCAGGCGTAGGAGACGATGGAGCCGTCCGGGTCGGTGGAGCCGGACGCGTCGAAGGTGCAGGCCGGGGTGGTCGTGGAGCACTGGGCGGTGAACGCGGCGACCGGCTTTCCGGGTTCGGACGGGCCGCCGCCGAGGTCGGTGACGTCCAGCAGCCTGTTCGGGGAGGAGGACCCGGGGTTGGTGACGACTCCGGAGAGGGCGTTGTTCACCAGGGCGTCCCGTACCTGCTGCGGGGTGGCGTTCGGGTGGGCGGAGAGGTGGATCGCCGCCGCGCCCGCCGCGTGCGGGGACGCCATGGACGTACCGCTCATGGTCTGGGTGCCGCCGCCCATCCGCGTGGAGACGATGGATCCGCCGGGGGCGAACAGGTCAAGGCAACGGCCGTAGTTGGAGAAGCTGGAACGGCCGTCGTTGCTGTCGGTGGAGCCGAGGGTGATGGCGGCGGGCAGCCGGGCGGGGCTGGTGTTGCAGGCGTCCCGGTTGTCGTTGCCCGCGGCGACCGCGACCGGGATCCCGGCGTTGATCGCGCCCTGGACCGCGTCGTCCATGGCCTGGTCGCTGCCGCCGCCGAGCGACATGTTGGCGACGGCCGGCTTCTGGGCGTTCCGGGCCACCCAGTCCATGCCCGCGACGATCTGCGAAGTGGATCCGGAGCCCTGACAGTTGAGGACCCGGACGCCGACGAGCTTCGCCTTCTTCGCGACGCCGTGGCTCTTGCCGCCGACGGTGCCCGCGACGTGGGTGCCGTGTCCGTGGCAGTCGGCGGAGTCGGCGTCGTTGTCGATGAAGTCGTAGCCCGAGGACGCGCGGCCCTCGAAGTCGGTGTGCTGGCGGTAGAGGCCCGTGTCCACGATGTACGCGGTCACGCCCTCGCCCTCGTTGGGGTAGGCGTACGAGGAGTCCTTGACGCCGTCGACCCGGTCCAGGCCCCAGGAGGGCGGGTTGGTCTGGGTTCCTGTCGCCCGGACCTCGGCGTCGGCCTGGACGTAGCGGACGCCGGGCTCGGCCGCCAGCTTCCTGGCCTGGGCGGCGGTCGCCTTGAGCGCGAAGCCCTTGAAGGCGGTGGAGTACAC
>NZ_JAAXYC010000165.1 GCF_018619185.1 Streptomyces sp. McG3 | reverse complement strand
CGAGGAGACCACCCACGCGGTGATCGCCGCCCACCACGCGGCGGTCAAGGAGGTCCGGGCGATCTCCCCGGAGATCAAGGTCGGCTGGACCATCGCCAACCAGGTCTACCAGGCCCTCCCCGGTGCGGAGGACGTCACCGCCGCCTACCGCCACCCGCGCGAGGACGTCTTCATCGAGGCGGCGCGCGGCGACGACTGGATCGGCGTGCAGTCCTACACCCGTACGCGCATCGGCCCCGACGGACCGATCCCGGCGGCCGACGACGTCGAGCGGACGCTGACGACGTGGGAGTACTACCCGACGGCGGTCGGCGAGGCGCTGCGCCACACGGCCGACGTGGTGGGCGACGTCCCGCTGATCGTCACGGAGAACGGCATCGCCACCGCCGACGACAGCCGCCGCGTCGATTACTACGCGGGCGCGCTGGACGAGGTCGCCGCCGCGCTGGCCGACGGCATCGACATCCGGGGCTACCTGGCGTGGAGCGCCCTGGACAACTACGAATGGGGCACGTACAAGGCCACGTTCGGACTGATCGCCATCGACTGGGAGACCTTCGAGCGCACCCCGCGCGACTCGGCGAAGTGGCTGGGCTCGCTCGGCCGCACCCGCGAACTCCCGCGCACGGCAGCCTGACGCACCCCCGGGGCTGCCCCTCTGTACGGGGAGCCACCTGACGGCTCCCTCGGGTGGGCCGGGGGCCGGCGGATCCTGACGACCGCCGGCCCCCGACCCCCCGGCACCAACCCCCGCACGCGCGGCGCGACTTCACGTATGCCCGGCGCGCCCGTACGATCTCGCGTCCCCCGCGCGACGTCACGTACGCCCGCACGGCCCTCGCACCACCCCCGCGCGACGTCACACGCGCCCGCACGACCTCGCATTCCCCCGCACGGCCGAACACCACGACTTGCCCTTCCCCTCCCCCTTCTGCCACCAGGAGCCGGAACGATGGACCGTCGCACGTTTCTCACCGCCGCAGGGACCGGGGCCGCGGCCCTGTCACTCGGAGCCGTAACCGCCCCGGCGGCTGTCGCCGCCCCCGCCACCGACCCCCGCCTTCTCACCACCTGGTTCCGTGACACGTACCGCTCGATCGAGGCGATGACGACCGACTTCGGCCTCGTCACCGACAAGATCGACCTCAGCGGACCCGGCGCCCCCGTCCAGTCCGCCCAGACCTCGCCGACCAACATCGGCTGCGGCCTGTGGTCGACGGTCGCCGCCGCGGGCCTCGGTGTGATCCGTGAGAGCGCGATGATCCGGGCCCTGACCCGTACGGTCACGGCCGTCGAGAAGCTGGAGCGCCATCACGGCTTCTGGCTCAACTGGTATGACGCGCACGACGGTTCGGTGCTCACCCAGTGGCCGGGCACCGGCGATCCGGTCCGCCCGTTCCTGTCCTCGGTCGACAACGCCTGGCTGGTGACGGGCCTGCGGATAGCCGCCGACGCCGCTCCCTCGCTGCGCCCGCGCATCCACCGCATCCTGGACACGGCGGACTGGTCGTACTTCTACACCCCCTACGACCCCGCCGACCCGGTCGCGGGCCCCGGCCAGCTGCGCGGCGGCGTCTGGACCGACACGGACGAGCCGACCCCGCACCACTACGGAGCGCTCAACACCGAGCCCCGCATGGCCAGTTACCTCGGCATCGCCGACGGCTCCCTCCCGGGCGACCACTACTGGCACCTGCTGCGGACGATGCTGCCGGAGCACGAGCAGGAGCAGAAGCCGGGCGGCGGGTACGTCACCGTCGACGGCGTACGCGTCTGGAACGGGCATTACACCCACCGCGGCCGCAAGGTGGTCCCCACCTGGGGCGGCTCGATGTTCGAGGCGCTGATGGTGCCGCTGTTCGTGCCGGAGCAGCAGTGGTCGCCGCGCGCGTGGGGCGTGACCCACCACCGCTACGTGCGCGGCCAGATCGACCACGGCCTGCGGGAGGCGGAGTACGGCTACTGGGGCTTCTCCCCCTCCAACGTCCCCGAGGACGGCTACCAGGAGTACGGGGTCGACGCCCTCGGCATGCAGGTCGACGGCTACGCCTCCAACACCGACCGCACGCACACCGCGGACGGCGAACCCCTGCCGCCGCCCTCGGCGTTCACCAACGGCGTCGTCACCCCGCACGCCTCCTTCCTGGCCCTGCCGTACGCGGGCCGGGAGGCGGTGGCCAACCTGCGGGCGCTGGAGCGGGACTTCGGCGCGTACGAGGACGGGCTCGGCTTCCGGGACTCGGTGAACGTGTCCACGGGCCGGGTCAGCGACTTCATGCTCGCCCTGGACCAGGGAATGATCGTCGCGGCCCTCGCCCAGGAGCTGCGGCCCGGCCTGCTCCAGCAGCCGTTCCGCACGGGCGGCTTCCGGTCCCGGGTGCGGCCGCTGCTGGAGCGGGAGCGGTTCTCGATCTGAGTTCGGCCTCTGCCCTTCCGCTTCCTCGGGCGGGGCCGAGCCCGCGCGCCTCTGGCAGGTGCGCGCGGGCTCGGCCGCAGGCTGCCGTCTTCGCGGTCAGGCCGAGGGCTCGGCGTGCTCCGAAATCCGATCACGCCGACTGAACGGGCAGGGCCCGCCAGAATGGTCACCGCACTATGGGCACCGGGTTGTCCGGAGTGTCGAGCCAAGCCCGTTGCCCCTCACGGCTCACGGTCAGACCGAACCGCTCGAAGTCCGGGCGGCCCCGGGCGTCCCACCACGCGTAAGCAGCCTCGGTCGCATCCCAGAGTCGCCGGGGCCCCGACTGCACCACCTCGAACGACTCGGCTCCCGGTTCGTAGTCGGCAGATGCCCATGACTGGCCGTCGCCGCTGTAGGTCCACAACGTGTACGAGCCGTCGTCGTACCGCTCCACCGTCCAGAACGCTTCCGCCATCTGCAGTCCGATGGCGAACTGGACCAGCCATCCCTCGACAGCGGCAGGTGACAGCGACGTCCTGCTCCTGTCGCCGTCGGCGGGCCATGGCCGCCCCTTGAGGTAAGCATCGTGCGGGAGCCGTCCGGGACGCTGCTGCCGTAGGCGCATGAACGCGCTGGAGCGGGTGAACGGCCCGCTCGCCCCGTCACCGTCCACGGTCAGCCGGACGATGGCCTCCCCTCCGTACGGTGTCCCCCACGGGGCGACGATGAGCCCTCCGGGCAGTGTCTGCTCGATCCAGGACCGGGGGACCTCTCCGATGGAGCAGGTCGCTTCCACCCGGTCGAACGGTGCGCCCTCGGGGTGGCCGAGCCGCCCGTCCCGCACGACCACCAGCGGGAACAGCCCCGCTACGCGGTGGTTCTCGCATGCCTCCTTCGCGATCTCCGCGTCGAACTCGATGGAGACGACGTTCTCCGCACCAAGCCGATGAGCGAGGAGCGCGGAGTTCCACCCGGTGCCGGTGCCGATCTCCAGAGCCCTGTGCCCGTCTTCCACACCGAGATCGGCCAGCATCGAGAACACCATGCGGGGCTGCGAACTGGAGCTGGACGGCGTCCTTCCCACTCCGTCTCCGGTGTGGCTGCCGTCGTCCCATTGTGTGGTCAGCGGAATGTCCGAGTACACCGCGCTGAACCATGCGTCCGCGTCCTTGACCCGATCCACCACAGGGTGCTGCCGGGTGCCATCCGCGATGCCGGGCCAGATGCGGTCAGGAACGAACATGTCCCGGGGGACCGCCTGATAGGCGGACAACCAGTCGTCCCGCAGAACGCCCGAAGCGACGAGCGCGGAGGCGAGCCCCGCAGGGCCCGTCCCCTCGTTACGTGCAGTCATCCGAAGCTACTTCTTCGCCGGGCCGGAGCCGTCGGAAGAATTGCCGCCACTCGTCTCGGAGCCGCCACCCCCGTGACCGCGTCCGCTGCTGCCGTCGTCCTGTTGGCTGCCGCCCTGTCCCGACCCGGTACCTCCGCCGTGCTTTCCGGTCATCATTGTGCTCCTTCGCCGATTGACGGGTGCGGCCCTGAAAGTGCCGCGCCGCTGTCGACCACGCTAGGGAGGAAGGAGCGGCGTCCCCCAGTGGATTGCGCGAAGTTGCACGCCGATCACTCCAGGGCATCCCTCGCTGATGTGATCAGCTCACGCGCCGAGGCGCCGTAGACCGCCAGCGCCGCAAGCTCCGCGAACGCCTCGGCGTACATGGTCACCTCACTGGGCTGGGTGATCGTGAGATACCCGGAGACCAGCTCGACATTGGTCTGCGCGGCATCGAAGATCCAGAACCCTTCCACGGGCATCCGGGAACGGTCCGGCCCTGTCGGGATCACACCCAGACTGACATTGGGCAGAGAACCCACGGTGAGCAGATGGCCGAGCTGCCCGACAAGGACGTCGCTTCCGCCAATACCGTTCCGCAGCACCGGCTCCTCGATGAGGAAGGCGAATCGGCGTCCGCCCTCGTACAGCACGCGCTGCCGCTCCACGCGCGCGGCCACCGCCTCGGCCACGTCGTCGACCTCGACGCGGCGTCGCTGGACGGCGCGCAGCACCGCCCCGGTGTATCCGCGTGTCTGGATCAGCCCCGGCACGAACCACGACGAGTAGGACCGGAAGCGGCGGGTGCGTTCGAACAGCGGCAATCGCGCTTCCTGCGCCCGCTTGAGCCCGGCTTGCTCCATCCGCCTCCAGCCGACCCACATGCCCTCGGCGTTCCGGAGCGACGCGAGGAGGTCGGCGGTCTGATCCTCCGCGTCGCACGCCCGGCACCAGGCACGGATGTCACCAGCGGACGGGGGCGTGCGGGCATTCATGATCCGCGACGACTTCGATGGATGCCAGCCACAGCGCACGGCGATCTCGCGCCCGGTCAGCCCGGCGTCACGGCAGAGGCCGGCGAGCCGGTCCGCGAGAATCCGTCGGGCCTGCTGAGCACTTGAGGAAGGAGATTCGGCCATGACTACGCGAGGTCAGCGAGGCCGGTACTGCTCATGCGGCACAGCACGTTCCCACACGGCCTCGAAGGCGTCCGCGCACAGCTTCACCAGCGCCGGGTCGTCCGTGTACTCCCGCCCGTCCTCGTCCAACTGCCCGTTTCCGGTGAAGTGGTGGAAGAGGGCCTGCTCCCCGTCGAACAGCCAGAAGTCCATGCTGGGCAGGGCAAGACCGGTCGCTCTGCGTCTGGGCAGCCAGCGAACCACCTCGCCCGCTGCGAGGTTGGTGAACGTGTTGTCGTACTCGTAGCTCACGTAGTCGCTGATCGGCTCGGACACGACCCGGGCGCGCCGGACCGCGACTCCCCGGCCGACGGCCTCGCGTACCGCGTCGTGCCAGCCGTTCCACCACGTCGAATGCTCGCCCCGGTCGAGGCGCACACCCTGCTGCCAGGCGATGTACCCGGGATCGTCGAGCATGTACGCATCGCGCAACTCCAGGTGCACTGCCGATCGCTGTGCTCGTGCCAGAGCATCACGCGCCGGAGGCTGCATGTCCCGCCTCTCCGCCACGATCGTCTTCCCGGCGAGCAGGAAGGTAGTCCAGCATGGCGGCCGGCAGCCGGATGATCGTCTCGTTGTCGGGGACATCGGTGGTATGGCCGGGAAGGGAGCCGACTTCCTTGCAGTCGTTCACTTCTGCCGCAGTCGCTCGGTACGACTGGATCAGAAGATCCCCCGTTTCTTCGTGAAGCCAGATCGTCGGCGACTCATCGGTCGGGGAGTCGGGGTCGATACCGAGAAACCTTAAAGCCATGGCCAGCTCCCGCTGTCGAGGGTTGCATCAGCATGCACAAGCGTTCCCTTTCAGGATGGCGAAGGTCAAGAGCCCCGAGGGGGCGCACAGAATGGCCTCTAGCGATCCCTCTCGGAGAACAGGTGCGGGTGCGCCCCCGCGAGCACGGCGTCCACCGCTGCGAGCGTCGGATCGACGATGCTCCAGTCATGGGCGGAGGGGTGGCCGGCGAACAGGCCGCACGCGTCCTCGCCCCGGGGGTCGGTCGCGCCGCACCAGGCCAGCTCCGCCAGGGTCACCCGACTGCCGCTCCAGCGGGCCCAGACAGCGGTGCGGTTCGCGTCGTCGTCCCACAGCGCCATCGTGTGGTCGCCTTCGTGGTCGGCGGCCAGCTCGCAGACGAGGTATCCGGCTTCCGGGCGACTGCCACCGGGCGCGGCGAGCCGGATCAGGAACTCCGGGGGTGGCAGCAGGGTTACGGCGGTGCACTGGTTCATGGGGTGGGAAACCTCCGGTCGCCGTCAGGGCGCGTCGGTGTCGGGTACGTCGGGGGCATCGGGCGCACCGAGGGCGTCGTCCTCGGAGACGAGTCGCCGGACCTCGCTGTGGACGTGTTCGGCGATGAGGTCGCCGAGCGGGTCGGTCACGGAGAAGGAGTGCGGCCCGGGGTGGTGGTCGAAGTACGCACACGTGGTGACCGTGCGGGTCGCCAACTCGCGGAGCACGGCGGGGCACAGCCGCAGCGTGTCGAGCCGGTGGACGCGGTGGGCGCCGGTCCCCGACCAGCGGAACCACAGGTCCCGGTCGTCCGGCACGTCCGCCGTCCACAGGTGCGCTGCGTGCTCGGCCGTCTCGTCGTGGTCGGCCAGCTCGCAGAGGGCGAAGTCCTCCGCCTCCACGACGTCGGGCGGGTGCTCGGGCCCACCCTCCATGGCGGCGAGCGCCAGCAGCGTTTCCGCGTAGGGGACTTGGGCCACGGCGGTGCATTGCAGCACGAGGTCAGGCCCCTTCCGCTTCCGTACGGGGCGGATACGGGTGGTCCGCCGAGGCCGCCGCCACCCACCCGCACAGATCGACGGGCCACGCGCCGAGGGTGACCCCCAGCCCCACGAAGGGGTCGACCACGGTGAGCAGGGCGGGGCGCCCGGATTCCAGTGCGCTCATGGCGTGGTCCTGGCTGCCGTGGTCGCCCGCCCATGCCCGGAGCGCCTCGGGGGCGTCGGAACCGTGGAAGGTCACCGGCCGGACGTCTCGCGCACCGAGCCACGGAGCGGCCCGGGCCGGATCGCGCCCGTGCCCGTGCCCGTCCGCCATGCGCAGGGCCTGCCGCCGGAGCCAGCGGAGGACGAGCCGGCGGTTCGGCAGGGCGACTCCGCCGATCGGGAGAGCCCGGCCGCCGACCGTCACCGTGACGGCCGCGACGTAGTCCAGCGCCCTCACACGGCGCGGGCCCGAAGAGGCCGGCTTCACAGCACTTCTCCCCGACTGCGGGCGTTGAGCCGCGCGGTACGGGCCCGAAGCTGCTCCATGAGCAACGCGGGCCGCACGTAGCGCGGTTCGACCTCCCACTCGCGCCCGCCGCCGACCGGCCGCAGGGACCAGTACGGACCGGCGACGCCCTGGAACTCCCCCACGCGGTCACCGCGACTGGTGTCCGCCAGGAGGGTCCCGGGGTCCGGGACGTGCGGGGGTCGCCCCGAATTCGAGCTGACGTTCTCGCCGTACACCGATCGCTCCTCTCTGTAGTCGAATGACTACCGGGGGGACTCAGCGTGGCCTAGCGTGGAGACGTCTTCAACGTTTCGAATTAGGGGGATACGTTGGTCAACCGCAAGGAAGTGAACCCTGACGGGGGCCCGGAGGCGGCCTACGGAGCACGCCTGCGCAGGGAGCGCGAAGCACGGGGCTGGAAACAGGACGACCTCGGCGCGCACATCGGCTACACCGGGCGGCACGTTTCCGGGGTGGAATTGTGCCACAAGTCCCCAACTCGCAAGTTCTCGATCGCCGTTGACGTGGCGATGAACTTTACGGGAACCGCTGATTCGTTCGAGCGCGAGTGGCGCAAGATCAAGCACGGGGTGCTGTTGCAGGGCTTCCCGGAGTACGTGGCGCTGGAGGGCCGGGCGGCGGAGATCCGGCTTTTCGAGGTGGGCGTCATCCCGGGGCTGCTGCAGACCCGGGAGTACGCGGAGGCGCTGGCGCACGGGGCGGTCGACCGGGGCGTCATCACCCCCGAACAGGCCGATCAGCGCGTCTCGTTACTCATGGAGCGCCAAGGTGCGCTGTTACGCGCCGTGCCACCGATACTGATCGCCGTGCTGGACGAGAGCTGTACCCGCCGCCCGATCGGCAGCCCTGCCGTGATGGACGCCCAGTTGCAGTATCTGGTCGACTTCGCCGCGCAGTCCCACACCATGCTCCAGATCGCCCCTTACAGCGTCGGTGAGCAGCGGCCCTTCAATCGGGCGGTGAACCTGCTGACGCTCCAGGACCGGTCCGTGGTCTCCTACGTCGAATCCGAGACGCAGGGCCATCTGGACCGCGAACTCAGCTCCGTCATCCCGATGGTGAGGGCCTACCATCAGTTGCAGGCCGTGTCTCTGTCGCAGACAGATACCGTGGACATGATCCACCAGCATCGAAAGGGCGCCCCGTGACGACCGAATCCACGACCCCGCAGTGGGTCAAGTCCTCCTACAGCGACAACGGCGGCACCTGCGTCGAGTGGGCCCCGCGTACCGCGTCCGCCACCGGCACCGTCCCCGTACGCGACTCGAAGAACCCGGGCGGCCCGGCCTTGGCCGTCGCCGCCGTGGCGTTCACCTCCTTCGTGGCGGGCATCAAGGCCGGTGGCTTCGACACCAGCGTCTGACCGCCGCCGCTGCCACCACTCCGGCTACGACCCACCGTGCCCGCACGGTGGGGCGTCCCGCTGTCCGGGTAGAGAAACCGGTGCCGGCGGGAACGTTGTCCGCTCTCGGCGACCCGAAGGCGTCCTCATCCCGCACCGGCCTCCTGCGAGAAAGCAGTTGCGCTCGTCGGCTTCCGGTCGTCAGGGTGTGATGGTGATCGGAACGGAGATCGAACTCCCCGTCGCGGACGGGGTCCTCTCGGGTGTGGACTTCGGTGGCCGCGGTGAGGGGGTGCTGCTTGTCCACGGCAGCGGACAGAACGCCGCCGCCTGGGCGGATGTGGCCTCCCGGCTGGTGAGCGAGTGTCATCCGGTCGCCATCGACCTGCGGGGCCACGGGCAGACCGGGCTCGACTCCACCGGACCCGAGCAGTACTGGCGAGACCTCGGTGGCGTCGTCACCGCGCTGGGCTGGGACCACCCCGTGCTGGTGGGCCACTCCACCGGCGGGTACGCGGTGACGGCTGCCACTGCCGGGGGCCTCGTGGAACCGGCCGCCCTCTGCATCGTGGACGGCGTGGTGCTCGATGACCGTAACGCGTCACTCGCCGAACACGCCGCCGCGCGGACCACCGAGGCGGCGGACCGCTTGCGGGCGATGTTCCGCTACGGCTGGGAAGCGGACGACGACCGGATGCGCGCCCATGTCGAGCAGTGCGTGCGGGAGGCCGGAGGGGACTGGCTCAACGCCGGAGCACGGCACGAACTCGTCGAGGAGGTCACGCGGCGCTCCTTCCTGCGCCGCGGCCACCAGTGGGTACGGCGACCGGCCATCGAGGAGATCGTGGCTGTCACCGCTGTGGATCCCGGCGCGGAGGTCTTCCCCAGCATCGAGGTGTACGACCGCCTCACCTGTCCGATGACGATCGTGCTGGCCGAGCGTGGTTTCTACGCCTCGCGGCGCGACGAAGTGCGTGCCGTCGTCGATGCCGCCCCCGGCCGCCGACTGACCGACATCAGCTCGAACCACAACGTCCCCATGACCCGGCCTGCCGACCTCGCCGCGATCATTCTCGACGTGGTGCGAGACCGAGCTGTGGCATCGGTCGAGAACGTCGATTGATCCCCGTCCCACCCCTCCAAGGAGTTGCTGTGGCCGTAAGCGAGATGTCCATTGCGGACAAGGACGCCGGGCCGTACGGCATCACAGCCGGACCTGACGGCGCACTGTGGCTCACCTTCGCGCACAGCGGCCGCATCGCACGCCTCACCCTGGACGGCGAACTCCACGAGTACCCCCTGGAACCGCCCGGGTGTCGCCCTACGGTCATCGCCCCCGGGCCCGACGGAGCACTGTGGTTCACCCGGTCCCAGGACCACCGGATCGGCCGCATCACCGTCGACGGTGAAACGGAGTCCTTCCCCGTACCCACGCCCGACAGCGGGCCCTTCGGGATCACCGCCGGTCCGGACGGTGCGATGTGGTTCACGGAGATGAACACCGACCGTATCGGTCGCATCACCAGCCGGGGAGAGATCACCGAGTTCGCCCTTCCCTGTACGGGCGCCTATCCCTCGGCGATCACCGCGGGTCCTGACGGGGCCCTGTGGTTCAGCCTCAACCAGGCGAACGCGATCGGCCGCGTCACCGTCCATGGAGACATCGTCATCCACCCGCTCCCCACCCCGGGCGCCGCACCCGTGGGCATCACCAGCGACGGCGCCGCCTTGTGGTTCGTCGAGATCGCGGCGGGCCAGATCGGCAGGATCTCGGTGGCCGGCGCGGTCGAGGAGTTCCCGCTCCCCGACCGCACGGCCAAACCCCACGCCATCGTCGCGGCCTCCACCGGTGACTGCTGGTTCACCGAATGGGGGGCCAACAGCGTGGGCCACATCACCGGGAGCGGCAAGGTCACCGAGTACGGCCTGCCGTCACCGTCGTCCGAGCCGCACGGCATCGCCCTGGGTCCCGACGGCGCCCTGTGGGCGGCCCTCGAAACGGGAGGGGTCGCGCGGCTCGAACCGTAGCCCCAGGACGGTGGACCGCCGCCACTCCGGAGCTCCGCACACATGCTCTGAGCAAACGCCCGGGCAGCCGTGTGCCGGCGCCGCGCCACGCGAGACGCCGACGCGCCCCTCCCGCACCACGGGCCCCAGCGGCTCTGATGGACTCACCTCATGACGGCCCAACTCCCCCGCGTCCTGCGCGCACTCGACGGGTTCCACGCCACCCACCCGTGGGATCACAACGCCCACCACCACCGGTGGATCCTGCGTCGGCTCCCCGGACGTTCCGCCCGCGCCCTGGACATCGGATCGGGCAGTGGCGACCTCGCCCGGCTGCTGGCCTCCCGGGCCGATGCGGTGCACGGCATCGACGCCGACCCCGCGATCGTCGAACGCGCGCGGGAGCGCACAGCTCCCGGGGTTCCGGTGACCTTCTCCGTCGGGGACGCGCTGGAGGACGTTCCGTCCGGGCCCTACGACGTCATCACCTGCGTCGCGACCCTCCACCACCTGCCGTTGAGCGAAGCGCTCACGTACTTCCGCCGGCACCTGGCTCCCGGGGGAACCCTGATCGTCGTCGGCCTCTACCGCCCGCGGTCACGGAGCGACTACCTGATCGACGCCGTCGCCATTCCGTCGAACATCGCCATGGCCTGGATCAAGAACAAGGGCCGCAGAGCACCGCGCCCCGTCGCCATGACCGCGCCGACCCGACCGGCCACCACGGCCTTCCCGGACATCGTTCGCGACGCCCGCCGCGTGCTGCCCGGCGCGCGGCTGCGCCGACGGCTGTTCTGGCGCTACACCTTGGTCTGGAAGCAGGGCCTGTCCCCTACGGAGTGAAGCCCGCCGAGCCCCGTGCCTCTGCGGGCCGCTCGGACGGTCAGGCCGTCCTTCACGTACCGGGTGCGTCCTGGGCGGAGAGTTCCACGGCCAGTTCCATACAGCGCAGGCGGGCCGGGGAGAAGTCGTAGGGCATCTTGCCGATGGCTTCCAACACGCTCATGGAGCCGGCCTCCCGCCCCCCGGAGCCGGGATCTGCTCCCTCCTCGCCGCCGTCGGCGGTTTCCGGGTGCGCGGCCTCCCAGGCATCGAAGAGAGCCTCGTCCTCCTCGCTCAGGCCGGACTCCTCGATGACGGCGTGCAGGGCGTTCTCGAAGGCGTACCGCTCGGCGGCAACGTGGGCCACCCGCGGATCATCGACGGCGACGGCGTCGTCGAGTGCCTCCTCGGCGTCGTCGACGCGGTCGGATTCCTGCCGCAGGGTGGGATGCGTGGCCAGGGCGATGAAGCGGGTGGCCTGGACCGCCGCGCCGAGGGGCCCGAAGATCCGCTCGGTGACCAGCAGGGTGTCCAGGTCCTCCTGGCGCAGGGAGCCCTCGGGCAGGGTCTTGAGGCGGCCGGTGACGAGGTCGGAGAGCAGGCCCATCCGGCTGCCTTCGGTGCGCATCCGCCGCACGGCGGCCCGCTGCCGCCGCAGCTCCGCCTCCTGCTCGGCGAGGGCTTCCTCCAACCGCTCCAGGACGCCCGCGATGGCTTCCCCGCTGTCCTCGCCGGCGGAGACCGTGCCGGTCGCGAAGGCGTCACGGATGTCGTCCAGGGCGATCCCCGCGTCGGCCGTCCTGCGGATCCACAACAGGCGGATCATGTCCTCGTACCCGTAGCGGCGGCGGCCGTCACCGCCCCGCTCGGGCTCGGGGAGCAGGCCGATCTCGTGGTAGTGGCGAATCGCCCGCGGGGTGCTGCCGGCGAAGGCCGCCGCGTCACCGATCTTGATCCGGCGGGGCGGCACGAAGGACGAATGCATGGGCAGGGACCTTTTCTCCAGGGACCGGGACCGGGGCGTAGGACCACCGGACCACATGCCGCTACGGAAGGTGCAACCGCGCCCCCTGCACAGTGCCCCGCGCCCATGGGATCGCGGCTCCGGTCTGCCTCTGCCTCCCGGTTCCGCTCCACGACCCCCGCCCCTCTGTTCTCGGCCTGAACCGAGGCAGTATCCGGCCGGAGTTTCGTGGTCCGGGGCGCATCCACCACCAGTGACTTAGCGTGTTGATCATCGCCGGAGTGGCTACGTGTGGTCACGAGGTAGCGGCGCGAGGTACGAGGGAGCTTGATGGTGACGGAGACCGATTGGCGACGGCGGTCCGTGGTCGTGACGGGCGCGACGCGGGGCATCGGGCGGGGCATCGCGGAACTGTTCGCCCGTCGTGGCGCCGCGGTCACCATCACGGGGCGGGACGAGGAGGCCGCCCGCGAGGTGGCGGACGAGCTCGCGCGGACCACCGGATCCCGGGTTGCCGGTCTGGGCGTGGATCTCCGGGACCCGAGCGCGATCGAGGCGATGGCCGACGAGGCCGAGGCGCGCCACGGGCATGTGGACGTGGTGTGCGCGAACGCCGGGGTCTTCCCCGAGAGGTCACTGAGGGAGATGACGGCCGCGGATGTGGACGATGTCCTCGCCATCAACCTGCGGGGCTCGATCCTGACGACGAAGGCGTTCCTGCCGGCCATGGAACGCTCGGGACACGGACGCGTGGTGCTCACCTCCTCGATCACCGGGCCGACCACGGGGTACAGCGGGTGGTCCCACTACGGAGCGAGCAAAGCGGGCCAGCTGGGTTTCCTCCGGAGCGCCGCACTGGAACTGGCCCCGGCGGGCATCACCGTCAACGCCGTCCTGCCCGGAAACGTCCGCACCGAGGGGCTGAGCGAACTGGGCGAGGACTATCTGCGCCGCATGGCCGCCACGATCCCGGCCGGCCGGCTCGGCGAGACCTCCGACATCGCGCACGCCGTGCTCTTCCTCGCCTCCGACGAAGCCTCGTTCGTCACCGGTCAGACGCTCACCGTCGACGGCGGCCAGACCCTGCCCGAATCGCTGGACTCGTTCGTCCCGTTCACCTGACACCGGCGGCCCGGCAGTGCGACGCCATCGGCGCTTCGCCTCCGGCGTGATGCGTCGGCCCCCGCGCGGAGCACGGGCGGCAGCAGCACTGGATCAGCGTTACGGGGGCCGAGGCGCCACGGGAGACCCGCGCGCTACGGGTGGCAGAGAGCCCGGGCGCGCACCGGGTCGACGGGCCCGCGCCCGCCCTCGCCCATGTCCAGGTGGTACTTGACCTGCCACGCCTGGGTGGCCCGCGCCTGCCGGCCGGTCGTGATCGCACCCGGCGGACAGACGCGGAAACCCCGCTTCCCGCCCACAGCGTTACGGGACACGATGCCGCGCTCGCACAGGACGTCGAGCGGGAACACGAACTGCCCGGAGCGGCCCTTGTCCCGGGCGCCGATGACGACGAGGTCGATGCCGTCGTCGGCACCGGCCTTGGCCGGGGTGGTCCTGGCCACGCGAAAGGCGACCGCCCGCTCGTCGAGCGTGAAACGGTGAGCCGCGTAGTCGGCGCTCTCCGGTTCGGGCACCGGCAGCGAGCAGGTGAAGCCGGCCGGGTCGTACACCGATGACTTCGCTGCTCGCAGGTCACCGTGAAGCCCCGCCCACGGTCGATTTATCGCCATACTCCCATCCTGTCACCCCGTCACGAGGGCGGACCCTTGGCAGCATGTTGACATGACCTTGACACTCTTGGTCCTGCGCCCGAGGCTCGGATTCCCCCCATGGACAGCTTGACGACAATGAGGTGCAGCCCCCATGCGATCACGCCCCATCGGATTCCTCCTCTCGACCCTCGCGGGCGCGGCGCTCGCGTTCGGCGGCACCACGGCCGCCTCCGCGATCCCGTCCACGGCCCCGGCCTCCGGTTCCGCGTCGGCCGGTGACGTCGGTACGGCCGACGCCTGTTACACCTGGAGCGGCACGCTCCAGGAAGGCTCCAGCGGCGAAGCCGTACGTCAGCTCCAGATCCGGGTCGCCGGCTACCCGGGCACCGGCAACCAGATCGCCATCGACGGGGCGTTCGGCCCGGCCACGAAGGCGGCCGTGTCGCGCTTCCAGGCCGCGTACGGGCTGGCCGCCGACGGCGTCGCCGGAGCCCAGACGTTCAGCAAGATCTACCAGTTGCAGGACGACGACTGCACCCCGGTCAACTTCACCTACGCCGAGCTGAACCGCTGCAACTCCGACTGGTCCGGGGGCAAGGTCAGCGCCGCCACCGCCCGCGCCAACGCCCTGGTCACCATGTGGAAGCTCCAGGCCATGCGGCACGCCATGGGTGACCGGCCCATGACCGTCAACGGCGGCTTCCGCAGCGTGTCCTGCAACAGCGCGGTCGGCGGGGCCGCCAACAGCCGCCACATGTACGGCCACGCGGCCGACCTCGGCGCGGGATCCCAGGGCTTCTGCGCCCTCGCCCAGGCGGCGCGCAACCACGGCTTCACCGAGATCCTCGGCCCGGGCTACCCGGGCCACAACGACCACACCCACGTCGCCGGCGGCAGCGGCCGCTTCTGGTCCGCGCCCAGCTGCGGCATCTGAGGCCCGGCGCGCCCCGTCTCCCCCGCCGCCGTCACCCCGCCTGCCCGGCGGGGTGACGGCGGCGGTCAGGTTCCGGTTCCGGGGGCCCCGGCGACGGCGATCGTGCCCTGGGCCACCGCGCAGAGGGTTTCCACCCCTTCGGCGTCCACCATCAGCAGGTCGCAGCGGCAGACGACCCGGGTGCGGCCCGGGCGGACCACCTGGGCCCGCGCGCGCAGCACCTCGCCCCGGGCCGGGCGCAGATAGTCGATGGTGAAGCCGGCGGTCAGGACGGACGGGCCGACGGCCGCGCCCGCCGCGAAGGTGAGGGCGTTGTCGGCCGCGTAGCTCAGGACTCCGCCGTGGACGAAGCCGTTCTGCTGGCGCAGCTCGTCCCGTACGTCCAGCTCCAGGACCGCGGCTCCGTCGCCGAAGGCCGTCAGCCGCGCGCCCAGCAGGACACTGAAGGGCTGGGCATCCAGAACCTGTTGCCCGAACGCGAGTTGCGAGGCGTGTGCCTCCATGGTCCACCTCTCATCCCTGGTGCGGTGAGCGTCGCCTCCCGGGCGTCGATCCGTCAACATCGGCCCCGCGGAACCCCGTCGCACCGGGCCACTACTGTCTGCCGGATGGACAACAGGATCCCCCGGGGCAGTTGGCTCGACGACGACATCTTCCGCGAGCTGGTGCGCGAGGTCACTCCGCTCCGCTTCGGCTCGTGGAGCCTGGCGGATTTCGAGCACGCCACCTCGACGCTGGGCTGGGAACTCCGGGAACCCAAGGAGGTCGTGGGCCGGGTCCGGCGCAGATTCGCTCCCCGGAAGGGGCCCCGGAGCGGCTACGGCACGGTGATCGCCGACGCCTCGGCACCCGATCAGGTGCGCAAACTGAACGTCCGCGTCATCGACATGCCCGCCGAGGACCTCGCCTCCGCCGCCCGCCTCGTCCGCGCCGCCTGGTGGGTCATGGAAGAGGAGCTGGGGCCGCCCGCCCTGTGGGGAGGCGACTTGGGCCCGTGGATGCTGTGGCGGCTCCCCGGCGCCTGCCTCATCGTGCACACGCACGACGAGGGCGAGGTGAGCCTCGAACTCCTGCCTCCCGACGCGGACACCGACGCCGCCGGAAACGGATATTCCCATGGTCGCTGGCGCGCCGCCGAGCAGTCCGTCCTGCCGGTCGCACCCGCAGCTCCGCATGCCCCGGACACCACGTGGGAAGCCGTGGAGAAGCGCCTGTCCGAAACCCTGCGCTCCCTCGGCCACGACACCCCGTTCTTCCCCGGCAGATTCATCCTGCACCTGGGATCCGCCGACGATCCCCAGCGCTTCGTCCAGTGCTGGAGCCAGGATCGGGGTCTGGTGATCGAAGCGACCGGCTATCTGCACCAACCGGACGCGGCCGACCCCGCCCGGCTGGCGCGGAGCGGCTGGGACTCCTCCCCCTCGGTCTGGCAACGCCGCTTCCCCGACGCCATGGACGAACCCGCGCACGCCGCGACGGGCGCCCGCATGCTCGTCGAGGAACTGCGGCGGCTGGGCGTCGGCCTGGCCGACCTCTCCTACGACGGCACCATGACCGGCCGCGGGCGCGGCTTCCACCTCGACCTGCCGGACCTGGGAATCCCCCGCGTCCACCAGCCCGCCGTCTGACAACGGCCGGGCTCCCCGAACGCCCCTGTGCCGGGAAACCGCTGCCGGACTCATTGACACCGGGGTGTCCCGCTGCCACCGTCTCGTCTGACGACGGCAGTCGCGGACCACAGCCCCACCGGTCCGTCGTACGCACTTCCCACCGCCCCACGCACCTTCCCCC
>NZ_JAAXYC010000164.1 GCF_018619185.1 Streptomyces sp. McG3 | reverse complement strand
GGGGCGTGGCGGGCGGGCCCGGCCGTGGGGCGCGACGGGTCCGTCAGAACCGTCCGGTCACCTGCGTCTGTACGTGGGCCCGCAGCACCCCCGCCATGTCCGTCGCGCAGTCGCTGATCAGCCACTGGATCTGGAGGCCGTCCATCAGCGCGATGAGCTGCTGCGCGGCGGCCGACGGGTCGACGTCCTCCCGGAGTTCGCCCGCCTCCCGGGCCTGGCGGTAGGCCAGTTCGGTGTTGGCGAGCGAGGTGCGGTAGCGGGCCACGAAATACGCGTGCGCCGGATGGTCGGGGGAGGTGGCCTCCGCCGCGACCACCGAGAACAGCTCGACGATCCCGCGCCGCTTCGCGTTCAGCTCCGCGAGGTCGGTCAGCCGGCGCAGATGGTCGACGCCCCGGGTCACGCCCAGGGCCAGCCACGCGTCGTCCACGTCGTCACGATGCTGGAGCACGGCGAGGAGCAGGGCCTCCTTCGTCGGGAAGTGGTGGAGGAGACCCGGGTGGGAGATGCCGCAGCGGGTGGCGATCACCCGGAGCGACGCGCCCCGGTAGCCGGCCTCGCCGAACAGGGCCATCGCCTGGTCGAGGATCTCGGTCCGCTTGGCCCGGCCCTTGGCGTAGCCGCGCGGTGCCCCGGAGGTCACGCGCGATCACCCGCCGAACCCGCCGGGGCCGCTGGACCTGTTGAACTCGCCGAACCCGCCGGGCCCGCCGGACCTGTTGAACTCGCTGAACCCGTACTCGCCGTCATCGGAATCGGACACCTCTCTCGCACCGCCGCTCCGGCCCAGATTCTCACAGGAGCGAATCCCGGTTCCCCCAATACTTACCAAGCGGTCGGGATTGAGCGTACGGTACTGCGCAGTGCTTTCGTGAAAGGAACTCCTGTGGGCCTCAAGCCGCCGTACCTCGACCCCGCGCTGCCCGTCGCGGAGCGGGTCGCCGACCTCCTGGGGCGCATGACGCTGCCCGAGAAGGTCGGCCAGATGCTCCAGCTCAACGCCAAGGAGGGGGTGCGGCACCTCGTCGAGGACCTGCACGCGGGCTCGATCCTGCACGCCTCGCCGGAGCGGGTGAGCGAGGCCGCCGTGCTCACCGCGAAGACCCGGCTGCGCATCCCGCTGCTCGTCGCCGAGGACTGCATCCACGGGCACTCCTTCTGGGAGGGGGCCACGATCTACCCGACGCAGCTCGGGATGGCCGCCACCTGGGACCCGGAGCTGGTGGAGCGCATCGCCCGGGCGACGGCGGTCGAGGTCGCGGCGACCGGGGTGCACTGGACGTTCTCGCCGGTGCTCTGCATCACCCGCGACCTGCGGTGGGGCCGGGTGAGCGAGACGTTCGGCGAGGACCCGTTCCTGATCGGCGAGCTGGCCTCCGCGATGGTGCGCGGCTACCAGGGCGACGGCCTCGACGACCCGACGGCGATCCTCGCCTGCGCCAAGCACTTCGCCGGGTACTCGGAGACCCAGGGCGGCCGGGACGCCAGCGAGGCGGACATCTCGCGGCGCAAGCTGCGCTCCTGGTTCCTGCCGCCGTTCGAGCGGGTCGCCAAGGAGGGCTGCCGCACGTTCATGCTCGGCTACCAGTCGATGGACGGCGTGCCGATCACCGTGAACAACTGGCTGCTCAACGAGGTGCTGCGCGGCGAGTGGGGCTACACCGGGACCCTGGTCACCGACTGGGACAACGTCGGCCGCATGGTGTGGGAGCAGAAGGTCTACGCCGACTACGCGCAGGCGTCGGCGGCGGCGGTCCGCGCGGGCAACGACATGGTGATGACCACGTCGAACTTCTTCGCGGGAGCCCAGGAGGCCGTGGCGCAGGGTGCGTTGACGGAGGCCGAGATCGACGCCGCCGTACGCCGGATCCTGACGCTCAAGTTCGAGCTGGGCCTCTTCGAGGACCCGCGCCACCCCGACGCCGCCCGGCAGGCCGAGGTCATCGGCAGCGGGGCGCACGCCGTGCTGAACCTGGAGGCGGCCCGCCGCTCGCTGGTGCTGCTGACCAATGACGGCACGCTGCCGTTCGCGGGCGGCCTGGCGGCGGACGCGGCGGGCCGGGGCCGGCCCCTCGCCCCCGGCGGCCCCCGTACGGTGGCGGTCGTCGGCCCCAACGCGGATGACGCGCAGACCCAGTTGGGCGACTGGGCGGGCTCATCCGGCCAGGCCGACTGGCTGCCGGACGGTCAGCCGCGCGCCATGATCCGTACCGTCCTGGACGGCTTCCGCGACCACGTGCCCGCCGACTGGACGGTCGCGTACGCTCCCGGGGCCCGGATCCTCGACGTGGGCCCCGACCCGGAGGGGGCGTTCTTCCCGGACGGCCAGCCCCGCCCGGAGGTGGTCGTCCCGGCGGCCCCCGACGCCCGGCTGATCGCGGAGGCGGTCGCCGCCGCCGAGGCCGCCGATCACGTGGTGGCCGTCGTCGGCGACCGGATCGAGCTGATCGGCGAGGGCAAGTCCACCGCCACGCTCGAACTCGTCGGCGACCAGGTGGCGTTGCTCGACGCCCTGGCGGCGACGGGCAAGCCGCTGGTGGTCGTGGTCGTCAGCTCCAAGCCGCTGGTGCTGCCGCCGTCCGCGCTCGGCGCGGCGGCGATCGTGTACGCGGCCAACCCGGGGATGCTCGGCGGCCGGGCGGTCGCGGAACTGCTCCTCGGCCTGATCGAGCCGACCGGCCGGCTGCCGCTGTCCTTCGCCCGGCACGCGGGCCAGCAGCCGACGTACTACAACCAGGTGCGCGGCCAGCACGGCTCGCGCTACGCGGACCTCACCCAGCGCCCGGCGTTCGCGTTCGGCGAGGGGCTGAGCTACACGACGGTCGACTACACCGACCTGGAGGTGCTGACGTCGGTGGTCGACGAGTCGGAGACCGTACGGGCCCGGGTCACGGTGACCAACACGGGGACGCGGCCCGCGCTGGAGACGGTGCAGGTGTACGTGAGCGACACGGTGACCTCGGTGACCTGGGCGGAGAAGGAGCTGAAGGCCTACCGGCAGGTGGCCCTGGCCCCCGGGGAGTCGCAGGAGATCCTCTTCGAGCTCCCGGCGGCCGACTGCACCCTCGTGGACGCGGAGGGCCTCCGTGTCGTGGAGCCGGGCCGCTTCGAACTGCTGGTGGGCCCGTCGTCCCGCGACGAGGCGTTGCTGCGGGGGGAGTTCACGGTCAAGGGCTGAGCAGGGTGCCGTGGCCGGCGGGGCCGTATCCGGCCCCGCCGGTCCTGGTCCTCACCCGTCACGAGACCGGCGGACGGTACTCGGGAATGACCCCCGCCGCCAGACCGGCGCCGCCGAGGCCGGCGGTGAGGACCACGGCGACCGGACCCCAGAGCATCACCGGCCCGAAGATCCGCTCCCGGCGCGACCGCCAGAGCAGCGCCGGAACGGTGAGCGCGGCCGTCGTCAGCGGCCAGGCCACCGCGCTGCACTCCTGGTCAGCTCGTACCGGTCCACGCGGTCCGGTTCGACGGACCGCACGACGGTCCGGTGGAGGGTGGGCCGGTCCTCGGTTCCGCCGACGTCCCAGAGCGTCGGGCCGCACGTCGGCACGTCCACGCCGACTCCCCGGGTGTGCCGGCTCGTTCCCGTGCCGTAGCCCCAGGTGCCCTGGCCCACGCAGGCCTCACCTCGTTCGCCGGAGGTGCCGTCGAGGCCGGAGACCGTGGCCCGGCCGTCGGTCGTGAGGGTCAGCAGTCCGCCCCTTCCGTCGGACCAGGTCCCCACCAGTTCGGCGCGGGCGACGGACGGCGGGCGGTACATCGTCAGGACGCCCGTGCCGAACGCGACGCCGCCGAGCACACCGGTGAGGACCACGGCGGTCAGGCCCCCCAGGAACACCGGGCCGAAGACCCGCTTCCGGCGCGAGCGGCAGACCAGCGCCGGAACGGTGAGCGCGACCGTGGTCAGCAGCCATCCCCCGGCGAAGCCGGCGGGCTCCATGCCGCCGGTCACGGCGGTGGTAGCGCCCACGAGGACGAGGGAGACGACGGCCGCCACCGCCGGAACCCACCACCACACCTCACGCCCGCCGAACCGGCGTCCCAGCGCGGCACTCAGCGACGCGGTGGGGAGGACGAAGGCCACCGACAGCGCGGCGGCGGCCGTGGCCGCGAACAGTGCGAGGAAGGGCAACAGCACCACGGACAGCGGCGAGCCGCCGGTCGGGGTCATGGCCCACGACTGCCGTGTCAGGCCGTGGAGGACGGACACGACGAGCGCGAGCACCGCCTCCAGCAGCAGGACCAGCGTCGAGAGCAGCAGTGACAGCCCGTACGGACGCTTCTTCTCCACCGTTCAGTCCCCCTCGCACACAGCGACGCACGCGGCACGCCCTCATCGGGGCGGCAGCCGCGACCATGGTGTCAGAGCTGTTTGAACGCGTTCAAGGTGGGGTTCGCGACACCCCGCCGACGCTCGGCCGGGGCTCTCGTGGGGTGAGTCCCGGACGAGTACGGGGTGAGTTTGGGGCGCATCCGGGGCGCGCAAAGAAGAAGCGTTTCCGCGTGCGGGTATTCCCCCGTATGGGTGTGGCGAGGCCGCCCGGACGGCGGTGGGGCGAGCACAATGGGGCGGCGGTTCGTGCAGAGGCGCGTAGGCCCCTCTCCCGCACCTTGCGCTCAAGGAGGACCGGTGGCGGAGAGCTGGACGGTTCAGCGGACCGGGCCCGGGGATGCCGCGCGCACGCAGGCGCGCGAACAACTTCTGGAAGCAGCCAGGGAGTTGTACGGCATCAACGGATACCGGGCCACCGCCGAGCACGATGTGTGCGCGGCGGCCGGTGTGCCGGTCGAGGTGCTGCGTCAGGAGTACGGCTCCCGGGAGGGACTGCTCATCGCCCTCCACAACCGGGTCACGACGACCGGGCTGCGGGCGGCGGAGAACGCCCTCCTGGCCGATGGCGCCGAGAATCACTCGATCGCGGAGCGGGTCCAACTGCTCTTCGACGCATACGTGGAGGCCGTCACCAGCGACCCGCGCGAGGCCAGGGTGACGTTCGTCGAGGTGCTGGGTGTGAGCGCCGTGGTGGACGAGCACTGCAAACTCTGGCGGGCCCTGTGGACGGAGTTCCTGACCGGGGAGGCCGAACGGGCGGTGGAGCGTGGTGAGGCGGAGGACCGGGACCACCGGGTCGACGTGATGGTGATGGTCGGCACGGTCCACGAGCTGATGGCCCACCACACCCGCCGCAGCCGCCGGGCCCGCCCCGGGGAGGTCTCGGGGGAACTGACCCAGCTGGCGCTGTCGATGCTGGGTTCGCGGCCGGCGGGTGAGCCGGCGGGGTGAGCCCGGCGGTTGGAGCTCCGGAGCCCGGACGTACGCGCCGGGGTTCGGTTGCCGGGGCGCCCGAGGCTCCGTCGGTCGGCGGGGACTTCAGCGGCGCGTCGGCGCGGACCTTGCTCTGGACCAGGCAGGCGGAGAGTGTGGTGGGCATGACGAGCAACCCGACTGCCGTGCACCGGATGGACCTCGGCTACTTCGTCCGTCCGGCACTGGAGACCGGAGGTCCGCAACCGAGGGTCGAGCCGGTGCTCGCGTACCTGGTGGAACACGAGCGCGGACTTCTGCTGTTCGACACCGGAATCGGAGAGGGCGACCCCGGTGCCGAAGCGCGCTACCGTCCCCGGCGTCGCTCGTTGCCGAGGGCACTGGCCGCTGCCGGGGTGGCCGTCGCGGACATCTCGATCGTCGTCAACTGCCACCTGCACTTCGACCACTGCGGAGGCAATCCGCTGCTGGCCGGAGTGCCCGTGCTGGTGCAGGAGACCGAGCTCGCGGCGGCCCGCGCCGGTGACTACACCATTGACGCGCTGGTCGATTTCCCGGGCGCGGTCTACGAGCAAGTCTCCGGCGAGGTCGAGGTCTGGCCCGGCGTCCGGGTCGTCCCCACTCCCGGCCACACCGAGGGTCATCAGTCCCTGGTGGTCCGGCAGGGCGACAGTGCGGTGGTCCTCGCCGGGCAGGCGTACGACTTCGCCAGCGACTTCGCATCGGACCGGCTCGCTCGCCGGGCCGCGCTCGACGGCGTGGAGCGGCCACTGCCTCCGTACCGGCCGTGGCTGGACCGGTTGGCGGAACTCGACTCAGGGCGGGTGTACTTCGCCCATGACAGCTCCGTCTGGGAGCCCGCTCCGGGGGACGCCCTGCCGTGATGCGTCAGGTGTGCGCGATGGCCGACCGGGCCCCGGAGGTCACCGGGCGCGGCGCACCGGCGGGCGCTGATCAGGCCGGCAACGGCAACGGCGCCGGAACCGGGCGCCCCGTGTAGGGGCCGCCCAGCTCCCACGCCTGGTGCATCGCGTCGGCGAAGGCGGCGGCGAGTTTGTGCTCGCCCGTCGGGCCGGGGTGGGTGCCGTCGTAGGTGTCCGTGCGGATGTCGTACGCCGTGGGGCGCGAGGCCAGCAGGAGAGGTGAGGACGGTTCGTCGAGGTCGGCCACGGCCTTGGCGAGGAGGTCGTTGAAGCGGGCGCAGGAGGCGGCGAACGGGGCGTCCGTCGCGGCCCGGATGTTCGGTATGACCGGGAGCAGCACCACGCGCAGGTGCGGGTTGGCCGTGCGGGCCGCCGTGATGAACGCGCGGGCGTTGGCCGCCGTCTGCTCGGCGTCCGTGTAGAACCCGAGGTCTATCAGGCCGAGCGAGACCAGCAGGACGTCCGCCTCCGCCTCGCCCACCGCGTCCGCGATCACCGGGGCCATGTGCAGCCAGCCCTCGCCCCAGCCGGACAGGTGCCGGCGGGCGGCGGGCGGGAAGGACGGGTCGGCGTACGCGTGGGAGACGGGGGCGTTCGCTTCGATGTCGTACAGCGTCGTGCGCGGGCCGACGATCTCGTACCGCAGGCCGGGGAACGCCTCGAAGTGCTGCCACAGCCGGTAGCGCCAGGTGAAGTCGCCGGTGGCGCCGATGGTCATGGAATCGCCGACCGGGAGAAAACGCATGGCGTCATCATGGCCGATCACGGCTCCGGCCTGCGACGTGACGATGGACACTTGGGCCATGCGCTCGTATCCGACCGGCCCGGCGGGCCGCGCCGCCGCCACCCTCGCCGCCGCTCTCGCCGTCGCCCTTTTGCTGTTCGCCGGGGCCGGTCCGGCCGTGGCCGACGACGGACGGCCCGACCGTGACTTCACGGTCGAGGACCCCCGCATCACCGAGTCCAGCGGCCTCGCCGCCAGCCGCGCGCACCCCGGCGTCTACTGGACGCACAACGACAGCGACGACGGCCCCTACGTCTACGCCGTCGACTCCCGCACCGGGAAGACCCTCGCGACCATCACGATGCGGGGCGTGGGGGAGCCGAGGGACGTCGAGGGCATCTCGATCGGGCCGGACGGCGACCTCTACGTCGGTGACATCGGCGACAACCTCGACGGCACCTGGGACCACGTCTGGATCTACCGCTTTCCCGAGCCGAAGACCCTGCGCGACGCCACCGTCACGGCCGTCCAGTACGACGTGACGTACGCCGACGGGGCCCGCAACGCCGAGGCGCTGATGGTCCACCCGAAGACCGGCCGCGTCTACATCGCCTCCAAGAACGAGGACGGCGGCGGCCTCTACGAAGGCCCCGCGAAGCTCACCGCCGGCTCCCCGAACGTGTTCCGGCGGGTCGGCGAGGTGCCGTGGGTCACGGACGGGGCCTTCTCGCCCGACGGGACCCGGCTGGTGCTGCGCTCGTACTTCAGCGCCCGCGAGTACGCCTTCGAGAACGGCCGCCTCGGTGAGGACCGGTCGGTCGCCGCCCCGTTCCAGCGGCAGGCCGAGTCGGTGACGTACACGGCGGACGGCTCGGCCCTGATGTTCGGCTCGGAGGGGGCCCGCAGCGAGGTCGTCCGCGTGGAGACGGAGGGCGGACCGGGGAGCGGTTCGGGTGCCGGTTCCGGGTCCGGCTCCGGCGATGGTTCCGGGGCCCCCTCGAAGGGGGGCGACCGGGGGAGCGCCGGCGACGCGGGTGAGGGCGACAGCGGCAACGCCGCCCTCGGGGCCGCCGTGCTCGTCGGGGCCGTGGCCGTCTGGTTCGCGTTGAAGCGGCGGCGAGGGTAGGCGGGCGGAGGGCACCGGTAGGCGGCCCTCCGCCGCCGTCGCCGTAATCGGCCCGTGCTCGCGCTCGCTCGTGCTCAGGTGTCGTCGTCCGTCACCGGCCACACCTCGTAGTGCAGGGTCCGGTCCCGCTTCAGCCGGTGCGCGAACGGGACGAGCACGCCCTGCACGACCGGGTACTTCCGCGACAGCATCCGCGCCGCGTGCGTGTTCTCCTTCGTGCCCGGGCGCAGCAGCCGTGCGTGCGCCCTGATCTGCGGTCCGGTGGGTCTGCCCCGGACCGTGCAGGGGGCGATCTCCACCTGCGGGTGGTTACGCATCCGCTCCACCTTCCAGGCGGAGGAGAACGTGCGGATGAACGCGTGATCACCCTCGACGGCGATGTTGACCGGTGTGCCGACAGGCGTCCCGTCCTGCCGGTGGGTGCTCAGCAGGACGGCGTACTGCTTGACGAAAGGAGCGAGCTCCCGGCTGGCGTCCATATATCCATTGGGGCACGGGCCGGGGGCGCTGTCACTTCCGGGCTGCCGTCCGTTCTGTGGTCCGCTCCGTGGTCCGGTCCGCCGTCCCGTCCACCGTCCGCTCCGCGACCAGGGCCTCGAAGCCGGCGATCAGCCGTAGCAGCCCGAAGTCGAAGTGGTCGAACTCGGCGCTGAAGGCGTCCTCCGACAGGCCCGCCATCATCGGGTACGCGCCGCTGAGCATGGCCCGCTCCAGGTAGGGGCGCTGGTTGTCCCAGAACTCCTGGTCGCTCAGCCCCGTCTCCCGTACCGCCTCCGCCGCGTCGGCCTGGGTGCGGGCGAGGCCCTCCACGAAGCTGTTGACCGTGATGATCACGCTGATCAGCTCGGGGTCGCGCAGCCCCATGGACCGCAGCGCGGTGAGGGACAGCTCCAGGCCGCGCAGGGCGCTGGGACCGAGCACCGTACGGGCCTGGTTGATCTTCAGCAGCCAGGGGTGGCGGCGGAGGTTGTCCCGGTAGGTACGGGCCATGGCGTCGATGGACGCCCGCCAGCCGGCGGGGGGCGTGTCGACGGGGCGCTCCGTGTCGGTGGGCAGGGGCTCGCCCAGCACCCGGTCGAGCATCAGGTCCAGCAGTTCGGCCTTGCCGGGTACGTACCGGTAGAGCGACATGGTGCCCGTGCCGAGCTCGGTGGAGAGCCGGCGCATGGAGACGGCGGCCAGCCCTTCCGCGTCCGCGACGGCGATGGCGGCCGTGACGATCCGGTCCAGCGAGAGCCCCGGTTTGGGGCCGCGGCCGGGGCGGTCCCCGGTACCCCACAGGAGTTCCAGGCTGCGTGCGATGTCGCCGCTCCCGGTGGCCGTGCCGTCCGTCGCCGCTGTCGATCCGTCTTTCGCCATGGGGCCAGGGTAGTGCTCCGGAGCGGAGTTGGGTACGCCGTACCCGTATCGGAGTACGCTGTACCCAAATAGGGGTACGGTGTACTCAGTTAGCTTCCGGTCGGTTCGAGGAACAGGGGGTTGTGCCATGCTCATGTCTAAATCCGGGTCGGGGTCCGCGTCCGGGTACGCGGTGCTCGCCGAAGGCGTCGTGAAGCGGTACCGGGGGAGGGGGAGGGGCGGGACGGAGAAGCGGGCGCTCGACGGGTTCGACCTCGCCGTGCGCCCCGGCACCGTCCACGGCCTGCTCGGCCCGAACGGGGCGGGCAAGACCACCGCCGTGCGGGTCCTCGCCACACTCCTGCGGTACGACACGGGCCGGGCGGAGGTCGCCGGGCTCGACGTGGCGCGCGAACCCCGCCGCGTGCGGAGCCGGATCGGGCTCACCGGCCAGTACGCGGCCGTCGACGAGGGCCTCACCGGGCGGCAGAACCTGGAGATGTTCGGGCGGCTCTTCCACCTCGGCAACCGCCGGGCCCGGCAGCGCGCCGGGGAACTGCTGGACCGGTTCGACCTGACCGAGGCCGCCGACAAGGGCGCCAAGGAGTACAGCGGCGGCATGCGGCGACGTCTCGACCTGGCCTCCTCGATGATCCTCCAGCCCGATGTGCTCTTCCTGGACGAGCCGACGACCGGGCTCGACCCGCGCGGCCGGGGCGAGGTCTGGGACGCGGTCCGGGCACTGGTGGCGGGCGGCACGACGGTGCTGCTGACCACCCAGTACCTGGACGAGGCCGACAGGCTCGCCTCGCACATCACCGTCATCGACCGCGGGCGGGCCATCGCCGACGACACCCCGGACGCGCTGAAGAACCGGGTCGGCGGCGACCGGATCGAGGTGGTCGCCGCCGACGCGGGAGACCTCGACGCGGTGGCGAGGACCGTCGACCGGGTGGCCGGGGGCGGGCTCGTCGTCACCGACGCCACCGCCCGCCGGGTACACGCCCAGGTCGCCGACCGGGTGTCCGCACTCACCGAGGTGGCCCGGAGCCTCCAGGACGAAGGGATCGCGGTGGAGGACATCGGGCTGCGCCGGCCGAGCCTGGACGACGTGTTCCTGCGCCTGACGGGCCACGGCACGGCACCCGAAGCCGAGGGCCATGACGCCGAGGACCGCGCCACCGGGCGTCGCGACCCCGAGGACCCCAGCACCGAGAACCACGACTCCCCGGAGGTGGCGGCGGCATGACCACACGCGAAAGGAACCCCGCCGCGGCGACGGGCCCGGTCCGCGACCGCGCCTCTGTCCTCTGGGCGGTCTCCGACTGCTGGAACATCACCCGCCGCACCCTCACCCACTACCAGCGCCACCCCTCCGCCGTCGTCTGGCAACTGGGCTTCCCGATCCTCTCCGTCCTCCTCTACGGATACGTCTTCGGCAGCGCGATGAAGGTGCCCGGGGGCGGGGACTACCGGGAGTTCCTGATGCCCGGCATGTTCGCCATGACCATGGCCATGGGCTTCATGAACACCGCCGTGGCCGTCGTCACCGACGCCGCCAAGGGGGTCGTCGACCGCTTCCGGTCCATGCCGATGGCTCCCTCCGCCTTCGCCTCCGGACGCGGGGCCGCCGACCTGGTGGTGGCCGCGGCCGAGCTGACCATCCTGGCCGTCACCGCGCTGCTGATGGGCTGGCGCGCGGGCGGCGGGGTGATGGCGGGCCTCGGGGCGTTCGGACTGCTCCTGCTCCTGCGGTTCAGCCTGATCTGGGTGGGCGTCTGGCTCGGCATGCTGGTGCCCACCCCGGAGGCGGCGGGCGGGCTGTACGCGGTGGCCCTCCCCGTCACGATGATCTCCAGCACCTTCGTGGCCCCGTCCCTGATGCCGGGCTGGCTGGGCACGATCGCCGCCTGGAACCCGATCTCCTCGACGGCGACGGCCACCCGCGAACTCTTCGGCAACCCCGTTGCGGGCGGGGGCACCTGGGTGGAGGAGCACGCCGTACTGATGGCCGTGGTCTGGCCGCTGGCGATCACGCTGGTGTTTCTCCCGCTGGCGGTGCGCCGCTTCCAGCGCCTGAGCCGGTGAGGGTCCTCGTACACCGGCCGTGAGCTGCGGAAACCAGGATGCCGTGGGGCGGCGGTCGGCGTAGGGTCGGGCACCGTGCCGACGACCATCACGCCCCTGCCCTTCACCACCGCCCGCCTCGACGCGCTCCCCCTCGAACCGGCGTACGCCGAGGAGATGGCGGTCGTCCTCGCGGACCCGGCGCTGTACGTGTTCACCGGCGGCGGCCCACCGGACCCGGCCGCGCTGCGGTCCCGTTACGAGCGGCAGAGCGCCGGTTCGCCGGACCCGGGGGAACTCTGGTGGAACTGGGTGCTCCGGGTCCGCGCGGACGGAAGCCTCGCCGGATACGTGCAGGCGACCGTACGGGGGCCCCGGGCGGAGATCGCCTGGGTGGTCGGGACGCCGTGGCAGGGCCGTGGCTACGCGAGCGAGGCCGCGCGGGGCCTTGCCGCGCACCTGGTCGCGGCCGGGGGCGTCCGGGAGCTCGTCGCCCACGTCCACCCCGGCCACGCCGCGTCCGAGGCGGTGGCCACGGCGGCGGGCCTCCGGCCGACCGGGGAGTGGGAGGACGGCGAGCGGCGATGGGCGGGCAACCCACCCGTACCGGGGGCCCGTTAGGACGGGCTTCGGGTTGGACCGTCGCGAGGCCGTGGGCCGACTCGGAACCGGCCCTGACACGGTTCCTCATCTACCGATGGCTCGGCCTAGGTCGAAGGTCGGGGTGTTCGGCGGCGTGTGGAAGATCGAGCATGGAGACATGGAACCTGCTCCCTTTGATGTTGACGCCTTCCTCAGTCAGCCGCTCACCGCGCGCATCGCTACCGACGGGCCGACGGTACGGCCTGTGTGGTTTCTGTGGGAGGAGGGTGCCTTCTGGGTTCTGACCGGGCCGTGGACCAAGTTGTTTCACCGGGTGAGTGCGGACGCGCGGATCGCTCTTGTGGTGGACGTATGCGACATCGCTACGGGGCTTGTCCGCCAGGTCATCGCCCGTGGCCGGGCCGAGCTTGTTCCCTTCGACGTCCCGCGTGGGCGCCGCAAGTTGGTCAGGTACCTGGGCGCGGATGAGTCACGCTGGGACGCGCGGTTTCACCGCTACCTGCATGATGATCCCGATGAACGAGGCACGGTATGGCTGCGGCTGTCGCCCTCATCCGTGACAGCCAACGATCTGAGCTATACGGCCGCTCGCTGATCTTGCTCTCTGCCTGCCAGGACCTGCTGGGTCTGCCGATGACTTTGAGGTTCCCGGGGCGCTTGAATGGTTCGCCGATGTCGTAGTGACGCGGGCTACGTCCTTCCGGGTCGGATGGCCTGGGCCGGGTCCCGCAGCCAGACCTGCTGGCCCCGGCCGGTCACGGTCAGCCCGAATTCCTCGGCACCGGGTCGCCCCACCGACTCGTACTCCCACCAGACCTGCTCGATCTCCTCCCACAGGAACCCGGGCCCGTACTGCCACACCTCCTCACCCGAGGCGGCCGTCGCGGCACCCCCGTCGTCCCGGGTCACCCACACCCGCGCACCCTCGGCGGTGTTCTGGTGGACGAGCCGCACGCCGGGCAGCCGCGCACCCGCGTACAGCGCGAACCCGAGGCCGAGGAGGTGGGCGGGATCCAGCCCGGCGGCGCGTGCTCTTCCCGTACCCCGCACGTCATGGAGGTCGGGCACGCGATGGGCTCGCATCGGCATGTACGTGGCCCCGCCGCAGAACGGCCCCACCGCCGTGCCGTCATCCTTAACACGGAGCTGGACCAGCGCCCCGGACCAGAACCCCCGGGCCAGCGGGGCCACGACGACCCCGCCGGGCCGGACCTGCCGGAGCAGCGCGTACGGGACGTACCGCAGGGCGCAGGTGGCGATCAGCCGGTCGACGGGGCCGAGGCCGGGCCACGGTTGCTCACCGTCCCCGACCCGCAGGTGCGGCCGGTACCCGGCCTGCGCGAGCGCGTCGGCCGCCTGCCGGGCCACGACCGGGTCCAGCTCGACGCTGTGGACCAGGTCGTCGCCGAGCCGTTCGCAGAGCAGCGCGGAGACATACCCGGTGCCGGTCCCGATCTCCAGCACACGCTGCCCGTGCTCGACTTCGAGGAGCATGAGCATCCGGGCCACCATCGAGGGCATCGAGTTCGACGACGTCGCGACCCCGGGCCCGCCCAGGGCCCCGTCGTCGAGCTGGGTGACAACCGGCTCGTCGCTGTTCACCAACGCCGGCCACGCATCCGTCCCCGCCACCGGCTCACACCGGTCGGGCAACTGCCGCCACACATCCGCCGGAACGAACCGACTGCGCGGCACGGCCTCGAACACCCGCCGCCAGCCGGCAGAGAGCAGCCCACGATCAGCCAACTCCCGCACCAACGCCGGATAGGTGGACACCTGGGGAACCGCGCTCACCACTGCGGGACACACTGAGGACCGCTGCCGTCCGGAGACGGCTTCGGCTCCGACGGCGGCGCCCACGGCCTGTCCGACGGCGCCCCACCATGCTTGCCGGCCTCGGCCGGTACGGGGGTGGTGGTCATCGTGTATCTCCTCTGTTCGGTGGAACGGTTCGATCGGCAGGGCGGTCTCACTGGCGCGCACATCCGTTGCCGAGAAGTTGATGCTCATCCCGCTTCCCGGAGAACTGTGGCCACCGCATGGCACGGGCAGACACAGTCCGGACGCAGGCAGAGAGCGTGCACGTCGGCCAGGTCCGTCACCAAGGCACTGCGGCAAGCAACGCCGTACGGACCGTCCGCCCCCGCCGACAACCCGTCCAGGCCGGCGCCCGCACCCCCGGCCGCATCGGCGGCCGTGATCGGATCACCACGCCACAGCAACGTCACCTCATGCTCCGAGCAATAGGCACCAGTGCCGTCCTCGGCCGGCAACTCGTGCGCGTCACCTTCCGCGAAGCACCTCATGCGCTTCGGGCCTCCCGCCAGGCACGACCAAGGTGGACAGCGGTCGGGCAGGAGACTCCGGCACGGCAGGCGGGGCAGTGCTGGGTGTGGCCGAGCCAGGTCCGGTACGAGGTGTCGCCACCCTCAGCAAGCACGGGAATCTTCATTCAGTCTCCTCAACTACCGGTCCGGCGCCGACGGGTAGAGCATGGAGGCTGAGGTCGGGCCTGACTGCTACGGCTTGTAGCAGCAAGGCGTGGTTCAGACCGCTCCGACCCAGTGGGCGAAGTGCGTCAGACTCTCGGCGTCAGAGCGATGGAAACGGCGTAGGTTGCGGGCGACCTCGCGGGTCCAGGGGTGCCCGCGTGTGTGCTGGGGTGCCGCAGCACGAGCCATCCGGAGGCTGGTGAACGCCTCTGCCTGGCGACCCGCCCAGTCCTGGGCCCTGGCGAGCTCAATGTAGAACCCGCTCCTGCGCTCGGCCGGCAGACCGACGCTCGGTGCCCATTCGGCAGCGGCACGAAGGGCACGATCGGCATGGTCAGGTCCGAGGCTGACCGCGACGGACACATCGTGGACGCGGACGCTTTCGGGCCCGAAGGCCGTGCCGAGGTAAATGCCTTCTCGGCCGACTTGTTCGCTCAGCTGTCTCGCATGGGCCAGGTGGGTATCGGCCGCAGCTGCGTCCTGCGCGCGTCCAGCGATTACTGCGGCCCTCATATGGAGTGCGCCGCGAGCGGCTGCCGACGTACGCCTGTCGGGTGGTGGAGCAGAGTCGATGGCCTGCTCCATGGCCACCAGGCCGACTGCGTGAGCACGGGCGGCGAAGAACGTCTCCGCGCGCACGTACGAGGCGGTGGCCTGGGCAAGTGGGTCGGCTGCACGGTCGGCGGCCCAGCGCATCAGCTCGATGAGCCGAGCGGAGAGGTCGTGCGCCCCGTGCTTGTAGGCGACGGCATCGGCGGTGCGAGCGGCGGATACCAGCATCCGTGCAGCATCGCTGTGTTCGGCACCGGGGGCGGTGTGGACGTACCGGATGGCGTCGCCCAGCAAGGCGGGGATGACGGGGGCGATCCGGCCGTACTGGGCAGCGAGACGCCAGTCCACTGCCGTTCTGATTCCCTCGGCCAGTTCTCCGGGGCTACGCGTCGGTGCGCCCAGAGTCACGTCGTACCCGGCGATGGCTTCCGACAGGGCAGGTAACGCCTGGTGGACACGTCGTTCCGTGCCGACGTGATCCGTGCGTAGACGCGAGGGGTCCACCTCAAGGGCGTCCGCGACCGCTTCGAGTACCTCATCGCTGGGCCGTCGGACACCTCGCTCGATGGCGCGAACCATGGCGTAAGAAACATGGGAGGCCTCCGCGAGTGCGGTTTGGGTGAGTCGGCGTGCACGGCGACAGGCGGCGATTCGCCTGCCGATCTCGTGCGGGCTGTCGGAAGACACCCACTGACCGTACGCACACGATGACGCTCTGAAAGCTGATTCCTCTACTTCTGGGCGATCGCGGTGAGTTCCGTGAGTGACTGGATCACCCAGTCCGCAGTTGCGTGGACCTGGTCGTCGCCGCCCCACAGGTGTCCCCATGGGCCGCGGCTGATGTGTGCGGTGCGCAGCCCTGCCCTGGCGGCGGGGAAGGTGTCGTTCGCGGGGTGATCACCGACGTAAAGGGTTTCTCTCGCGGGGACGCCGGACGCGTCGAGGACGCGTTCGAAGAACTCCGCCGAGGGCTTGGCACACCCCCATTCCTCAGAGGTAGCGACGAGATCGGCGGGAAGGTCGAGTGCCCGAAGCAATTCACCCGCGCGCACGGTCTGGTTGCCTGCGACGACGACGCGCATCCCGAGTTGCCGTAGCTTCGCCAGCGCGGGGCGGACGTCTTCGTACAGGTCGGACTCATCGAGGTGCTCACCTCGTCCGGCTGCCTCGCGGGCGGCGTATTCGGCCGGAATGTCGATGCCCGGCTTCACCAGCTTCAGCGCTTCGGAGTTGTCGAGCCCCTGGGCGGTCACGGCACCGACCAGGGCGGACAGGGTGTGTCTGGGCGTCCCGAGCCAGTCGGCCCAGGAACCCCAGTAGCGGTCATCGCGGACGAGAGTCTCGCCTATGTCGAACACGAACGTCTTCACACGTCGAGCGTAGGGGGCCGTCAGGCGCTGCGACATCCTCCCGGCATGGGCCCGGGCTCCGTCTCTACGAGGCGGGCACGCTGAAGCAGAGGCGGCGTACCGGTTGGTGGATGGCCCGGGTCCGTGATCCCGAGAGCGTTGCCAAGGAGTAGCCCTCCCTCGAAGCTCGGATCCCGAGCCCTGAGCTTCGGGCTTCGGGACGGTCGGGTCACTCTTCCGGGGATACGTGAATGAGGCCCGGGCCCGAAGCTCGGGTGCCGGGACTCGGGGGCCGGGATGCGGGACCCGGGGTTCGAGCGCCTTCTTTAACCGGTAGGTAGAAGAAGGGATTTGGGAAAACCTCCCCACCTACCCACCCCCGCCGCGACCGGCAAATATGACTAATCGTGACGGCTTGCGGCACAGCGTCACGACTGTTTACGGTGCGAGAACCAAACGACCCCGACCGGTGTTGGAAGCACCGGGCCGGGGTCTCACCGCAAGATCGATCACCCAGAAGGACGATCCCGTGGCTACCCAGCACACTAGCTC
>NZ_JAAXYC010000163.1 GCF_018619185.1 Streptomyces sp. McG3 | reverse complement strand
GCGCGTCGGCAGCGTCAGATGTGTATAGGAGACAGGGACGTGAACACGGCGCGGCTGGTCCGGGCCGCGCGGCGACAGGACGTCGTGCTGCGGCTCATCCCCCGCATCGGGGACTTCGTGGTGCCGGGGACGCCGGTGCTCGCCGTCCACGGCGGGTCCGTGCCGCCGCCGCGCCGGCTGCGGTACGCGGTCTCCGTCTCGGTGGAGCGGACCCTGCACCAGGATCTGGCGTTCGGGCTGCGTCAGCTCGCGGACATCGCGCTGCGGGCCCTGTCGACGTCCGTGAACGATCCGACCACCGCCGTGCAGTGCCTGGACCGGATCGTGCAGTTCCTCGCGGCCGTGGCGCACCTGCCGCTCGGCCCCGTCCATCACCGGGACCGGGACGGGCGGGTGCGCCTGGTGCAGGACGGTCCGGAGTGGGACGACCTGGTCGACCTCGCCTTCGAGGAGATCCGGTGGTGTGTCGCCGGCAGTCCCCAGGTGACGCGCCGGCTCATGGCGGGGCTGGACGACCTGCTGCTGCTCGTCCCGGAGGACCGTAGGAAGTCGCTGGTCAGGCATCGTGCGCTGCTCGTCCAGACGGTTGAGCGCACGGTGGCGGTAGCGGCCGACCGGGAGTTCGCCCTGCTGCCGGACCGGCAGGGCATCGGGTAGGGGCCGGACCGTGGTGAGCGGTGCGCCGGGCCCGCCGGAAGGACTCCGGCGGGCCCGGCTTCACCCGTCAGTCGCCGCAGCGGCCCTCGCGCAGCGAGTGCAGGTGCTCGCTCGACTTGCGGGCGAACGCGAGCGACTCGACCGGGTTGTCGTGCTCCGCCTGCCAGTGGTGGTAGGTCCGGCCGTGGTGGGTGCGCTTGGTGACCTTGGACAGGAACGTCTTGTAGTCGATGTCCCCGTCGCCCACGTCCGACATGCGGTAGCCGTCGCGGGTCGTCTCGTCGCGGACCCCGTCCTTGACGTGGAAGAGCGGGTAGCGGTTCGGGTGCTTCAGGACGTACTTCAGCGGGTCGAGCGGGGCGGGGCTGCCGTCCACACGCTTGCTGAAGCGGAACTGGGCGCAGTAGGCCCAGTAGATGTCCAGCTCCAGGTAGACGAGGTCCGGGTCGGTCTCGGCGAGCAGGACGTCGTAGAGGCGCACGTTCGGCTTGTCGGTCGCGAAGGAGAACTCCTCGGCGTGGTTGTGCTGGTAGAACTTCATGCCGCGCTTGCGGGCGGCCGCCCCGTAGGTGTTGAACTCCTCCGCGGCCCGCTTCCAGCCGTCGACCGTGGAGCCGTAGCGGAACGGGCCCGAGGCCGTGCCGATGTGCTTGAGGCCGAGCGCCTGGGCGTCGTCCAGGACCTTCTCCAGATTCTGGGCGAAGGTGTACGCGCCGGGGTTGTTGTCGTCGTAGTAGCCGACGTGGCTGCCGATCGGGTTGAGTCCGTGGTCCCGGGCCAGCCGCTTGAGCTGGGCCAGGGTGATGGGACCGGCCGAGCCCTGGGTGTAGCCCGCGAGTTCGATCTCGTCGTAGCCGTACTTCTCCAGTTCGGCGAAGACGGGCGCGAAGCCCAGCGTGGAGATCTGGTCGCGGAGGCTGTAGAGCTGGATGCCGAGGCGGCCGGGCGGCAGGACGGGCTTGCCCTTGCCGTGACCGTGGCCGTGCCCGTGGTCATGGCCGTGACCGTTGCCGTGTCCCTGGCCTCGGTCGCGGCTGTCGGCCTGGGCGCTCGCCGTGCCGATGATGGTGGCGGCGGTGGCTCCGGCGGCGACACCGAGGATGTTGCGGCGGCTCAGTCTGCGGGCGAGTTCGGTGTCCTTGGAGGTGCGGCTCATGTTCGGGTGTCTCCCTTGCTGACCTGACGGGGTGAGTGGTGCGGTGCCGGGCGCGTGACGGGGAATGTCAGTGCAGTCCGGCAAGCCGGAGGAGCAGGGACTTCACTTCGGTGGCCCTGACCCGGTCGGTGAACGCGTGGGGGGTGGAGCAGAGGATGAGCGGACCTTCGTCGTCGCTCTCGGGGAGGCGGCCGTGGCTGCCGCGAATAGGTGAGGGGTCCAGGGGGACGACCGCCATGCGGTAGCGCATGCCGAGCTTCTTGCGGGCGACCGCCGAGACGGCTTTGACCCGGACGTAGGGGTCCTGGGGGTCCATGAAGAGCTCGACGGGGTCGTAGCCGGGTTTGCGGTGGATCTCGACGAGCTGGGCGAAGTCGGGGGCGCGGGCGTCGTCGAGCCAGTAGTAGTACGTGAACCAGGCGTCCTTCTCCGCGACGGCGACCAGTTCGCCGGAGCGGGGGTGGTCCAGGTGGTGCGCCTTCTTGCCCTCGTCGTCGAGGAGCTGCTCGATGCCCGGCAGGTCCGCGAGGGCCGCCCGGGTCGCTTCCAGGTCCTCGGGGCGGCGTACGTAGATGTGGGCGAGCTGGTGGTCGGCGACGGCGAAGGCCCGGGAGGTCATCGGGTCCAGGTATTCCATGCCGTCCTGGGTGTGGACCTCCAGGAGGCCCGCCCGGCGCAGCGCGCGGTTGATGTCGACGGGCCGGTCGACGCGGGTGATGCCGTACTCGGAGAGGGCGACGACGGTGCGTCCCTCGGCGCGCGCGTCGGCCAGCATGGGAGCGATCGCCCGGTCCAGGTCGGCGGCGGCCCGGTGCGAGCGGGGGTCGTCGGGGCCGAAGCGCTGGAGGTCGTAGTCGAGGTGGGGCAGGTAGCAGAGGGCGAGGTCGGGGGTGCGGGTGGCGATGATGTGCCGGGTGGCGTCGATGATCCACTGGGAGGAGACGAGGTCGGCGCCGGGGCCCCAGAAGTGGAAGAGGGGGAAGGTGCCGAGCTTGTCGGTGAGTTCGTCGTGCAGGGCGGGGGGCCGGGTGTAGCAGTCGGGTTCCTTGCGGCCGTCGGCGTAGTAGACGGGGCGCGGGGTGACCGTCCAGTCGGTGTCGGCGCCCATCGCGTACCACCAGCAGATGTTGGCGACGGTGTAGCCGGGGTGGGCGCGGCGGGCCGCGTCCCACAGTTTGTCGCCCTCGACGAGTCCGTTGTGCTGGCGCCACAGCAGGACGTCGCCGAGCTCGCGGAAGTACCAGCCGTTGGCGACGATGCCGTGTTCGGCGGGCATCGTGCCGGTGAGGAAGGTCGACTGGGCCGCGCAGGTGACGGCCGGCAGCACGGTGGACAGCGGTGCCTGCGCGCCCTGCTCCCCCATCGCCCGGAGGTTCGGCATGTGGGCCAGGAGCTGTGGGGTGAGGCCGACGACGTCGAGGACCAGGAGCGGGGTGGGGCCGCCGGTCTCCTGTGCGGTTTCCGTGCCGGGTTCGGGAGCGCTCATGGCAGTTCCTTGAGGCCGAGGTCGACCAGGAGGTCGCGGGCGAGGGTGAGTTCGGCGGCGATGCCGTCGGCGAGCTGGGTACGGGTGCGGGGGCGCAGTTGGGCGGGCAGCGCCTGCCAGGTGTACGTCTCCACCTCCAGGTGCCGGGTCAGGGGCACGGGGCCGCCGACGAGCCGGGCGAGCGTGTCGCGGAGCACGGGCAGCGTCGAGGTCAGCGGGGGCGCCGGGGGGGCGTGGAGCGGTACGTGGAAGTGGGCACGCCAGGGGGTGGAGTCGGGCAGTGCCCGGCCGGTGACGGCTTCGTCGAGGTCGTCGGTGCCGCGCAGGCCGGCGGCGGTGCGGGTGCGGGTCTGGTGCAGGAAGCGGGGTTCGGCGAACGCGGCGAGCGCGGTGCGGACCTCGGGCAGGTGGGGGTGCTCGGCGTGCAGGGCCGCGGAGAGCTGGGACTTGACGACGCGGACGCCGGCGGCGGCCAGGGCGTCGAGTGCGGTTGCGGGGTCCTCGAACGAGGTCGCGAGGTGGCAGGTGTCGACGCAGATCCCGATCCGGTCGTGGGCCACGTCGGTGAGCGGGGCGATGGCGTCGGCGGTCGTCTCGACCGTGCAGCCCGGTTCCGGTTCGAGGCCGACGCGGATGGACTTGCCGGTCATCTCGGCCAGGGCGTCGAGGCGCTGGGCGAGTGTGGTGAGGGCGGCGCGTGCGGTGCGGGCCGCCTCGGGGTCGCCGTCGTAGGGGGTGCGCCAGGCGAGCGGCAGGGTGGAGATGGTGCCTTCGGTGGCGTCGTCCGGGAGGAGGGACGCCAGGAGGCGGGCGAGGTCGGTGGTGTGGGCGAGACGGTCGGGTTCGGTCCAGTCCGGTCGGTAGACCCGGTACTTGACCTCGTCGGCGCCGAATCCCTCGTAGGGGAAGCCGTTGAGGGTGACCACTTCCAGGCCGCGGCTGTCGAGTTCGGCGCGCAGTGCGCGGAGTTCGGCGGGGTCGTTGATCAGGGCCCGGGCCGCGTCCCGGGCGAGCCAGAGGCCGATGCCCAGCCGGTCCCGGCCGAGTCGGCGGCGGACGGGCTCGCAGTGGTCCCGGAGTTGGGCGCGGACACCGTCCAGGGTTTCGGCGGGGTGGACGTTGGTGCAGTACGAGAGGTGGACCGTCGAGCCGTCCGGGTGGCGGAAGCGCATGGCCGCCTCACTCCCCGCCGCGCAGGATGGAGTTGCCCTCGTGGAGTGGATCGGGGGCCGGGACGTCGAGGTGGAGGCGGCCGCTCTGGCCGTAGAAGGCGACCGGGTTGCGCCACAGCACCTGGTCGACGTCGTCCTCGGTGAAGCCGGCCTTCAGCATGGCGTCGGCGACCTTGCGGGTCTTGAGGGGGTCGCTCTTTCCCCAGTCGGCTGCCGAGTTGACGATCATCTTCTCGGTGCCGTGGCTCTGGAGGATGGTGACCATCCGGTCCTCGTCCATCTTGGTGTCCGGATAGATGGAGAATCCGGCCCAGCAGCCGCTGTCGGTGGCGGCCTTTACCGTTGTCTCATTGAGGTGATCGAGCAGGACGTGCTCCGGGGGGAGGTTCGATTCGCGGATGACGTCGATGGTGCGGTGCAGACCGGCGAGCTTGTCGCGGTGCGGGGTGTGGACGAGGGCCGGCAGCCCGTGGTCGGCGGCGAGCTGGAGCTGGGCGGCCAGGGCGTGGTCCTCGGCCGGGGTCATGGAGTCGTAGCCGATCTCGCCGACGGCGACGACCCCGTCCTTTTCGAGGTAGCGGGGCAGCGCGTCCAGGACGGGGGTGCAGCGGGGGTCGTTCGCCTCCTTGGGGTTGAGGGCGAGCGTGCAGTGGTGCGCGATGCCGTACTGCGAGGCGCGGAAGGGCTCCCAGCCGAGGAGCGCGTCGAAGTAGTCGAAGAAGCTGGCGGGCGAGGTGCGGGGCTGCCCGAGCCAGAAGGAGGGCTCGACCAGCGCACGGACCCCCGCGTCGTACATCGCCTGATAGTCGTCGGTGGTGCGGGAGGTCATGTGGATGTGGGGGTCGAAGATGCGCATCAGGACTCCTCCGTGGGGGCGGGGGCTGCGGGAGCTGCGGTCGGTGGGCCCTGGTGGGCGCCCTCGCCGGCCGGGGCGGTGAGGGACAGGGCGTGTCCGGTGGATGAGGGCCGGACACGCCCCGGCGCCTGGTGCGGCGCATCGCGAGGCGCTGGAACGTCCTCGTCGCGGAGCGATTCGGGCGTATCGGCAACGCCGCGAAGTGCCGTGCCAGGCGTCGTGGACCCGGTCCTGATCCGCCGGACATGCCCTAGGACCGTGCGCAGGTCTTCGGGGACGGCGCGGCCGGCGGCGGTGCGTTCGGCGGCGAAGTCGCCGAGCATGCGTGCGAGTTCGGCGTCCCCCGTGGCTCGTTCGCCGAGTCGGGCCACGGCCGTGATCGGCACTTCGGTGAACAGGCACTTCAGTACGGCGTGCCGCCAGGCGTGCGGGTCCAGGTGGTCGGCGGCGTAGGGGCCGACGGCCGCGGCGACCAGCCGGGTGTCGTTGGCGCGCAGGGCGTCCTCGACGAGCGGAAGGGCGGTGTCGCCGAGGTCGAGGCGGTGCAGGGTGAGCAGGACGGCGCGGCGTTCGGCGGCGGCGCCCTGTTCGTAGAGCCGGGTGACGGAGGGCAGCGTGGCGCGTGCCTCGACGAGCAGGAGGGAGCGTACGGAGTCGGCGTGCTCCCGTCCGCAGTGCCGGCCGGCGGCGGCGTAGCGCAGCTCCCACGGCGGGGAGGTGTACGGGCCGGGGGCGTCGGGCGTGGCGGCGTCGTGGGCGGCCTCGGCCAGCGCCTCGTCGAGCCAGGTCCGGGCGGCTCCGCCGAGTTCGGCGTCGAGTTCCTCGCGGGACTTCAGCACGGGGCGGCTCCCTGGGGTGCGGTACCGCGCGTCATGGCGTCGCGCAGGAAGTCGATCGAGGTGCGGGCCAGTTCGGGGCCCGCGTGGGAGTGGCGGGGCAGTTCGACGACGGTGAGGCCCCGGTAGTCCGATGCGGCCAGGGCGGCGAGCAGGGGTGGGAAGTCGATCTCCCCCTCGCCGAACGGGAGGTGTTCGTGGACTCCGCGCCGCATGTCCTCGATCTGGACGTGCCGGAGCCAGGGGGCGGACTGCTTGACGCACTCCAGGGGTGTCTCCTCCTCCAGGCACTGGCAGTGGCCGATGTCGAGGGTGAGGCCGAGCGGGCCCGGGTCGCCGAGCAGGGCGCGCAGGTGGTGGAAGTCGGCGAGGGTGGCGAGGAGGTGACCGGGTTCGGGCTCGATGGCGAGGGGAATGCCGGACCGGTCGGCGGCTTCGAGTACGGGGGCGAGCGCTTCGGTGAGCCGTTTCCACGCGGTGTCCGGCGAGGTGTCGGGCGGGGTGACGCCGCTGAAGCAGTGGACGGCGTGTGCGCCGAGTTCGGCGGCCACGTCGACGGCGCGGACCAGCAGCGCGGTGCGGGCGGCCCGGGCGTCGGGGTCCGGGTCGAGGAGGGAGGGGCCGTGCTTGCGGCGCGGGTCGAGGACGTAGCGGGCGCCGGTCTCCACGGTGACCCGGAGCCCGAGGGAGGTGAGCCGGCGCCGGACCTGGCGGGTGCGCTCGGAGAGGTCCGGGGCCATGGGGTCCAGGTGCATGTGGTCGAGGGTCAGGCCGACACCCTCGTAGCCGAGGTCGGCGAGCAGCCCGAGGGCGTCGTCGAGGCGGAGGTCGGTGAGCCCGTTGGTGCCGTATCCGAGGTGGAGGGTCATGTGAGGCTCACCTTCCGGGAGACGCTGCGGGCGAGGGGGACGAGGCCCATGACGGCGAGACCGGTGACGGGCGCCCCGGCGCGGGCGGCGAGAGCGGCCTGGAGCGGGATCATGGCCCGGATGCCTCCGCCGACCGCGCGCTGGGTCAGCGGCGGGGACGGGTTGAGCGCGGCGTGCAGGAGGGGCGGCCCGGCGGTACGGAGGTAGGCGCCGGTGAGCGCGATGACCAGGAGCCGGACGGGGTCGGTGACCTTTCCGAGCGGACCGGCGCCGAGACGCCGCGCCACGGCGACGGCGTAGGCGTTGGCCTCGGCGTCAGCGTTGACCTCGGAGTTGGTGTCGGGCCTCGTCGCACCGGGCCGGCCCGGGGTCTGTCCCCGGGGCTCCCGCAGCACCGCTGCCGCGAGTGCCGTCGTCGTGGCCAGCACCGCGAGCGGGGTGCCGGTGGAACCCCCCTGCGTCTCATGGCGCGATACGGCGGTGACGCCGTAGGTGTGGGCCCCGAGCACCAGGGCGGCGGGCAGGGCCGGCAGGGATGAGGTCAGGCCGCCGCGCGGCCCTGCCGGGGCCGCCGCTCCGGCAACGTTGTCGGGCCGGCCTCCCCCACCCGGCGTGCCGGCCCCGGTCACCGTCGCCGTGGCCGTCGCGCCCAGCAGCAGGTCCAGCGAGCGGGCCGCCGCCATGGCCGCCGGGCCCGCCTTCGTGTGCTTCAGGCGCAGGTCGTAGGCCCAGACCGTGGCGGCCAGGCCCGTGGCGACGGTCAGCGCGGGTCGGCCGGCCCGGGCCGCCAGGGCGAGGCCCGCAGCGGTCAGCACCCCGGCCGCGCCCAGGGCCGCCGCGGGGCTGATCCGGCCCGAGGGGATCGGGCGGTGCGGGCGGTCCACGGCGTCCTCGTCGCGGTCGGCCCAGTCGTTGAGGGCCATCCCGGCCTCGTACAGGCACAGGGACGCGCCGATCGCCAGGGCGGTGCCCCGGCCGGGCCGGCGGCCCACCGCGGCCGCGCCCGCCAGGGCGTCCCCGGGCACGGAGAACAGGGCGGAGACCCGCAGCAGTTCCGCCCAGGCCCGCAGCCGCTCCCGGGGCGCGCCCCGGTCGGACCGGGCCGGGCCGGCGTCCGCTCCCCGGTCCCCGTTCCGGCCCGTGGGGGGAGAGGGGAGCCTGTCCGGTGCGGGCGCAGTCCCGCCGGCACCGGACAGACGATCATCGGTCACGGCGGTCGTTCCCACGCCGCGTGCCACAGCGTTGCGCCGCCCGGCCGGGAGTACCGACAGGGCCGGGGCGAGAGCGGCCAGGAGGGCGTCCCGTCGCCACCTCACGCCTGGTCCCGCAGCCGCTCGGCGAAGGTGAGCAACGTGGCGTACTGCTCGGCGAGTGCCGCCGATGTGCCGCCGTCCGGGTCCTTGAAGTAGAAGCCGAGCTCCGGCAGGGGGCCGCTGATCCCCTTCTCGTGGGCGCGGGCGAGCAGCCGGGCCAGGTCCAGGACCAGCGGGGCCGCGAGCGCCGAGTCGCAGCCCTGCCAGATGGTCTGGAGGATCATGCGGGAGCCGAGGAAGCCGTCGAAGGCGATGTGGTCCCAGGCGGTCTTCCAGTCCCCCATCGCGGGCACGTCGTCGATGTGCACCTCGCCCTCGGGGGCGGTGCCGAAGGTGTCGGCGAGGACGCGTTCCTTGCCGGCGTTCTTGGCGGCCGCGGCCGCAGGATCGGCCAGCGCCGCTCCGTCCCCGCCGCCCAGCAGGTTCGACCCGGACCACGCCCGTACGGCGAGGGCGCGCTGGAGGAACATCGGGGCGAGTACGGAACGGAGCAGCGTCTGGCCGGTCTTGCCGTCGCGTCCGGCGTGGGGAAGTCCGCTGGAGGCGACGGTGTCGGTGAGCGCGGGGGTGCGCAGGCCGGTGGACGGGGTGAAGTTGGCGTAGGAGCAGCCGGCCCGCAGAGCGGCGGCCGCGTAGAGCGAGCTGGCGGGCAGCCGGGTGTCGTCGGGTCCTGGCGCGGGTTCGGTGGAGGCGACGTTGATGACGACGGTGCGGGCCAGGTTGTGGCGGTGGGCGAAGTCGGTGAGGTCGGCGGCGAAGGCGGCGATGAGTTCCTGGTCGGTGCGGGTGTCGCCGGGGAGCGGTCCGCCGGGGCGGATCTCCGCGTCGGCGGCGCCGAGTTCGGCGCGTACGGCTGAGGGCAGTCCGTGCGGCAGCACCCCGCCGTCGGCGAGGGCCTCGGCCCGCTTGGCGAGCGGGCAGTCCAGGGTGTCGTGGCCGCCGAAGACCAGGCTGGTCAGGGCGGGCAGGCCGCTGGCGGCGAAGGGGGGCGTCTCGGTGACCATGCCGGTCGGCGGGTGCAGGCCCGCGGCGATGGCGGCGCAGCCCGCGGTGGCGGTGGTCGCCACGGAGCCGCGTGCTCCGATGAACCAGACGCCGGTGCGGCCCGCGGCTCCGTGGGGGCCGGTGGCCTCCGAGGGGCTCGGGGCGTCGACGCGGCCTGGGGCGTCGGTTCGGCCTTGACGATCGGCGCGTGCGGTCACGGGCTGCCTCCCTGGGGGGATGTCGGGGGTGGAGGACGACGGGCGGGGGAAGGTGTGTGCTTCCCCCGCCCGTCGTCGGCAGAGGCGGCCGCCCTACTGCGAGGGCAGCTCCTTCAGTTGGATGTTGCGGAAGGACACCTGGTCGTCGGCTCCGTGGTTCTGGAGGCCGATGTAGCCGTCCTTCAGACTGCGGGCCGGGTCGGTGTTGGTGAAGTCGTTGATCTTCGCTCCGTTGAGGAAGATCTGCAGACGTTCGCCCTGGACCTTGATCTCGTAGCTGTTCCACTGTCCCGGCGGCCGCAGGACGCGGTCACGGGCCTTGATGTTGGCGGATTTGAAGGTGTAGACGGCGCCGGTGGTGCGGTCGGCGGCGTCCGTGGCGTCGATCTGGATCTCATACCCGTTGTTGACCGCCGACCACGGGTCGTCGGACTCCGGGAAGCCCACGAAGATTCCGGAGTTGTCGTCGCCGGTCATCTTCCAGTCGAGCTTCAGCGAGTACGACTTCAGCTCCTTGGCCTGGTAGGTGAGCAGGCCCATGCCGCCCTCGGAGTGCAGGGCGCCGTCGCTGACGGAGAACTTCCCCGGGCCCGCCTGCTTCCAGCCTTCCAGCGTCTTGCCGTTGAAGATGGGCCGGTAGTCCTTGTCCGGCTTGCAGTCGGCCTTGACCTGGCCGGTGGCGTAGCGCAGGCCGCCCAGCACGTGGCTGCGGAAGGCCGGCTCGGCGTAGGACTCCTTGGTGTGGCCGAGGCCGGTGTAGAAGGAGCGGCCGCCCTCGTAGGTCTGGCACCAGGAGATCGGGTGATCGCCCTTCATGTTGCCGCCGGTGTAGGTGGTCTCGTCCAGTGTGGCGAGGACCTTGGCCTTGTCCCGGGGGTTGGTGCCGTAGTTGTACCACTCGTCGGTGCGCTGCCACTCCTCGTCCAGGTGGGCGGTCGCGGGGTGGTCGTGGTCCTCGACGCGGACGGTGGCGGGCTGGATCTGCGGGTGGGAGTCGAAGTAGGCGCCGACGAGGCCGCCGTAGAACTCCCAGTCGTACTCGGTGTCGGCGGCCGCGTGGATGCCGACGTAACCGCCGCCGGTGGCGACGTAGTTCTCGAACGCCTTCTGCTGCTCGGCGTTGAGGACGTCACCGGTGGTGGAGAGGAACGCGACGGCGTCGTAGCGGGCCAGGTTGCTGGTGGTGAACTGGGCGGCGGACTCGGTGGAGTCGACCGTGATGTTGGTGTCCTTGCCGATCTCCTTCAGGGCCGCGATGCCCGTGGGGATCGAGTCGTGGCGGAAGCCGGCGGTCTTGGAGAAGACCAGGACGCGCTTGGCCGTCTTGTCGACGGGGGTGTTGGACAGTTCGAAGTCGTCGACGTCGTAGAGCGCTCCGTCGCCGCCCTTGAAGACCAGGAAGAGCTCGGTCTGCTTCTTGGGCGCTCCGCGCAGCGGGATGTCGATGTCCTGGAAGGTGTCCCAGCTGCCGGTCACCGGGACGGGTCCCGAACCGAGGATCTTGCCGGTGGGCGATCCGGTGCGCACTTCCAGGAAGCCGCCCGAACCGGCCGACGAGACGCGGGCGGTGAGCTTGGTGGTGCCGCCCAGGACGTACGTCTTGAAGGAGATCCAGTCGTCGTTGTGGATGTCGCCGACGGTCTTGCCGCCGTGCGCGCTCGACTTGCCCGGTGTGGTGACGCCGGAGGAGGCGTCGAAGTGCTCGGCCTGGCGGTGCTTGGGCTGGAGCCGGGAGGCGTCCTTGCCGGTCAGCTTGGCCTGGCCGCCACCGCCGTTGTCGGTGTAGGAGGCCGAGATGCCGCCGTAGATGTTGGCGTTGGGGTCGTGGCCGCCTTCCATGGCGGTCTTGATGGTGCCCTCGCAGCCGTGCTCGGTGGTGATGTCGTGGCCGTGGCTGTCGTGGCCCAGGGTGAACTTGACCTCGACCTTGGTGCAGTCGATGGTCCCGTCCTCCGGGTCGCTGACGTTCACCTTGAACGGCACGGAGTCACCGAACTCGAACAGCTGCCCGTCCTCGGGGAGCACCAGCTCCACGGTCGGGGCGGTGTTGCCGACGGTCACGTGGACGCTGGCGGAGCCGGTGCGGCCGGTGGGGTCCTCGGCGGTGAGGGTGGCGGTGTAGGTGCCGTTCTTCTTGTACGTGTGCGTCGGGTTGGCGGCGGTGGACCGGGAGCCGTCACCGAAGTCCCAGGCGTAGGTGAGCGGGTCCTCGTCGCCGTCGGCCGTGCCGGCAGAGGAGAACTTCACCTTGAGGGGTGCGGTGCCGGAGGTCTTGTTGGCCGCGGCCTCGGCGATGGGCGAGCGGCCTCCGGTGGCGTTCTCGATGCGGTAGAGCGCGGAGTTCTCGTCGCCGCCGAACCAGGCGAGGCCGTAGTCGAGGACGTACAGCGCCCCGTCGGGGCCGAAGGCCATGTCCATGATCTGTGTGCCGGACCAGGGCACGTCGTTGATCGACTGGACGCCGCCGTCGGCGTCCTGCTCGATGCGCTTGATCCACTGGCGGCCGAACTCACCGGCGAAGAAGTCGCCGTCGTAGGCCTCGGGGAACTTCACCGGGGAGTCCAGGTCCGCGTCGTAGCGGTAGACGGGCCCGCCCATCGGGGACTCGGAGCCGGTGCCGAACTCGGGCACGGAGCCACCGTCGTACGGGATCCACGCGGCCTCGGCCGGCGGCAGGTCGACGAGCCCGGTGTTGTGCGGGGACTCGTTCTTCGGGGCGGCGCAGTCGAAGGCGGCTCCCGATGCCTTGGTGCCGAAGTCGTAGTCGATGTACGGCTCGTTGTCGCCGACGCAGAAGGGCCAGCCGAAGTTGGCGGCCTTCGTCACCTTGGCGAACTCGACCTTGCCGGAAGGTCCGCGCTTGGGGTCGGCCGCGCCGGCGTCGGGACCGTAGTCGCCGACGTACACGGTGCCGGTGGCCTGGTCGACGGAGAAGCGGAAGGGGTTGCGGAAGCCCATCGCGTAGATCTCGGGGCGCGTCTTGTCCGTCCCGGGCGCGAAGAGGTTCCCCTCCGGAACGGTGTACGAGCCGTCCTCGGCGACCTTGATGCGCAGGATCTTGCCGCGCAGGTCGTTGGTGTTGCCCGAGGTGCGACGGGCGTCGAACGCCGGGTTGCGGTCGGGGCGTTCGTCGATCGGGGTGAAGCCGTCGGAGGCGAAGGGGTTGGTGTCGTCGCCGGTGGAGAGGTAGAGGTTGCCCTCGGCGTCGAAGTCGATGTCGCCGCCGACGTGGCAGCAGGTGCCGCGCGAGGTGGCGACGTCCAGGACCTTCTTCTCACTGGCGGTGTCGAGGGTGCCGTCCTCGTTGAGGACGAAGCGGGAGAGCCGGTTGACGCCCTCGAACTTCGCGAAGTCGGCTGCGGTGCCGGTCTCCGGGGCGTCGCCCGCGGGGGTGTCCATCGGCGGTGCGTAGAAGAGGTAGATCGCGCGGTTCTCGGCGAAGTCGGGGTCGACGCCGACGCCTTGGAGGCCTTCCTCGTCGTGCGTGTACACGGGGAGGGTGCCGGAGACCCGGGTGTTGCCGGCGCTGTCGGTGATCCGCAGCTCGCCGCTGCGCGAGGTGTGCAGCACGCTGCGGTCCGGGAGGACGGCGAGCGACATGGGCTCGCCGGTCTCCTCGGCGCCCTTGGCCAGGGTGACCTGCTGGAAGTCCTCCGCCACGGGCTCGTCGTGCCCGGGGTGTCCCGGATGGGCGGTGGCACCGGGGGCGGAGCCAAGGGTCAGGGTGGCGGCGGCGAGCAGGCCGCCGGTGAACAGCGCGAGCGATTTACGGACGCGGGTCCGGGCCAGGAGCCGCTTTCTGGTTCTGTGCACGTAGGTCCTCCGGAGAGTGCCGGTTGTACGGGCGGGTGTAGCCGTGCCGTGCCGCGCGGGGACTGCCGCGCATGCGTCACCGGGGACGGGAGCGACCCCGGTGACGCGAGTCATGTCGTGTACACGAAATGGACGGTAGACCTGTTCGTCCTCGACGGAAAGCCCTTGTGCAAGAGGTAAGTCGAACTTCTGCTTCCGCCAGGACAAAGGAGTTTCCGGGCAGCGCGAGGCAGCCCCGGGGGCGGGGAGCCGTGAGCGGGATCATGCCCCCGGGGCTGGGTCGCCCCTGCTACTCGCCGCCGCCGAAGGCCGCGTCGAAGGAGGCCGACGGCGGGTCGAAGTCGAACCGCTTGAGGCTGGCGAGCGCTTCCGGGGCGCCGGTCAGCCGGTCCATGCCGGCGTCCTCCCACTCCACGGAGACCGGGCCCTCGTAGCCGATGGACCGGAGCATCCGGAAGACGTCCTCCCAGGGCACGTCACCGTGACCGGCGGAGACGAAGTCCCAGCCGCGCCGGGGGTCGCCCCACGGCAGGTGCGAGCCGAGGCGCCCGTTGCGGCCGTCGAGGCGCTTGCGGGCCTCCTTGCAGTCCACGTGGTAGATCCGGTCGCGGAAGTCGTAGAGGAAGTTGACCGGGTCCAGGTCCTGCCAGACGAAGTGGCTCGGGTCGAAGTTCAGCCCGAACGCGGGCCGGTGGTCCACCGCTTCCAGGGCGCGCTTGGTGGTCCAGTAGTCGTACGCGATCTCGCTCGGGTGCACCTCGTGGGCGAAGCGCACCCCTTCGGCGTCGAAGACGTCCAGGATCGGGTTCCAGCGCTCGGCGAAGTCCTCGTAGCCCCGCTCGATCATGTGCGGCGGGACGGGCGGGAACATCGCGACGAGGTGCCAGATCGAGGAGCCGGTGAACCCGATGACCGTGTCCACCCCGAAGGCGGCGGCCGCCCGGGCGGTGTCCGCGATCTCGGCGGCGGCCCGCTGCCGTACGCCCTCGGGCTCGCCGTCGCCCCAGATGCGGCCGGGCAGGATGCCCTGATGGCGTTCGTCGATCGGGTTGTCGCAGACGGCCTGGCCGACCAGGTGGTTGGAGATCGCGAAGCACTTCAGCCCGTACTTGTCGAGCAGTTGGTGCCTGGTGTCCAGGTATCCGGGGTCGGACAGCGCCTTGTCGACCTCGAAGTGGTCTCCCCAGCAGGCGAGTTCGAGACCGTCGTAGCCGAAGTCCCGGGCGTGCTTGCAGACCTCCTCCAGCGGAAGGTCGGCCCACTGGCCGGTGAACAGGGTGAAGGGGCGGGGCATGAGCGGCAGCCTCCTAGGACGAGGACGGGACCGGGGTGTGTACGGAGTTCTTGGCGGCGCTCTCCTCCACGGCGGCGAGCACCCGCTGCACCTGGAGGCCGTCCGCGAACGACGGTACGGGGGAGACGCCTTCGGCGATCGTGCGCACCACGTCGCGGGCCTGGTGGACGAAGGTGTGCTCGTAGCCGAGGGCGTGACCCGGGGGCCACCATGCCTCCAGGTAGGGGTGCTCGGGTTCGGTGACGAGGATGCGGCGGAAGCCCGCGGTGGCGGCGGGTTCGGTGTGGTCGTGGAAGGACAGCTCGTTGAGCCGTTCCAGGTCGAAGGCGAGGGAGCCCAGCTCCCCGTTGATCTCCAGACGCAGGGCGTTCTTGCGTCCCGCCGCCATCCGGGTCGCCTCGAAGGAGGCCAGTGCTCCGGAGGCGAGGCGGCCGGTGAAGATCGCCGCGTCGTCGACGGTCACCTCGCCCCGCTCCACCGTGTCGGCGCTGCCGGAGAGCCCGGCGGACGCCCCGGCGAGCAGGGGCCGCTCCCGTACGAAGGTCTCGGCCACGGCCGACACCCCGGTGAGCAGTTCGCCCGAAAGGTACTGGGCGAGGTCGACGATGTGGGCGCCGAGGTCCCCGAGCGCGCCGGACCCGGCCTGTTCGCGCTTGAGCCGCCAGGTGAGCGGCGAGGCCGGGTCCACCAGCCAGTCCTGGAGGTAGGTGGCGCGCACATGGCGCAGGGGGCCGAGCCGGCCCTCGGCGATGAGCTGGCGGGCGAAGGAGATCGCGGGCACCTTGCGGTAGTTGAAGCCCACCATCGCCACCTGCCCGCGGGCGGCGGCCGCCTCGGCGGCGCGGACCATCGCCTCCGCCTCGGCGACGGTGTTGGCGAGCGGCTTCTCGCACAGGACGTGCTTGCCCGCCTCCAGGGCGGCGATGGCGATCTCCGCATGGCTGTCGCCGGGGGTGCAGATGTCGATCAGCTGGACATCGTCCCGGGCGATCAGGGCCCGCCAGTCGGTCTCCGCGGCCGCCCAGCCGTGCCGGGCCGCGGCGGCGTCCACCGCCGCACGGTCGCGTCCGCAGATCGCGGCGAGAGCGGGTCGCAGAGGCAGGTCGAAGACGTGTCCCGCGGTGCGCCAGCCCTGCGAGTGGGCGGCGCCCATGAACGCGTATCCGACCATGCCGACCCCGAGCGTTCCCGGCGCCTCCCGCGGCGAAGGTGCTGGGGCTTGCGTTTCCGTCTCTTGACTACGGGCCATGCGGACTTCCTCCTCATCGGTGTGCGGTAACGGGCCGGGGGATGCGCTCTCCGCATCCCCCGGAGTCCCGGTCAGTTGAAGCCCGTCGGCAGGTACTGGTCGATGTTGTCCTTCGTCACGACCGCGGAGTACAGGGTCAGGGAGGTCGGGATCTCCATCTCGGAGAGGCCGCTGACGCCCTTGCTCTGGCCCAGGGCCCGTGCCAGGTCGATCGCGGACGCGGCCATCGTCGGCGGGTAGAGGACGGTGGCCTTGATCACCGAGTTGTCGGCCTTGATGGCGTCCATCGCGGACTTGGCGCCGGCGCCGCCGACCATGATGAACTCGTCGCGGCCCGCCTGCTGGATGGCGCGGAGCGCACCGACGCCCTGGTCGTCGTCGTGGTTCCACAGGGCGTCGAACTGCTTCTGCGCCTGGAGGAGTTGCGCCATCTTGGCCTGGCCGGACTCGACGGTGAAGTCGGCCGCCTGACGGGCCACCAGCTTGATGTTGGAGTAGTTCTTCAGGGCGTCGGCGAAGCCCTGGCTGCGCTGCTTGGTCAGCTCCAGGTTGTCGATCCCGGCGAGCTCGACGACCTTGGCGTTGGGCTTGTCCTTGAGCTGCTCGCCGATGTAGTGACCGGCGTTGAGGCCCATGCCGTAGTTGTCGCCGCCGACCCAGCAGCGGTACGCCTGCGGTGAGGCGAAGATGCGGTCCAGGTTGACGACGGGGATGCCCGCCTTCATCGCCTCCAGGCCGACCTGGGTGAGGGCCTTGCCGTCGGCGGGGAGGACGACGAGGACGTCGACCTTCTTGTTGATGAGGGTCTTGACCTGGCCGATCTGGGCGGCCGTGTCGTTGGAGCCCTCGGTGATCTCCAGAGTGACGTCGGAGTACGTCTCCGCCCGGGACTTGGCGTTCACGTTGATCGCGTTGAGCCAGCCGTGGTCGGCCTGCGGTCCGGCGAAGCCGATGGTGACGGCCTTGCCCGGCTTGTCGTCGGCGGGGGCGCTCTTGGCGGCGGACTCGGTCTTCTTGGGCTCGTTGCTGGTACAGGCGGTGAGCAGCGCGCCCGCGGAGACGGCGGCGGTTCCGAACAGCAGCCCTCTGCGGCTGGTTTCTGGCATGACGGTCTGACCCTTCATCCGGTGGGTGCTACGAGGTGCGGGTGCGGGGGGTTCGTATCG
>NZ_JAAXYC010000162.1 GCF_018619185.1 Streptomyces sp. McG3 | reverse complement strand
CCCGCCGCACGCCCCGGCCCCCTTGCGCGGGGTTGGACAATGGAGGGTGGCCGTCCGGATCTTCCGGTCATCAGGTCGTCCGAGGGAGGAACACCACATGACACAGTCCGAGCGGAACGAACGGCAGCGGCTGCGCCCCGCGCCGCTGCTTTTCGAGCCGTCTCAGGCCACGGCGGATCCGGAGCACTTCTTCGACCTGGAGTCGGTGGAGGACCCCCGTGAGCTGCTGGCCCGTGCGACCGAGCTGACGCAGGCCTTCCGGGCGGCGACGGACCGGTCGGTGGAGTTCCAGGCGATGGCGGCGGCCCAGCTCGCCGACCCGCGCCGGTTCGACCGGCTGACCGCTGCGGACGTCGCGGAGCGCGCGGAGTGGACCGAGGACTACGCGAAGAAGATGATCGAGTTCGGCCGGTCGCTGCTGGACGCGCCCAGAGCCTGACCCACGGGGCATGTGGCCCCTACCCGGTGGCCCATGGGGCCCACGAGGCCGTTGGAGCTGGTGGGACCCATGATGCCGACGTGACCTGTGGGGGCGGACAGGGCCAGTGGGGCGGATGGGCAGAGGTGCCGGTACGCCAGGCCGGGGGTCAGGGCCCGTGGCATATTCCGGCGGGCAAGATACCCCTCCCCCTCCCGGCCTGTCCCGGTTTCCGGCAACTCTCGGAATCCTTTCCGTCACTCCCGGTAGACCTTGGTGCATGAGCGCATGGCTGAAAGACGAAACGACCCTGCAGGCCGGTGCCGCCCCGCACCACGGCGTCGACATCTTCGCCCTGCTGCGGGACCAGTCCGGCCCCCAGGCCGCACGGGTCACGGCGGCCGGCGCCGCCTGGCTGGCGGGGGCCGCCCCGTATCCGCGCAGCACGCTCGCCCACTGGGAGGAGCGCCCCAAGGCTCCCGGAGTGCTCCCCTGCGGTTCCGCCTTCGATGTCGTGAACGTGCCGGCGCTGTTCGGGCGGCGGATGCTGGAGCAGCTCTGGGCCGAGGGGCCCGGCTCCGGTCCGGTCGCCACGCACCGGGGCCGGATGCTGCTGTTCGCCGCCCCCGGAACGGCCCAGCGGCTGCCCTCGCTGCTCGCCTGGGAGGAGTGGGGAACCAGCGGTTCCGGGGGCGCCGAAGACTCCGGGAAGCAGCGCGGCACGGTGCCGCCCCTGCTCTGTCACGGCACCGGCGACGCCGTGACCGTACCGCCGCTGACCTGCGCGTCGTCCGAGAGCGGGCCGCGTTGGGTGGTCGCCCCCGACACCCGTAATCCATGGCTCCCGGGCCCCGATGTGCTGCTCTGGGCATGTGTGCGGGTGAGCCGGTCCGCACCGTCCCCGGGTGCCGCGCATTCGATTTTTCCTCGGGCGGATCAGGGTGCTAATGTCTACGACGTCACCAGGCGCCGTTAGCTCAGTTGGTTAGAGCAGCTGACTCTTAATCAGCGGGTCCGGGGTTCGAGTCCCTGACGGCGCACAGACGGAAGTAGCCCCCCGCGGAAGCGGGGGGCTTCTTCGTTCACCCGCGTGCGGCGAGGCCCTCCCCGGGGCTCCCCGCGGGGCTGTTCCGGACGCCGGTGGTGATCCGTACGGTCCAGGAGCCGGACGGGGTGCGGTCGGCGACCTCGACGCGGGTGTCGTCGCCCGGCACGGTGAAGGTCTCCCCGACGGCGAGCGGGGCGTCGGCCAGCGGCGGGTAGACCGAACGGTCCCAGCAGGCCCCGGTGTCCGGGTGGGTGTCGACCACCTCGACGGGCCCGCCGCCGGAAGCCGTCTCGCTGCGGACCCGGTAGATCAGGATGCCCTCCGCGCAGGTGTCCCGGTCGTTCCCGGTGGCGCTGCGGGCCTCGATGGCCAGGACGCTGCCGGCACCGGTGCGGACGACGGCGAGCCGGGTCCCGATCGACCCGCCGGGGACCGGGGCGGCGGCGACCGGTTCGAGGGTGAGGTCGGCCGAGCCCTGGACGCAGACGACCTGGCGCCCGCCGAGCCAGCCGAGCTTCCACTTGTGCCAGCCGAACAGGTCCGGGGCGAGGCCGAACTGGCTGCCCATGACGTCCCAGTCGCCGACGTGGGTGTCCCAGTCGCCCTTGCCGTCGGTGGGCCGGTGGTAGAGGTCGGCGAGGTCGAAGACATGTCCGGTCTCGTGGGCGAGGACGTTGCGGTCGGGCGGGTGCTGTTCGAAGACGGTGACGACCCGCCGGATGTCGCTGTCGTCGGCGCGCATCGGCAGGTCGAAGTTGACGACCTTGGTGGCGTCGGAGTCGACACCGGGGGCGTCCGGGTCGGCCACCAGGTAGACGACGTCGTACCGGGAGAAGTCCACGTCCGGGTCGGCGGCGTCGATGGCGTCGCGCAGGTAGGCGGTCCGCCGCTCGGCGTTCCAGTCACGCTCTATGCCGTACCAGGTGGAGTCGCGCGGCATCTGCGTCCAGGTCCGCTGCGGATGGGGGCGCAGGGTGAACCGGCCATAGCTGGCGCGCTCGAAGAAGCGGGTCGTGGCGGGGAAGTGGTCGGCGGTGAGCGCCTCGGGGGTGAGCGTGGGCTCGGAGTCCGGGAAGGACAGGAAGATCATGACCGCGTCGAGCCCCCGGTCGGGGCGCGGGTACGCCGTGTTCCAGGTGTTCAGGCCGAGCGAGTGGTGCGCCGCCGTCCGGGGCAGGGCGCAGGGGGTGGCGTCCTCCATGGCGGCCGCGGCGGGGCCCGCGACGAGGGACGTGGCGGCGAGCGCCAGGAGGGAGGTGGCGGCGGCGGCCAGACTGCGCAGTGGCGGCCGTTCCGCTCCCCCGGGTTCGCGACGGCACGGCACATCGACCTCCGGGTGGGGAAACACGGTCCATCCCGTCCACCCTGTGCCGCTTCACCACGCCACGCCCTGTTGTGCTGCCCCACACGGGTCAGCGGTCAAAATCGCCACCCACACCTTCACAGAACGTCACCGTCGGCCATTCAGGCCATCCGATGAAACAGATCCGCACAGAATTGATCAGGATCGGGCAAAGCGGAACGCCCCCTCCCGTCACCTCGCGGACCCGCGCGATGGCCCGGACCGGACGGTGAGCTGGAACGCCCGACGCGGCACCCTCTATGCTTCACCACGCTTTCCCGCGTGGAACGGGCCCGTTCACGGGACCGCCACCCGGTGGCCAGTCCGACCCCACCAGTTCACGACGACCTTCACAGCGGGAGCGAGCGGTGAGCGGAACCTCCGAAGGGCCGAGCGCCCCGGCAGGCACGGCCTCCGGCGTGCCCCCCGCGCCGGTCACGGAGCGTCATACGACGGCGATGGACCCCACGGTCATGGACCCACCGGTCGCGGACCCGCCGGCCATGGACCCACCGGTCGCGGACCCGCCGGTCACGGACCCGGCGGCAGGGAACCCGGGCGACGCGGCCCCGCCCCCCGCCGACGGCGGTCCCAGCGCCTCCGAACTGCGCGACTACCGGGCCGCCTTCAACGCCGCCACGCTCCCCATGGGCGTCGTCGACGGCCGGGGCCACGTCGTGCGGGCCAACGAGGCGCTCGGCGGGCTCCTGGGCACCGCGGCGGCGGTCCTCGCCGGGCGGCAGGCGAGCGAGCTGCTCGACCTCGCGTCCGACGACCGCACCTGGCACGCCTACCGCGAGGTCCTGCTGGGCCGCCGCTCCCGGTTCCGCTGCACCCGCCGCCTCAAGCACCCCGACGGGCGCTCCCTGTGGGCCGAGATCACCGTCGTGCCGATGACCGGAGCGTCGGCGGCGGAGCCCGCCCGGGTCCTGCTGACGGTCGCGGACGTCAGCGACCGGCGCGAGCTCCAGGAGCGGCTGCGCCACCTCCAGATGCACGACCCGGTGACCCGGCTGCCCAACCGGACGCTGTTCTTCGAGCGCCTCGCCTCGGCCCTGGAGACCCCGCCGTACCAGGACGACTCGATGCCGCCGCGGCAGCACGCCCGGATCGGGCTCTGCTACCTGGACCTGGACGGCTTCAAGGCGATCAACGACACCCTGGGGCACCGGACCGGGGACCGGCTGCTGGCCGCCGTCGCCGCGCGGCTCACCGACTGCGCCGAGAACGACGCCTCACGCCATCCCGGCGGCAGCCGGCTGGTGGCGCGCCTGGGCGGCGACGAGTTCGCGATCTTGGTCGAGGACTCGGCGGGCACGGAGGAACTCGCCGAGCTGGCCCGCTCGGTCCTCGCCGCGCTCCAGCAGCCGTTCGACCTCGCCGGACAGCGACTTTCGGTCTCCGCGTCGATCGGGGTGGTCGAACGGACCGCGGCGGGCACCTCGCCCACCGGTCTGATGCAGGCCGCCGACACCACGCTGTACTGGGCGAAGGCGGACGGCAAGGCCCGCTGGACCCTGTTCGACCCCGAGCGCAACGCCCACCGCATGACCCGGCAGTCCCTCTCCTCCACGCTCCGGCCCGCCGTGGAACGCGGCGAGTTCACGCTGGAGTACCAGCCGTTGGTCGGGATGGCGGACGGGGTGCTGCGCGGCGTCGAGGCGCTGGTGCGCTGGAACCATCCGCAGTTCGGCGTGCTGCCGCCGAATCGGTTCGTCCAGATCGCCGAGGAGGACGGCTCGATCGTCCAGCTCGGGCGGTGGGTGCTGCGCACCGCGTGCCGGCAGGCGCGGCGCTGGCAGCTGGACCACCCGGACGAGCCGCCGCTGTTCATCAGCGTCAACGTCGCCGTACGGCAGGTCTGGGACTCCGACCTGGTGGCCGACGTGGCGCAGATCCTGGCGGAGACCGGGCTCGCCCCCGGGCTGCTCCAGCTGGAGCTGACCGAGTCGGCGGTGATGGGCTCCGGGGGCCGCCCGCTGCGAGCGCTCCAGGCGCTGAGCGACATGGGCGTACGGATCGCCATCGACGACTTCGGGACGGGCTATTCGAACCTCGCCTACCTCAGCCGGCTGCCCGTCTCGGTGCTGAAGCTGGACGGCGCGTTCGTGAAGGGCTTCCGGTACGAGGACGGTACGCATCCCAGCCCCGCCGACGAGACGATCGTGGAGGCCATGGTGCAGCTGGCGCACCGCCTGGGCCTGACCGTCACCGCGGAGTGCGTGGAGACGGCCGGGCAGGCGGAGCGGCTGCGGCGGATCGGCTGCGACACCGGGCAGGGCTGGCTGTACTCACGGGCCGTGGCGCCGGAGCAGATCGCCGGGCTGATCGGGTCCCGGCCGCTGGAGGGCTGAGCGGGACCGGTCGGGTCCCGGCCGCTGGAGGGCCGACGCTCCCCGCGCCACCGGCCCCGGCCTCACCCGGCCGGCCGGGACCCCGCACGGTCTACGGAGCGGTCGGCAGGCCGTACGCGTCCGCGATCAGGTCGTAGCTGCGCAGCCGGGCCTCGCCGCCGTGCGCGTTGGCGGTGATCATCAGCTCGTCGGCGCCGGTCCGCTTGGCCAGGTCGTCGAGGCCGCCGCGGACCTCGTCGGCGGTGCCGTGGATCACGTTGGCGAGCCAGCCGTCGACGAACTCCCGCTCCATCGGGGAGAAGTCGTACGCCGCCGCCTCCTCGGGGCTGGGAATCAGCCCCGGGCGGCCGGTGCGCAGCCGGACCATGGACAGGGCGCCGGTCAGCACCTGGCGGCGGGCCTCGCGCTCGTCGTCGGCGGCCAGCGCCGAGACCCCGATCGCGGCGTACGGGGCGTCCAGCACGGCGGAGGGCCGGAAGGACTCGCGGTAGAGGTCGAGCGCGGGGATGGTGTTCTGCGCCGAGAAGTGGTGCGCGAAGGCGAACGGCAGCCCCAGCGTACCGGCCAGCCGCGCGCTGAAGCCGGAGGAGCCCAGCAGCCAGACCGGCGGCCGGTGCGCGGACTGCACGCCGCCGGGGGCGGTCGCCTGGACCGGGCCCGGCACGGCGTGGATCCGGGCGTAGGGGTGGCCGTCGGGGAAGTCGTCGTCCAGGAAGCGGATCAGCTCCATGAGCTGCTGCGGGAAGTCGTCGGCCCCTTCGTTGAGCCGGTCGCTGCGGCGCAGGGCCGCCGCCGTCGCGCCGTCGGTGCCCGGGGCCCGGCCGAGGCCGAGGTCGACCCGGCCCGGGGCCATCGCCTCCAGGGTGCCGAACTGCTCGGCGATCACCAGCGGCGCGTGGTTGGGCAGCATCACTCCGCCGGAGCCGAGCCGGATGCGCTCGGTGTGGGCGGCGATGTGCGCCAGGATCACGGCCGGGGAGGACGAGGCGACCCCGGGCATGGAGTGGTGTTCGGCGACCCAGAAGCGGTGGAAGCCACGGCTCTCGGTGAGCTTCGCGATGTCCACGCTGGTGCGCAGGGCCTGGGTCGCGGTGCGGCCCTGGCCGACGGTGACCAGATCGAGCACGGACAGCGGAACGGCGGCCGTTCCGGCTGCGGTGCCCCGGATCCCGTCGGCGTCGGCCGGGCCGCCGATCGCGCCCCCGGTCGCGTCACCCCTCGTGTCGCTGCGGGTCTCGTCGCCTCGGATCTCGTCCACGTGTCGGCCTCTCCCGGTGCTGCTGTCGTACGGCTCTGTATCGGAGGGGTGCAACAGGAGGATGGCTCCGCTTATTCCCGCACATCACCCGGGGCCCCGCGTCCCGACGTCCGGGCGCCACGCCCCGGCGACCGGACGGCGAGGCTACTCCCGTACCTCGATGCCCTTCGGCTCCAGCGACCTCAGTACCGGCTCACGGGTGGCGAACAGGGTGCCCAGCATGGGGGCCCACGTCCGGCGGTCGGTGAGGCGCAGCCCCTCCCACACCGTGACCTGGTTCGCCGTGAGGACGGGCTTGCCGAGCAGTTCCTCCAGCTCGGGGACGTACGCGGCGGTGTGCAGGGAGGTGTCCGGGATCAGCACCACCTCGGCGTCCGGGTGGTCGGCCTCCCGTGCCAGCTCCTTCACCCGCTCCGGGACCCAGGCCCCGGCCTCGGCCGAGGAGGCGGCCCCGCCGGACGCGGCGGCCACCACCTCGACGCCCGCCGACGCCAGGAACTCCGCGAAGAGCCCGGTGACGTCCTCGGGGTAGGGGGAGGCGACGGCGACCCGGCCGGCGCCCAGCTCCCGCACCGCGTGGACAAAGCCGATCGAGGTGCTGGAGGCGGGCAGGCCCGCGCTCCGGGCGAGTGCGGCGACCTGCTCGTGGGCGCCCTCCCAGCCCTGCCCGAAGCTGCCGCCGCTGGAGGCCCACAGCAGCGCCTCGGCCCCGGCGAGCCGCAGCTCCTCGACGCCCTCGGCGATCCGGGCGGCCTCGCCCTGCTCGCGCAGCGCGTCGGCGCGGTAGGCGTCCTCCCCCGGCTCGGTGGAGAACAGGGGCAGCCGGATGTCGGTGTCGAGCAGGATCTCGGTCCGTGGGAAGTCGTCCTCGGCGGCGTGGCCCGGGTAGAGAAGTCCTACGGTCGTCATGTCCACCCTTCCTGTGCGTCGACGGCTCGCCGCACGGTGGGCGACCCCGTTACGGGGTCGCCGCGGGCCCTCCGGACGCTCCGGCGGCCGTGACCGCGCGACCGGTCACTCTTGCCCCGACTTGTTCCCAGTATTCCCCCGGGCGAGCACCTGGGCGCGCGGCCGGGCCTCGTTGACGGAGGGGGAGCCTGCTGCGAGCGTGGGCGGATCCGTACGTCCACTCCGTCACGGAGGGCTGACCAGCGATGCCGGATCCCGTCCTGCTCGTCCTCGACGCCGCGCCCTCCCCGCGGCTCGGCCGGCTGACCGGCCGGGTGGAGCTGCGGCACGCGGACGCCTCCTCGCTCGCCGGGCTGCTCCCGGCCGCCGACGTCCTGCTCGTGTGGGACCTGGCGTCCGACGCGGTACGGAAGGCCTGGCCCGGACCGGGGGCGCGGCCGCGCTGGGTGCACACGGCGAGCGCGGGCGTGGACCGGCTGCTCTGCCCGGAGCTGGTCGCGTCCGACACCGTCCTCACCAACGCGCGGGGCGTCTTCGAGCGGCCGGTCGCGGAGTGCGTGGCGGGTCTGGTGCTGGCCTTCGCCACGGATCTCCCCGGCGTCCTGGAGTGCCGGCGGCAGGGGCGCCCGCACGACCGCGAGGGGCAGCGGGTCGCCGGTTCGCGGGCGCTGGTCGTGGGCGCGGGGCCGATCGGCCGGGAGGTCACCCGGCTGCTGCACGGCCTGGGGCTCACGGTGGCGCTGGTGGGGCGGACGGCCCGGCGCACGATCCACGGGGTGGCGGATCTGGACCGGCTGGCCGCGCGGGCGGACTGGGTGATCGCGGCGGTCCCGCTCACGGAGTCGACGCGCGGGATGTTCGACAGCCGCTTCTTCGGGCTGCTCCAGCCGTCGTCTCGGTTCATCGGAGCGGGGCGCGCGGCGACGGTGGTCGAGGCCGACCTGGTGGACGCGCTGAACCGCCGCTGGCTCGCGGGGGCGGCGCTCAGCACCTTCCAGGAGGAGACACCGGTCCCCGGGAGCCCGTTGTGGGACGCCCCGGGGCTCGTCCTGACACCGGCCCTGGGCGGGAACACCGCGGGCTGGCGGGACCGGCTGGGTGAGCGCTTCGTGGCGATGTACGAACAGTGGTCGCACGGCCTGCCGTTGCCGAACACGGTGGACAAGGAGCTCGGTTACGTTCCGTCGACCGACTTCCCCGAGGACCGCCCCGTACGCTGACGCGCCGCACGGAGTGACCGGCTTCGCACTGACTCGCCGTCATGAATTCCTCGCCACCGGGGAACACGCCCCGCACTCCCCCGGTCGCACTCTGCCCCGTTCGGGCACGGGAAGGTCACCTTCCGGCCACTGTTGGGTTACATGACCCCGGCCTCCTGCATAGACGTACGGGATCGGGCAGGCGCTCACCCTGTCCGGACTGTTCGACCTCCAGGAGATTGCGAACCATGGCTGAATTCCCGAACCTGTCCCGCCGGGGTTTCCTCAACGGATCGGCGGCCGTGGGCGGCCTGCTCGTCGTTCCCGGCCTCCTCAGCGCGTGCAGCAAGACCGACTCCGGATCCGCGACCGGCGAGGGCGCCCTGGACAAGCTCCGCAAGCAGGGCTTCGTACGGGTGGCCTACGCGAACGAGGCCCCGTACGGGTACCTGGAGGGCAAGGAGCTCAAGGGCGAGGCCCCGACGCTGCACCGGGAGATCTTCAAGGCGCTCGGGGTGGACGAGCTGAAGCCGACGCTCTCCGAGTGGGACGGGCTGATCCCCGGACTCCAAGCAGGGAAGTACGACGTGGTCAGCGCGGGCATGGCCATCACCCCGGAGCGCTGCGGCAACGCGATCTTCTCCGAGCCGGAGTTCATCTCGCCGACCGCGCTGATGGTGAAGAAGGGCAACCCGAAGAAGATCACCGATCTGGCCTCCGCGAAGGAGGCGGGGATCACCGTCGGCGTGATGTCGGGTGCGGTCGAGGGCAGTTACGCCAAGGGCGCCGGCATAGCCGAGGACAAGATCAAGACGCTGCAGAAGCCGCAGGACGGGGCCGACGCCGTCAAGGGCGGCCGGGTCGACGCCTTCCTGCTCACCGGCATCTCGCTGCGCTGGCTGGCGAAGACCAACCCGGACACCGAGGTCACCGAGGCGTTCGTGCCGCAGCTGGACGGCAAGGAGCAGTTCTCCCCCGGCGGCGCGGTCTTCCGCAAGGGCAACGAGGATCTGCGGGACTCCTTCAACCGCGAGCTGAAGAAGATCGTGTCGGACCGCTCCCGCTATGTGCAGCTGCTGGAGCCGTACGGGTTCGGGGAGACGGAGATCCCGCCCGCCGACCTGAAGACCGCGGATCTGTGCAAGGGCTGACGGGGCGGACGCGCACGCATGAGTGACTTCTTCTCCCTCCTCGTCGAGGAGTTCCCCCGGGTCCGCTCGGGCCTGTGGGTGACGCTCCAGGCCACGGTCCTGGGCGCGCTGCTGGCCGGGGTGCTGGCCTTCGCGCTCGGGCTGATGGCGGGCAGCCGGCTGCTCCTGGCCCGGGGGGTCTCCCGGGTGGTCGTGGAGTTCTTCCGGGGCACCTCCCTCTACATCCAGCTGTTCTGGCTCTACTACGCGATGCCGCTGCTGACCGGCTACGAACTGACCCCGGTCGTCTGCGGCGTGGTCGCGTTCGGCCTCAACTTCGGCGCCTACGGGGCCGAAGTGGTGCGGGGCGCCGTCAACTCCGTACCGCGCGGCCAGTACGAGGCGGCGATCGCGCTCAACCTGAGCCCGTCCAGGCGGCTGTGGAAGGTGATCCTGCCCCAGGCCTGGGTGCAGATGATCCCGAGCTTCACCAATCTGCTGATCCAGCTGCTGAAGGCGACCCCGCTGCTGTGGCTGATCTCCGCCGCCGATCTGATGACCGTGATCCAGCAGCTGCGCGACCGCACCGGTGAGACCCTCACCGCCTATCTGACCCTGCTGGCCGCCTACTTCGTCCTGGCGTACGCGCTGACGATGCTGATGAATCTGCTGGAGCGGAGCGCCAAGCGGCGGCTCGGCCTGGACACCGGCGCGAAGAGCCTGTTCAAGAGCCGCAGCGCGGCCACGACCACCGTGGGAGGTACCCGGTGAACGGCTTCGACTGGAACGCCGTCGGGGAGTCCCTGCCCCTCCTCCTGGAGGGGTTCAAGGTCACCCTGCTCGCCACGGTGCTCGGCACCCTGGTGGCGGCCGTGCTGGGACTGGTCGTCGCGATGACCGGGCGCGCGCCCAGCAAGTTCGTGACGGTCCCGGTGCGGCTCGTCACGGAGTTCGTCCGCTCCACCCCGCTGCTGGTCCAACTGGTCGGGGCGGCGGCCCTGTTCAACACGGTGGAGCCGCTCTACATCGGCATCACCGTGCTGGGCGTCCACTACGCCGCGTACACCTCCGAGGTCTACCGGGCCGGGATCGACGGGGTGCCGAAGGGCCAGTGGGAGGCGTGCCGCGCGCTGTCGCTGTCGCCCCGGCGCACCTGGCAGGCCGTGATCCTGCCGCAGGCGGTGCGCAACGTGCTGCCCGCGCTCGGGAACTACGCGATCTCGATGTTCAAGGAGACGCCGTTCCTCGCCGTGATCACGGTGCAGGAGATGGTCTTCGAGGCCCGGAAGTACGGGGCCGAGCAGTTCGCGTACACCGAGGTGTTCACCCTCGCGGGCCTGATCTTCCTGGTCGCGAGCTACCCCACGTCGCTGTTGATGAGAAAGCTGGAGAAGCGCCTTGGCCACTGAACCCCTCCCCCTGAAGAAGACGGAGTCGCCGGGACCGGCCGCAGCCCCCGAGGACGCCGCCCCGGCCACCGCGCGCACGGGCGAGCCGCTGGTGCGGTTCGACAAGGTGGTGAAGCGCTACGGCGACCATGTGGTCCTGGACGAACTGGACTTCACCGTGGACCGCGGCGAGCACGTCACCCTGATCGGGCCCAGCGGCTCGGGCAAGACCACGATCCTGCGGCTGCTGATGACGCTGGAGAAGATCAGCGGCGGGGTGATCTGGGTCGACGGCTCCCCGCTGTCCCACGTCCGCGCCCCGGACGGTTCGCTGAAGCCCGCGGGCGAGAAGCAGTTGCGCGAGTCCCGGAAGAAGATCGGGATGGTCTTCCAGCAGTTCAACCTCTTCCCGAACATGAAGGTGATCGAGAACATCACCGAGGCCCCGGTCAGCGTGCTCGGCAGGAGCCGCGAGGAGGCCGAGGTGCGGGCCCGGGAGCTGCTGGACCTGGTCGGCCTCTCCGCCAAGGTCAACGCCCATCCCTCACAGCTCTCCGGCGGACAGCAGCAGCGGGTCGCCATCGCCCGCGCCCTGGCCATGGAGCCGGAGATCCTGCTCCTGGACGAGGTGACGTCGGCGCTCGACCCGGAGCTGGTGGCGGGCGTGCTGGAGCTACTGGGGGACATCGCCCGGAACACCGACATCACCATGCTCTGCGTGACCCACGAGATGAACTTCGCCCGGGACGTCTCGGAGAAGGTGCTGATGTTCGACGCGGGACGGGTCGTGGAGGCCGGATCCCCGGAAAAAATCTTCTCCGATCCGTCACACGAACGTACGCGCGAGTTCCTCAACGCGGTGCTGTGACCTCGCAGTTGAGGTTCCGCCCATGACGCTGGCATATGCCAGACGGGTGCGCCCCAGTTGACAGCTCCGGGGCGCGCCCACCGACCCGTCAACTGCCGCCCCGCAGGGGCCTTCCGGCGGCTATCGTGGGGCGAAAGCTTGCGGTCACAACCTGGTAGGGGGACACCGTGGCGTTGAAGCCCGAGCCGACCGCGCCGTTCCATTCGGTGCAGTACGCCCTGCGCGTGCTCGAAACGGTTTCCCAGCACGGCAACGGCGTGACCGATGCCCGGATCTCCCGCGAGACGGGGCTGCCGACCGGCCACCTCGCCTCCCTGCTCCTCACCCTGCGCCGCGAGGGTTATGTGGAGCAGATCAGCGACGGCGCGTACGTCATCGGCGCCTCGCTGCTGCTGCTCGGCTCCGGGGCGGCCCGCCGCCAGGCCCTGGAGGACCGCCTCCAGCACACCCTGGCCGAGCTGCGCGACTCCGTCGGCGCGGCGATCTATCTCAGCCGGTACGTCGACGGAGAGATCAGCGTGACGCAGGTCGCGGACGGGCCGCTGACACCGGCGGTCAACGAGTGGGTGGACTTCCGCTCCTCCGCGCACGCCAGCGCGGTCGGCAAGTGCCTGCTGGCCCAGCTCGACCACGACGGGCGGCGCGACCACATCTCCCGGCACCGGACGGCCCGGCTCACCTCACGGACGATCACCAGCGAGAAGATCCTCTTCTCCCAGCTGGACGCCCAGTCGGCCACGGTCCCGGTGCTGGACCTCCAGGAGTACGCGGTGGGCACCGTGTGCGCGGCCGTGCCGCTGACGGCCGGCTCCACCGCGGGCTGCCTCGCCCTGTCACTGCCGATCGAGGACGCGCACCGGCTGCGGGAGGCGGCCGACACTCTCAGCCGCCGGGCGGCGCCGGTTCTGCTGTCGCTGGCGCTGTAGCGGGCGGACCGGTGCGCACGCTGGAGCGGCCGGGGGCCGGTGCGCACGGACGGTAGCGTCACCGTCATGTACGCACCGATTCCCGCGCTGAACCTCCTCAAGGAGTTCGAGGACGGCGTCGACGGCTTCTTCGCGCCCGGCTTCGAGCTGATCGCCTTCGGCGAGGACGACGGCGGCTACCCGCCGCTCTCCGACCGGATCCGCCCCTTCGCCCAGGCCACCGGCTCGGGCTCGACGTACGCGATCTGGCTGCTGGACGACCGCGCCGACCTCGCCACGCTGCCCGTGCTCCTCCTGGGGGACGAGGGAGGCGTCCATGTCGTCGCCCGCGATCTGCCCGAGCTGCTGCGCGTCCTCGCCTCCGGCTGGTCCCCGATGTGCGGCTGGGACGACGTGGACTACTACGACGAGCACGAGGCGGGCGGGGACGAGGAGGACGGGTACGACCCCTGCCCACGGAACCCCGTATTCCGGGCCTGGCTGCGCGAGCGCTTCGGCCTGGAGGCCGCCGAGGACCCGAACGAGATCGTCCGTGCGGCCGGGGCCGAGCTGGGGGACGCCTTCGCCGCCTGGATCGGTCCGCTGGTCCCGGACGCGGCCGCCGCCCGCGGGACGGAGTAGGGGCACGGGACGGCGGCCTCGTGCGGGGCCCCTCCCAGGGCCTCGGGAAAGCGGGGCGACGAGGGGTGTCATCAGCACTCATCCGGACCAGGTATTATTTTCGAGTCAGCAGGCGCCGTTAGCTCAGTTGGTTAGAGCAGCTGACTCTTAATCAGCGGGTCCGGGGTTCGAGTCCCTGACGGCGCACGACACGCAGTGGGCGGTCTCCTTCACGGAGGCCGCCCATTGTGCGTTCTCCCTGGTCAGAGCGGTCTGCCGTGCTCGGCGTACCGGGCGAGCAGGGCCCCCAGGCCCTCGGCGTCGAGCGGCGCGTACGAGCCGTCGCCGGCCGGGTCCCACCAGACCGGGCCGGCGCAGCGGAAGCCCTCCCGGCGGAGCGCCACCCGGTGGATCTTGTTCGTCGCGGTGACCGGCATCCGGTCGAGGATCCGGACGAACCGGGGCGCCATCTTCGTCCCCAGGTCCGGCTGGGCGCGCAGGAACGCGGTGAAGGCCGCCGGGTCGAAGACCGATCCCGCCCGGAGCGCCAGGGCTGCCATCACCTGATCGCCGGTGACCGGGTCCGGGACCGCGTAGACGGCGGTGGCGGCCGCCTCCTCCCAGCGGGCCAGGATGTGCTCGATCGTCGCGGCGGCCAGGTTCTCGCTGTCGACGCGGAGCCGGTCGTCGGTGCGGCCGGCGAAGTAGAGGAAGCCGTCGGCGTCCCGGTAGAAGAGGTCCCCGGTCCAGTACCAGCCGAGGCGGGCCCGCTCCGCGTCCGCCTCCGGGTTGCGCCAGTAGCCCTCGAAGGGCGTCGGGCCCCGGTTGACCAACTCGCCGATGGCCTCGTCCCCGTTGAGCAGCCGCCCGCCCGGGCCGAAGCGGGCCGGGACCCGCTCCTCACCGGTCTCCGGGTCGACGACGGCCAGGTCGTCGGCGGGGGCGGCCCGGCCGATCGCACCCGGCGGGGCGCCGGGGGTGCGCTGGATGGCGGCGCCGCCCTCGGAGGAGCCGTATCCCTCGACGAGCCGCACCCCGAACCGTTCCCGGAACCGGGCCGCGTCCACCGCCCCTGCCTCGGTGCCGAAGCCCAGGCGCAGCGGGTGGTCCCGGTCGTCGGGGCGCTCGGGGGTGGCCAGCAGATACTGCACGGCCCTCCCGACGTAGGTGAAGTACGTCGCCCCGTAGGCGCGTACGTCGTCGAGGAAGGCGGAGGCGGAGAAGCGGGGGCGCAGCGCTATCGCGGCTCCGGCGGCCAGGGCGGGGGCCCAGTCGGCGAGGACCGCGTTGCCGTGGAACATCGGCATGCAGATGTAGTGGACGTCGTCCGGCCGCACGCCGAAGTGTCCGGCGAGGGACGCGCCGGCCCCCGCGAGCCGGCCCTGGGTACAGATCGCGGCCTTGGGCGCGCCGGTGGAGCCGGAGGTGAAGTAGAGGAGCATGCGGCTGTCGGGGCCGACCGGGGCGACGACGGCGTCGCCGGGATGCGCGCCGGCGTAGGGGGCGAGCAGGGCGGCGTACGCCTCGGTGTCGGTGACCAGGACCCGTACGCCCGGCAGCTCCAGGCCGTCGAGGAGCGGCAGATGGGCGCGCTCGGTGATCAGGACCGGGGCCTCGGTGTGCAGGATGTCGCGGGCCAGCTCGGGGCCGCGACGGGTCGGGTTGATCCCCGCGACGGCGGCCCCGGCCAGGGCCGCCGCGCTGAGCCACAGCGGGAACTCGGGGGTGTTGTCCAGCAGTACGCCGAGATGCGGCTCACCGCCTCGCGGAAGAAGGTCCGCGAGGAGCGCCGCCCGTGCGGCGGCGCCCTCGACCACCTGGTGATGACTGAGCACGGTGGGGCCGTGCTTCAGGGCGGGCCGGTGGTCACCCCATTGACGTCGTACGAGTTCCGCGACGGTGCCGGTACCTCTCATGGCGCCGCACGATAACTGAAGGAGCGTCAGAACTTAATGTCGGAGCAGGCGTAGAAAGCGTTCTGCGTGTCCGCCACGTTCCACACGGCGAGCACGATGTGCTTGCCGGTCTTCTGGGTGGGGATCGTGCCCTGGTGGGTCAGGGTGGCCGGCGGCTGCTGGTTCCCGTAGGGCACGGTCATGAAGGGCTGCGATTCGAGCGCGGCCCGGGTGAGCGGCTTGGTGGAGTCCCAGCCGTTCTTGGTGATGTAGTAGCGGAAGTCGCTGGTGGAGTGGCGGGCGGTGAACTGCCAGCGGAAGCTGTAGCCCTGTCCGCCGGTGACCTGGGTGGCGGGCCAGTTGCCGCCACGCGGGTCGTCGAGCTGGGCGAACTGCCCGTTGCCACCGGAGCAGATCTTGCCGTCCGCCGGTCCTGCCGCCGGGAAGCCCTTGAGCCCCTCGACGCTCTGCGGCTCCCACTGGATGTTGCCGCAGCCGGTCACCGTGCCGTTGGCACAGAGCTTCTGACGGCTGATCGGGGAGTCCGTGTAGCCGTGGCTGCTGGCGCTCGTGGTCGCGAGCACCGAGACGCCCGCTATCGCCAGACCGATCACGGCCGCGCTTGCCTTTTTCCGCATGGGCTGTCGCTCCTCTAGAACGTGGGGGAGGTTCCATGAGCATTGCTCGACTGCTGCGCGCTTGGTGCGTGGTGCTGTGCATGCGAGGTACTGCGGTCTAGACCAAGTCTTAGATTATTGACGCGACGTGAACATGTCCAGACCAATGGGGGGGTCATATTCCAGCGGGCGGACGGACTGCCCCGGACCGCCCCCGCACCCCTCTCCGACCTCGCCCGGCACTCCCCCGGGCGGCTCAGGCCCCGTCTCCTCCCCCGCTGCGACCGGTGTAGAAGGCGACGGTCAAGTCCTTGACGAGCGCCTTGCGTTCGTAGTCGTCGAGTTCGACGATGCCGCGCGTGGTGAGCCGGTTGACCGTGTCGTCGACCGCGTCCACCACGGAAGTGAGCACGCTGTCCCGGTGCTTGGAGTCGATCGCGGCGATCCGCCGCCGCTGCATCGCCGCCGCGACCTCGGGGGCGTACTCGATGCCGGTCGGCTGCGCCGAGTACACCTCCACGCCCACGGGTTCGCAGTCCGCCTTCAGCATCCGCGTCAGGGCGTCGCCGACCGCCTCCGCGTCGCGCAGGCTCGGGGCGTCCTCGTGGAACGCGTCGGCGGGCAGCTGCGAGAGGACCCGGGCCATCGCGGCCTCGACCTGTGCGCTCAGGTACGCCTCGTGGTCCTCGATGCCGAGGACGGCCCGGACCGTGTCGTCGATCCGCCACACCACGAGGACGACCACGCGCAGCGCGGTGCCGTTCGCGTCGACGGCGGGCAGCGGCTCGCTGCGCCAGTGCCGCAGCCGTACGTCGACGCGGCGGCGCAGCAGCAGGGGCGAGACCCAGACGAGGCCGGTGCGCCGGACGCTGCCCCGGTAGTCGCCGAAGAGCGTCAGCACCCACGCGTAGCCGACCCGGCCCCGGCCGAGGCCGCCGAGTGCGAGGAGCACCACGGTGGCGAGGAGGGCGAGCAGGGCCCAGGTGCCGAAGCCGATGCCGAGGTCGGCCCGGGGGGCGAGGCCGACGGCCTTCTCCCAGGCGGCGGGCAGCGCGCCGCGCCACCACAGAGCAGCCAGTCCGCCGGCGATTCCGGCCGCGCCGACGAGGAGGGCGGCGGAGCCGGGCAGGGCGGGGC
>NZ_JAAXYC010000161.1 GCF_018619185.1 Streptomyces sp. McG3 | reverse complement strand
GACATGGCCCGGTCAGCCTAGGCAGGCCGGGGGCCCGGGGGCGTCATACCGGGGTCGGGACCCTCGGCGGGTTCGCCTCATACCCCGGTACGGGGGTCCCGCCCCGGCGGGGGCACGGGTCACAGCTCCGCGAGCAGCTGGGCCTTCTTCGCGCTGTACTCGGCGTCCGTGACCAGTCCGGCCTGATGCAGCTCGCCGAGGTGGTGTATCCGCTCGGCGATGTCCGCCGGATCGCGCCGCCCGGCGTTCACCAGGACCGGGGCGGAGGCGGCGGGCGCGGGCTGGGTCCGGCGTACGGATTCCAGGACGGCGGCGGCGAAGGGCAGCGACTCGTGCACCGGCCCGTAGCCCAGGCCGAACAGCACGGCCGCCGGATCCTGGTCCGCCGTGGCGGCCGGAGGCCCGGCGGGCACGCCCGCGGGCGCCCCGCCGTCCGCGTCCCCGCAACCGCCGGGACCGTGCAGATCGCCCAGGCTGCCGCCGGTGCGGTGGTCGACCGGGGCCGCGGCGCGGGGCACCAGACGCAGATAGCCGTCCAGCGCCTCGGGCGAGCGCCACACGATTCCGGCCAGTTCGCTCGCCCGGAAGCTCTGGTCGCCGGCCTTCCACTTGGCGCTGGAGGCCCCGGTCCAGGACCACCGGAAGGAGATCCGCTCGCCGTCGAAGCTGGCCCGGCCGTCGTACGCCTTGAAGTTCATCGGGGCCTCGGGGGCCGCCACCAGGAACCGGTCGGCGCTCTCGCCGGCCCCGGGGTCCAGCAGGGCCCGCAGCTCGTCCGCGTAGTACTCGGCGAGCACCTCCCGCTCCGCCGGAAGCACCAGGCGATAGGGGTCGCACCCCTCCTTGAGCTGCCCGGAGGCAGCCTCCACCAGAGGATCGGCACCCGCTCTCGGCACGGCACGCAGAACCACCGTGCCCCGCTTGCCGGGGGTCAGCGTCACCGACGACAAGGCCGCATACGGGATGCGGCGTTCCCGCAGGCTCTGGAAGAGCTTCGGTGTGCGGATGCCCCGTTCGAAGCGGATGAGCACGGAGTCGGTGTCGAACTCCCAGGTGGCATGAATTCCGGCCAGCACATCACCCATGTGCCTCATCGTATGCGGCACAGTCGCCCGCGTCCCCCCTCGGAGCAAGTCCCAATTAATCCGCCCGACACCGACCTCTACGCGCGTCAGCCGTCCGGCTCACCGGAAATACCGCTGTGGCAGGCGCTTCCGGCGCTCGCACAGCTGACCGATCCGTAGGCTCCGACGCCGATCGCGGCGAAGTTGTCCAGGCTCTCGGTGCCCGGTTCGAAGTAGCCGCTGTGCCCGGCGGCGCCGGCCGCCGAGACGATCCGCGCGCCGAAGGCCGGGTCGACCGGGTCGGCCCCGTGACCGATCCCGCCGAACTCCAGATGGGGTACGTCCCCGATCCAGTCGTCCCCGTCCCGCGTCGCCCAGATCCGGGCGCCGGTCTCCAACTGCCCGGCGCTGGCGGCCCGCATCCCGGGGCTGCCCGCGACCGCGATGTCGGCCACCCGGTCGTGGGCCCGGTGCGCGGCCACCCCGCACACCACGGAGCCGTAGCTGTGGCAGAACAGCGAGACCTTCGAGGTGCCGGGCAGTGCGCCCACCATCGCGTTCAGCCGGATCGCGCCGTTCGCCGCGAGCCCGCCCAGCGCCGCGTCCATGCCGAGGCCGGCCGGGGCGGTGTAGTCGGCCCACGCGATGACGGCCGTGCGGGTGCCCGGGGAGGCCGAGCGCTCCGCCTCGTACAGGGACCTGGCCATGCCGACGGGGGCCCGGTACGCGCGGGTGCCGCGCTCCAGGGTCAGCAGATGGGTGTCGACGCCCGGAACGACGACGGAGACCCGGGCGGCCCGGTCGAGATTCCCGAACACCTCGGCCGCACGGCCCTTCCCGGAAGGATCGAAGGCCAGGATCTGGCGTCGGCCCGTGAGCATCGACCGGAACCGGTCGAGCCGGGCCTCCGCCTCACCGCGTCCGTCCGGCGAGAGCTTCTCGTCGTGCGCCCGCGTCCTCTCCACGGCCACGGCCTGTCTGAGGGCCACCCGGTTGGCGTGGTAGCGCAGGGTGACCGGAGCGCCGTTCAGATTGCCCACCACCGACGGGTACTTGCCCGCGAGGGCGATCTGCTGTCCCGAGGTGAGGGTGGCGAAGAAGTGGGCCAGCCGGTAGGCGGGGCCGTCGGCGTCCGGCAGCGAGCGGCCCGCTATCCGGTCCTTCGCCCAGGAGGCGAGCGCGAGCTCGCGTGGCCCGTCGGAGTGCTGATCGCGGACGGCGCTCCAGCCCGTCGTCGCCAGCATCACGAACACCACCGCCACGGCGAGCAGCGCGCGCCATGCGGTCAACGTGGGTGAGGTGTCGAAGGAAGTCACTGCGCCACACCCTAGGAGACGCGCGCCGACCACCGTGATTCGGGTGAGGTAGATCACCCGTCCGCGAAGGATTCATCACGGATTTCTCACACAGGGTCACCATCGTCCCGTGGCCGCGCTCCTTCTGACGTCCGTTCCGGGCCGCGCCTCCCGGCGCCCGTCCCGAGTCGGTGCTACGCCCGACGCCAGTCGCGGGCGAGGGCCGGGGCGAGCTGGTCGAGGTACTCCTCGGTCAGGTCGCGCAGCGCCTCCACGCTCGGGTCGAGCCCACGGCCCCACAGCTGACCGGTCACCCGCATCACCCCGGAGAACGCGGCGACGGCCACCCGCGGCCGGGGGTCCCGTTCCACGTCGAGCCCCTCGCGCTCCGCGATCAGCAGGGCGATCTGGTTCTCCAGGGCGACCCCGCGCCGCATATGGGCGGCGAGCAGGGAGGGGGTCGACTCGATCATCTGGTAGGTCCGCATATGGAGATCGACGCTGACGACCTCCTCGATCGCCTCGCCGATGCTGTTCCACGCGCACAGCACCGCCCGGCGCATGGCCTCGAAGGGCGCTTCGTCCGCGGGGCGGCGGCGCAGCTCCTCGATGAAGCGGGACTCGACCATCTCCTGCACGGCGAAGGTGGCGTCCTCCTTGCTCGCGAAGTAGCGGAAGAAGGTGCGCTGGGAGACCTCCACGGCGTCGACGATCTCGTCGACGGTGGTGCGTTCGTATCCCTGGGTGGTGAACAGTTCGAGGGAGGCACGCACCAGCGCGTCCCGGGTGCGCTGTTTCTTGCGTTCACGCAGTCCGGCTCGGGGCTCTCCTGTCTGCCCGTCGGTCACGTACTGGTTCCTCTTTTCCCGTGTTTGTCCAGCTCAGCATACCTGTGAGCTACGTGTGAGCTACGTGACAGTTACTGACTTGTGAATTGGTTTGTCAACTGTCAGTAGCTGTCACTAGTCTCGCCGTATGACTAGTCAGACCACCGTCGAGAAGGCGCCGCGGGAGCCGGAAGACAACGCAGTACCCGCCCCGGTCAAGGGGCTCCGCGGCCACCCCTGGCTGACCCTCTTCGCCGTCGCCCTCGGCGTGATGATGGTCGCCCTCGACGGCACCATCGTCGCCATCGCGAACCCCGCGATCCAAAAGGATCTCGGCGCCTCGCTTGCCGACGTCCAGTGGATCACCAACGGCTATCTCCTGGCGCTCGCCGTCGCCCTGATCACCGCGGGCAAGCTGGGCGACCGCTTCGGCCATCGTCAGACCTTCCTGATCGGTATCGTGGGATTCGCGGTCTCCTCCGCCGCGATCGGTTTCTCCAAAGAGATCGTCCTGGTCGTTCTCTTCCGTGTGCTCCAGGGCCTCTTCGGCGCCCTGCTGATGCCGGCCGCACTGGGCCTGCTGCGCGCCACCTTCCCCGCCGAGAAGCTGAACATGGCGATCGGCATCTGGGGCATGGTCATCGGCGCGTCCACCGCGGGCGGCCCGATCGTCGGCGGTCTGCTCGTCGAGCACGTCAGCTGGCAGTCGGTCTTCTTCATCAACGTGCCGGTCGGCGTCGTCGCGCTCATCTTCGGCCTGGTGATCCTCAAGGACCACCGTGCCGCCAACGCGCCGCGCTCCTTCGACGTCCTCGGCATCGTGCTGCTCTCGGGCGCGATGTTCTCCCTCATCTGGGGCATCATCAAGGCCGGTGAGTCCTGGGGCTGGGGCGACGGCCGCACCTGGGCGTGGCTCGGCCTCGCGATCCTGCTCTTCGTCGCCTTCGGTCTCTGGCAGACGAAGGTCAAGGAACCACTCGTTCCGCTGGGGATGTTCCGTTCCGTCCCGTTGACGGCCGGTGTCGTCCTCATGATGCTGATGGCCTTCGCCTTCATGGGCGGCCTCTTCTTCGTGACGTTCTTCCTCCAGGGCGTCCACGGCCTCAGCCCGGTCGACAGCGGTCTGCACCTGCTGCCGCTGACCGCCATGATGATCGTCTCCTCGCCGGTCGCCGGCCTGCTGATCACCAAGTTCGGCCCCCGTGTCCCGCTGGTCGGCGGCATGGTCTGCACGGCCACCGCGATGTTCGGTATGACCACGCTCAGCGACTCCACCGGCACCTTCGCGATGTCCCTCTGGTTCGCCCTGCTCGGCTGCGGGCTCGCCCCGGTCATGGTCGGCGCGACCGAGGTCATCGTCGGCAACGCGCCCATGGAGCTCTCCGGCGTGGCCGGCGGTCTCCAGCAGGCCGCCATGCAGGTCGGCGGCGCGCTCGGCACCGCCGTCCTCGGAGCGGTCATGTCCTCCAAGGTCAGCTCCGAGTTCGCGGACAACTGGGCGGGCGCGGGCCTGCCCGGCGTACCCGACCCGAAGCTGGAGGAGGCCGCCGAGTTCGGCATAGTGCCCGCCGAGGAGCTCGCCAAGGCTCCCGGCATGACGCCGGACGTCATCGACAGCATCGGCGGGGTCATCCACGACACGTTCATGTCCGGCATGGGCCTGGCCTTCACCGTCGCGGGCATCGTCGCCGTGGTCGCCGCCTTCGTCGCCACCCTCACCAAGCGCGGCGAGAACGCCGAGGCGGGCGCCGGAGTCGGCCACATCTGACGCACGAAGCGGCGCAGGCCGTCAACACAGCGCAGGCCGGAGCCCCGCCGAATCCTTTCGGCGGGGCTCTCGCCTATCAGGGTGGCGCCCCCCGGCCGCCCTTCCGCACACCACCCCCGGTGACACAGAGTGAGCGGCGGAAGCGAACACCGACCAACCACGGGGGTTGATCCATCATGCGTACGACCGTCCTCGCGGCGGCCGCCCTGGCCGTCACCGCACTCGTTCCCCAGGCCCTGGCCCACGACCGGGCGGCGGCGGCCCCCGAGCGGTCCCCGGGCGTCGCACTCGGGACCTGTGAGGCGGGCAGGCTCTGCCTCTGGAAGAAGGCCGACTTCACCGGGGCCCGCCACACCTTCGAGCTCTCCGGCGTGGACATCGAGAGCTGCGTCCCGCTGCCGAAGGGCGGCGACGCCCAGTCCCTCGCCAACCGCACCGGGCGGCCCGTCACCACGTACCAGTCCGCCGAGTGCGCGGAGACGGGGGAGTTCGAGACGTACCCCGGCGGCGGCACCTGGACGCCCCGGTCCCCGTACCAGGTACGGGCCTTCAAGATCTGGGAGAACTGAGCCCGGACACGCACGCGGGAGGGGCGGCGACGCTCCTGCGCCACCGCCCCTCCCGGCCGTCCCTGCTTACGCGTCGCCGCCCGCCGCGCCCGGATCGGCCGCGGCCACGTCCAGGAGCTCGTAGCGGTCCACCGCCGTCTTCAGGGCCGACCGGTCGACCTTGCCCTCCTTGGCCAGCTCGGTGAGGACCGCCAGCACGATCGACTGCACGTCGATGTGGAAGAACCGGCGGGCCGCACCCCGGGTGTCCGCGAAGCCGAAGCCGTCCGCGCCCAGCGACTGGTAGGCGCCCGGCACCCAGCGCGCGATCTGGTCCGGAACCGAACGCATCCAGTCCGAGACCGCCACGAACGGGCCCTGGGCCGTTTCGAGCTTCCTGGTCACGTACGGGACGCGCTGCTCCTCCTCCGGGTGCAGGAGGTTGTAGCGCTCGACGTCCACCGCCTCGCGGCGCAGCTCGTTCCAGGAGGTCGCCGACCAGACGTCCGCCTTGACGTTCCACTCGTCCGCGAGGATCTTCTGGGCCTCCAGGGCCCAGGGGACCGCCACTCCGGACGCCATGATCTGGGCCGGGATCTCGCCCTTCCCGCCGGTGCTGAAGCGGTGGATGCCCTTGAGGATGCCCTCGACGTCCACGTCCTCCGGCTCGGCCGGGTGCTGGATCGGCTCGTTGTAGACGGTGAGGTAGTAGAAGACGTCCTCGTTCGCCTCGCCGTACATCCGGCGCAGCCCGTCCTTCATGATGTGCGCGATCTCGAACCCGTACGCCGGGTCGTACGCGACACAGCCCGGGTTGGTCGAGGCGAGCAGCTGCGAGTGGCCGTCCGCGTGCTGGAGGCCCTCACCGGTCAGCGTGGTGCGGCCGGCGGTCGCACCGAGCACGAAGCCGCGCGCGAGCTGGTCGGCCATCTGCCAGAACTGGTCGCCGGTGCGCTGGAACCCGAACATCGAGTAGAAGACGTACACCGGGATCAGCGGCTCGCCGTGCGTGGCGTACGCCGAACCGGCCGCGATCAGCGAGGCCGTGCAGCCCGCCTCGGAGATGCCGTCGTGCAGCATCTGGCCCGTCGGGGACTCCTTGTACGCGAGCAGCAGATCGCGGTCGACCGCCTCGTACTGCTGGCCGAGCGGGTTGTAGATCTTCGCACTCGGGAAGAACGCGTCCATGCCGAAGGTGCGGTACTCATCGGGGGCGATCAGCACGAAACGCTTGCCGATCTCCTTGTCCCGCATGAGGTCCTTCAGGACGCGGACGAACGCCATGGTGGTGGCGATCGACTGTGTACCCGATCCCTTCTTCGCAGCCGCGTACGTCTTGTCCTCGGGCAGCGGAAGCGGCTTCGCACGCACCACACGCGTCGGGACGTAACCGCCCAGACCCTGGCGGCGGTCGTGCATGTACTGGATCTCCTCCGAGTCGCGACCCGGGTGGTAGTAGGGCGGGTAGCCCTCGTCCAGCCGCTTGTCCGTGATCGGGATGTGCAGCCGGTCCCGGAAGCGCTTGAGGTCCTCGACCGTGAGCTTCTTCATCTGGTGGGTCGCGTTGCGGCCCTCGAAGTTCGGCCCCAGCGTCCAGCCCTTGACCGTCTGCGCCAGGATGACCGTCGGCTGGCCCTTGTGCGCCTTGGCCGCCGCGTAGGCCGCGTAGACCTTGCGGTGGTCGTGGCCGCCGCGGCCCAGGTGCAGGATCTGCTGGTCGGTCATGTCCTTGACCATGTCCCGCAGCCGCGGGTCGTCGCCGAAGAAGTGGTCGCGGATGTACTCACCGGTCTCGGTGGCGTACGTCTGGAACTGGCCGTCCGGCGTGGTGTTCAGCCTGTTGACCAGGATGCCCGTGCGGTCCTGCGCCAGCAGCGGGTCCCAGGAACGGTCCCAGACCAGCTTGATGACGTTCCAGCCGGCACCCCGGAACTGCGACTCCAGCTCCTGGATGATCTTCCCGTTGCCGCGCACCGGGCCGTCGAGCCGCTGGAGGTTGCAGTTGACCACGAAGGTCAGGTTGTCCAGGCCCTCACGGGCCGCGATGGACAGCTGGCCCAGGGACTCCGGCTCGTCCATCTCGCCGTCGCCCAGATAGGCCCACACGTGCGACTTGGAGGTGTCGGCGATGCCGCGCGCCTCCATGTAACGGTTCATCCGCGCCTGGTAGATCGCGCCGAGCGGACCGAGGCCCATCGAGACGGTCGGGAACTCCCAGAAGTCGGGCATCAGCCGCGGGTGCGGATAGCTGGACAGCCCGTTCGGGGCCTTCGACTTCTCCTGGCGGAACGCGTCGAGCTGCGCCTCGCTCAACCGGTCCAGCAGGAACGCGCGGGCGTAGATCCCCGGGGACGCGTGTCCCTGGAAGAAGATCTGGTCACCGCCGTCGCCCTGGTCCTTGCCCCGGAAGAAGTGGTTGAAGCCCACGTCGTACAGCGAGGCGGAGGAAGCGAACGTGGCGATGTGGCCGCCGACGCCGATCCCGGGACGCTGGGCCCGCGAGACCATCACCGCGGCGTTCCAGCGCGTCGCGTTGAGGACCTTGCGTTCGATCTCCTCGTCGCCGGGGAAGAACGGCTCGTCCTTCGTGGCGATCGTGTTCACGTAGTCCGTGCTGCGCATCTCCGGCACCGCGACGCGCTTCTCCCGCGCGCGCTCGATGAGCCGGAGCATCAGATAGCGGGCCCGCTCTCGGCCGCGCTCGTCGACGGCGGCGTCGAGGGAGTCGAGCCATTCCCGGGTCTCCTCGGGATCAAAATCCGGGACCTGGCTCGGAAGGCCGCCAATGATGATCGGGTTGCGATCGGATCCGGAAGCCACACTGTTCCTTCGCTGTTCGGTGGTGCGCTACGGGGCCTGCTCAGGGGAGCACGCCCCCGGGGACAACTCTGGATACGCCGCCTCCATCGTGCTACCGCGAGGGCCCGAACGTCATCTCTACCGTGGGGTAACCCCACGGTGCCGAAACGCGTCCACGGGGCACGCGTGTGGGCAGTACGTGGCGGGGTACGGGCAAACCGCAACCTTACGCCCAAGGCGTCCAAGTGTTCCCAAAGGCTGTTCGAATCCGATTGGCGGATCGAAACCGCATAAGCTGAGGAAGGACGTAAACGGATGGAGTGACCCGGGAAGACCCCGGGAAGCCGCCGGAGAGACATGCCGGAACTTGCGGCGACGTGGCAGGGAACGTCACCGTATAGGCGGTCTCGCACGCTGGGTACTTGCGCGATTCGCCGAGCCCGTGTGGACTACGGCCAACGCCCCGCGCACGCGCGTGGCTGCAGCATTTTCCGAAGACATGATCAGGAGGCAACCCGTGAGCGCGACCGCGGACCACGCGGAGGAGCGAACCAACCCGGCAGCACGCCTGGGGTTCGAGCCCGGACAAGTGGTCCAGGAGATCGGCTACGACGACGACGTCGAGCTGGAGCTCCGTGAGGGCATTGAGGCCACTACCGGCCAGGAACTCGTCGACGAGGAGTACGACGACGTCGCAGACGTCGTCCTGCTCTGGTTCCGCGACGAGGACGGCGACCTTACGGACGCGCTGGTGGATGCCATTGGTCTGATCGAGGACGGCGGTACGGTCTGGCTGATGACGCCGAAGACCGGCCGTGACGGATACGTCGAACCGAGCGACATCAATGAGGCTGCCCAGACAGCCGGTCTCGCCCAGACCAAGAGCATCAGCGCGGGCAAGGACTGGACGGGCAGCCGTCTGGTCACCCCCAAGGGGGCCAAGGCCAAGCGCTGAACCACGTTTCGCACCACCCCGGGGCCCCCACGGGCGCACACCGCGCCCATGGGGGCCTTCGTACGTCCACGGCCCCTCCGGGACCGGCCCGGGGCCCCTGCGTAGGGTGGGTGTCACCCGGACGGACCCGGCCCGGGATGCGGAGAAGCGGCGAAGGGATACGTGTTTCCATGACGATCGAGGTCGGCAGTCAGGCCCCGGACTTCCAGCTCAAGGACAACCACGGCCGGACCGTGCGGCTGTCGGAGTTCCGCGGTGAGAAGAACGTGGTGCTGGTGTTCTACCCGTTCGCCTTCACCGGCGTCTGCACCGGCGAGCTGTGCGCGCTCCGCGACGAGCTGCCCCGCTTCGAGAACGAGGGCACCCAGCTCCTCGCCGTCTCCAACGACTCCATCCACACCCTGCGCGTCTTCGCCGAGCAGGAGGGCCTGGAGTACCCGCTGCTGTCGGACTTCTGGCCGCACGGGGAGACCTCGCGGGCGTACGGCGTCTTCGACGAGGACAAGGGCTGCGCGGTGCGCGGCACCTTCGTCATCGACAAGGCGGGCGTCGTCCGCTGGAGCGTCGTGAACGGCCTCCCGGACGCCCGTGACCTGAACGACTACGTCAAGGCGCTCGAAGCGCTCTGAGACGATCTCCTGGCGACGCCCGGTCAAAAGCCTGTTTTGGCCGGGAACCGGTCACTAGGATCCACTCGTTGATCCGATGCCAATGAACGACGGGGACGCCGGCGGCTGCCGGCCCCTGAGAAAACTACTGGAGGACTCGTGGGAGTCAGCCTCAGCAAGGGCGGCAACGTCTCGCTGACCAAGGCCGCGCCCAACCTGACCGCGGTCATCGTCGGTCTGGGCTGGGACGCCCGCACCACCACCGGTGGTGACTTCGACCTCGACGCCAGCGCGCTGCTGGCGAACGCCGAGGGCAAGGTCGCCGCCGACGGCAATTTCGTCTTCTTCAACAACCTGAAGAGCCCCGACGGCTCCGTCGAGCACACCGGTGACAACACCACCGGTGAGGGCGAGGGCGACGACGAGGTCATCAAGGTGAACCTGGCCGCCGTGCCGGCCGACGTCGACAAGATCGTCTTCCCGGTCTCGATCTACGAGGCCGAGAGCCGCCAGCAGAGCTTCGGCCAGGTCCGCAACGCGTACATCCGCGTGGTCAACCAGGCCGACAACACCGAGCTCGCCCGCTACGACCTGAGCGAGGACGCCTCGACGGAGACCGCGATGGTCTTCGGCGAGCTCTACCGCAACGGCGCCGAGTGGAAGTTCCGCGCCATCGGCCAGGGGTACGCCTCCGGTCTGCGCGGCATCGCCCAGGACTTCGGCGTCAACGTCTGACGTCACTGGGCCCCGGGGGGTGGCCGGCCCGATGCGCCGGACACTCCCTGACCGGGCGCTTTCGACGCCCGGCCTCGGGCGTCGAAAGCGCCCGGCAGCGTTTTACACGACTCGGGGAGGACACACATGGGCGTCACGCTCGCCAAGGGAGGCAATGTCTCCCTCTCCAAGGTCGCACCCAACCTCACCCAGGTGCTGGTCGGGCTCGGCTGGGACGCACGCTCCACCACAGGAGCCGCTTTCGACCTCGACGCCAGCGCACTGCTGTGCCAGTCGGGCCGCGTGCTCGGCGACGAGTGGTTCATCTTCTACAACAACCTCACGAGCCCCGACGGCTCCGTCGAGCACACCGGTGACAACCTCACCGGCGAGGGCGACGGCGACGACGAGTCCGTCATCGTCCGGCTCGACCAGGTTCCCGCCCACTGCGACAAGATCGTCTTCCCGGTCTCGATCCATGACGCGGACAACCGGGGCCAGGCGTTCGGCCAGGTCAGCAACGCGTTCATCCGGGTGGTCAACCAGGCCGACGGCCAGGAACTGGCCCGCTACGACCTGAGCGAGGACGCCTCCACCGAGACCGCGATGATCTTCGGCGAGCTCTACCGGTACAACGGCGAGTGGAAATTCCGTGCCGTCGGCCAGGGGTACGCGTCCGGCCTGCGCGGCATCGCTCTAGACTTCGGCGTCAACGTTTCATAGCGCCGCTCGGGCCTTTCGTTTGGATCATGTCGGACCCCGCGGGGTCCGACATGATCCAAACGAAAGGCCCCAGGCGCCGGGGGAGCCCCGACATACCGGGGGAGACCCTTTACCAACACGATGAGGTAGCCAGTGGTTCTGAAAACCTTCGGCTGGTCGTTCGCGGTCACCGCGCTCGGCCTGGTCGCAGCGATTTTCTACGGGGGGTGGCAGGCATTCGGCATCGTCGCGATCCTGTCCGTCCTGGAGATTTCGCTGTCCTTCGACAACGCGGTGATCAACGCCGGAATCCTGAAGAAGATGAATGCCTTCTGGCAGAAGATCTTCCTCACCGTCGGCATCCTCATCGCCGTCTTCGGAATGCGGCTGGTGTTCCCCGTCGTGATCGTGGCCGTGAGCGCCCAGCTCGGGCCGATCGAGGCCATCGACCTGTCCTTCAACGACCCTGACAGGTACAAGGAACTGGTCACGGACGCCCATCCGTCGATCGCCGCCTTCGGTGGCATGTTCCTGTTGATGATCTTCCTCGACTTCATCTTCGACGAGGACCGTGACATCCACTGGCTGCGCTGGATCGAGCGCCCGCTCGCCAAGCTCGGCAAGGTCGACATGCTGTCGGTCTGCGTCGCGCTGATCATCCTGCTCATCACCGCCACGACCTTCGCGACCCAGGCCCACCAGCACGGTGGCGGACACGCCGACAAGGCGGCCACGGTCATGCTCTCCGGCATCGCCGGTCTGATCACCTACCTCGTCGTCGGCGGGCTCTCCGGATTCTTCGAGGGCAAGCTGGAAGAGGAGGAGGAGCGCGAGCACGAGGCCGAGGAAGAGGCCAAGAAGAAGGGCAAGCCCGTCACCGGGGTCGCCCTCGCAGGGAAGGCCGCGTTCTTCCTCTTCCTCTACCTGGAAGTCCTGGACGCCTCGTTCTCCTTCGACGGCGTCATCGGCGCCTTCGCCATCACCAACGAGATCGTGCTGATGGCCCTCGGCCTCGGCATCGGCGCCATGTACGTCCGTTCGCTCACCGTCTACCTGGTGCGCGAGGGCACGCTCGACGACTACGTCTACCTGGAGCACGGCGCGCACTACGCGATCGGCGCGCTCTCGATCATCCTGCTGATCACCATCCAGTACCAGATCAACGAGTTCATCACCGGCTCGGTCGGCGTGATCCTGATCGCCCTCTCCTTCTGGTCCTCGGTCAGGCGCAACCGCGCCCTCGCCGCGGAATCCGGTGGGGGCGGCGGCTCGGGAAGCAAGTCCGAGGTGTCCTCCGGGGTGTGACCCGGTAAGGATTGAGGAACGCTCTCTGCGGGGCGGCCCACACGGCGACGGCTCTCCGGGATCTCCCGGACCCGGCCCGGTGGCCGCCCCGCAGCGATGTCCGGGCGCGCGAACAGGTGGGGGTTGGTATGGGATTCTTCGACGGCCTGTGGCCGGGGCGCGCGGCGCAGTTCGACTCGGGCAACTCGACGTCGAGCGCGATCGTGCTGACCAAACGGAACGCCACGATCTCGCTCAACAAGCAGGGGGCCCTGTCGGGCAACCTCCGGGTCAACCTGTCCTGGCGGATGCGGACCTCGGACATCGAGGGCCGGTCGCGCCAGAGCGGAATGCTGCGGCGACCCCTCCAGCTCTTCAAGCCCGAGGTCGTCCAGGCGCACACCCAGGGCGTCGTCAACGTCGACCTGGACCTCGGCTGCATGTATGAGCTGATGGACGGCACCAAGGGCGTCGTGCAGCCGCTGGGCAGCCTGATCGGCGACCTCAACGGTCCGCCCTACGTCCGGCTCAGCGGCGACGACCGGTTCGGCGCACCCTCGGGGGAGACGGTCTACGTCAACCTCGACCAGCGCGACCAGATCAAACGGCTGCTGTTCTTCGTCTACATCTACGACCGGACGCCCGCGTTCGACCGCACGCACGCCAAGATCACGCTGTACCCGGGCAACGGCCCGCGCATCGAGATCGAGCTGGACGAGCGCGCACCGCAGGCCCGCTCCTGCGCGGTGTTCACCGTGGAGAACATCAAGGACGAGCTGATCGTGCGCCGCGAGGTGAAGTTCGTGTACGGCTTCCAGTCGGAGCTGGACCGGCTGTACGGCTACGGCATGCAGTGGGGGCGCGGCTACAAGTCCCGGACCTGAGTCCGGGCAGCCGTGAGGGCCCGAGGACGAACACGGGAATCAGGACCTGCGCAGGAACCACGACGTACGCAGGAATCGCGACGTACGCAGGAAACAGGACGTACGGCGGAATCGGATCGGGGCGGCTCAGGACCGGACGAACTGCGGACCTTGTGGAGGCAGCACGAAATGGGGGTCGGGCGCGTGCGCGGCGGCTGCCGCGGGCCCCGGATAGCCGTACGCGGGCGGCTCGGCGGCAGGCTGCGGATAGCCGTACGCCGGCTGGTGGGCCATGGCGGCGGCAGCGGGGTGTGTCACCGGCGGCGGATAGCCGTAGGAGGGCTGCTGGTGCTGGACCGTGGCCTGGGAGTCCGGCCCGGGCCCGGGCGGCACGGCCGGCAGCGGGGGCGCGGCGGCCGGGAGGGGCCCCGTGCCCACCGGAGCGGCCGGGTCCTGTGCCCCGTTCACCGCTGGGGCCCCGTTCACGGCCTCCGACTCGTCCACCGAGATGCCGAAGGCGGTGGCCAGGCCGATCAGGCCGGTGGGATACCCCTGGCCGACCGCGCGGAACTTCCACCCCTCGCCGCGACGGTAGAGCTCGCCGCAGATGATCGCCGTCTCTTCCCCGGTCTCCGGCCGGACATCGAACACCGCCAGCGGCTCGCCCTCGGCGAACGCGGCGTCGAAAAGGAGTATCCGCAGGTCCAGGACCTGCTCGAAGGCGGCCCCGTCGGAAGAGGCCGCGATGACCACCTGGTCCACCGACGCGTCGAGCGCCCCGAGGTCCGCCTCGACCGTGTCCGTCAGCCCTTCCGGGACACTGCGCTTCGGCAGCCGCCGGACCAGGCCGGAGGGGTGCCGGGGCTGGTTGTAGAAGACGAAGTCCTCGTCGGACCGCACCCGGCCGGACGCACCGAGGAGCAGGGCGGAGGCGTCCACGTCGGGAACCCCGGGGCCCGGGGTCCAGCGCAGCACGGCCCGGACGGCCGCGGCATCGACGGGGACGTTCGAGCCCTTCAGCATCGTGTGCGTCATGACCGTCATCCTGCCTGCTGGGGGCCCGTGCGGACAACGCGGGGGGCGGTACGACCGTGCCCGGCGGCGGCGCGGGCAGGGCGCGAAGATACCGCGACAGGGGGCCGGACAAGGGGCGGGTAACCGGAAATTCATGTACATGGGGAACTGTTGACACCCGTCCGTACGTACTATTACCGGCCATGCGTTGTTCGGCCGGTCAGGCAGTTCGGGGGAAAATCATGCGTCACTTCGGGCACATATCGCCCACTGCCCGCGAGGGTTTGTTCTTCAGGGAGCCCTGCACGTTCACCGCGGACTCCCCGGCACGGATGCTCTCCGTCGCCCTGGGAGCCACGCTCTACTCCCCGGCGACCCGGCCGTCGCTCGCCGACGACGTGCTCAAGCAGGCCGCGCGCGGCGTCGTCTCCATGGTGCTGTGCCTGGAGGACTCCATCGACGATGCCGAGGTCACCGGCGCCGAAGCCAATCTGATCAGGCAGTTTGCCGAGCTGGCCGCCCGCGACGCGGCAGCGGGGAACCACGACACGGCTTCGGGGGCCGCCCCGAGGGATCCGCGTGAGGCCACGGCCGCGGTGGCCGCCGACGTACCGCTGCTCTTCATCCGCGTACGGGAACCGGCTCAGATCACCGACCTGGTGCGGCGCCTCGGCGAATCGGCCCGGATGTTGTCCGGTTTCGTACTTCCCAAATTCACCGAAGAGCGTGGCAGGCAGTTCCTGGAGGCGCTCGCCGAGGCCGAGTCGGAGTGCGCACGACGGCTCTTCGCCATGCCGGTCCTCGAATCCCCCGAGTTGCTCCATCTGGAGACACGCGGCGAAATTCTCCAGGGCATCGCCCGCAGCGTCGAGAAGCACCGGGACCGGGTGCTCGCCCTGCGGCTCGGCGTCACCGACTTCTGCTCGGCCTACGGACTGCGCCGCGCGCCCGACATGACGGCGTACGACGTCCATATCGTCGCCTCCGTGATCGCCGACGTGGTCAACGTGCTCGGCCGGGCCGACGGCACCGGCTTCACGATCACCGGCCCGGTCTGGGAGTACTTCCGCCGCCAGGAGCGCATGTTCAAGCCCCAGCTGCGCCGCAGCCCCTTCCTGGAGGGCCGGGCCGAGGAACTGCGCACGGCACTCATCGAGCACGACCTCGACGGACTGCTCCGGGAGATCGAGCTCGACCGGGCCAACGGCCTGCTCGGCAAGACCTGTATCCACCCGTCGCACGTGGCGCCGGTCCACGCACTGTCCGTGGTCAGCCACGAGGAGTACACCGACGCCCAGGACATCCTGAGTCCGGAGCGCGGGGGCGGCGGGGTGCTGCGCTCGGCGTACACGAACAAGATGAACGAAGTGAAGCCCCACCGGGCCTGGGCCGAGCGCACGCTCCAGCGGGCCGAGGTCTTCGGGGTGGCGAAGGAAGACGTCGGCTTCGTGGACCTGCTGGCCGCCGGCCTGACGAACTGAGCGCGCGTCGATGAGCGAGCGCGCGACGAGAGAAGAGACCGTGGACGTGGTGTGGTCGGGCAACTGGGTGGCGGAGCGACTGGGCGTCGCCCTCGAAGGCGACGCGGAACTCCGGGAACTGCTGGGCCTGGCCCTGCGCCGCAACCCCAAGCGGGCGCATCTGCTGGTGTCCAACGTGCTGGGCAAGCACGTGCCCCAGCGGCCCTCCGTCGTCCACGGGGCCGGGTTCGAGCTGGGTGAACGGGTACGGGCGCTCCTCGGCGCGCAGGAGGCCCGCCGCGCGGTGGTCCTCGGGTACGCGGAGACGGCCACCGGCCTCGGCCACGCCGTCGCGGACGGCCTGCGGGACGCCCCGTACCTGCACTCCACCCGCCGTCCGGTGGCGGGCGCCCGGCAGGCGGGCGGCTTCGAGGAGGCCCACTCGCACGCCACCTCGCACCTGCTGCTGCCGGAGGACCGCGACCTGCTCGCGAGCGGCGGGAGAGGGGCCGACGCCTCCGTGCTGGTGCTCGTCGACGACGAGTTCTCCACCGGCAACACGGTGCTCAACACCATCCGCGCGCTGCACGCCCTGCACCCGCGCGAGCGGTACGTCGTCGTCGCCCTGGTCGACATGCGCTCCGCCGGCGACCGCGACCGGCTGACCGCCTTCGCCGCCGAGATCGGCGCCCGCGTCGACCTGGTGACGCGCGGCACCGGAACGGTCGCCCTGCCGGACGGCGTGCTGGAACGCGGCCAGGCACTGGTCGCGGCCCAGGAAGCCGAACAGGCGGACCGGGCAGCACGGGCCGGGCGGGCGGAGGGCCCCGCGGGGGCCGCCGAAGGCGCGGACACCGCCCCCGTCACCCGGGTCGGCCTCGGCTGGCCGGCCGGCGTGCCCGACGGAGGACGGCACGGCTTCACCCCCGCCCACCGGGTGGCGCTGGAAGCGGCGCTCCCGGGCATGGCGGACCGGATCGCGGCCGCGCTGGGCGCCCACACCGGCCCCCGCCCTCGCCGGATCCTGGTGCTCGGCTTCGAGGAGCTGATGTACGCGCCGCTGCGCCTCGGCACCGCCCTGGAAGCCGCGCTGGGAACCGACGCCGAGGTCCGCTGCTCCACCACCACCCGCTCACCCGTCCTGGCCGTCGACGACCCCGGCTACGCGATACGCACCCGCCTCGTCTTCCCGGCCCACGACAACCCGGCGGACGGCCCCGGCGACCGGTACGCGTACAACGTGGCGGGCGCCGGCTTCGACGCGGTGGTCGCCGTCGTCGACTCCACCGCCGACACCCCCGAACTGCACGCCCCCGACGGGCTGCTGGCCCGGCTCGCCGAGCACACCGGCCACGTACTCCTCGCGGTCGTCCCCTCGTAC
>NZ_JAAXYC010000160.1 GCF_018619185.1 Streptomyces sp. McG3 | reverse complement strand
GGTCGGCTCCTCGGACGGGGTGGGCTCCTCGGAGGGCGTCTCGGAAGGCGTCGGCGGGGCGGGCACCTCGCCGCGCTCCACGTCCTGGAGGTCGAACGTCTTGCCGGACCCGCCGCCGAGGGCGCCGAGGGTGTAGTCGGCCCAGATCCTGGCCGGGAAGCCGCTGCCGCTGGCGCGGCCGGAGTTGGCCGTACCGGTCAGGGAGACCTGCTTGCGGCCGCCGTCGCCCTCGCCGAAGAGGGCCACGACCGTGGACAGCTCCGGGGTGTACCCGGCGAACCAGGCGGACTTGTTGTCCTCGGAGGTGCCGGTCTTGGCCGCCGCGTCGTAGGCGGGGCTGTTGGCCGCGCCCCCGGAACCGGCGTCGACGACCCCGGTGAGCCCCTTGGTCACGGTGTCGGCCGAGGCGCGGCTGATGACCTGCTCCCGCTTGGGCTTCTCGGCCTTCACCGTGCGGTCGCGGTGCTCGGCGGACTGGAGGATGTGCGGGGTGACCTTCCGGCCGTGGTTGTCGAGCGTGGCGTACACGCCGGCCATGTCCCAGGTCGAGGCGTTCATGGTGCCGAGGGTGACGGCGGGGCGCTCGGGGAAGTTCTTGTCCGGTACGCCGAGGGCGAGCGCGGTCTCCTTCACGGCGGCGGGCGTCACGTCGACGATCATCTGCGCGAAGACGGAGTTGACCGAGCTGTTCAGGGCCTTCTGGACGGAGACCTGACCGTAGCTGCGGTCGTCCTGGTTCTGCGGGGCGAACGGGGTGTCGCTGCCGACGACGGGCCGCTTGCTGGTGCCGTCGTAGACGGTGTTGAGCCCGATCAGGCTGCCGTCCTGCGTCTGCGACTCGTTCTCCAGGGCGGAGGCGAGCACCAGCGGCTTGAAGGTGGAGGCGGGCTGGTAGTCCTGGCGGGTGGCGTTGCTGATGTAGTGCTTGATGTAGTCCTCGCCGCCGTACAGGGCGACGACCTTGCCGGTCTTCGGGTCGACGGAGGTGGCGCCGGCCTGGACGGTGGCGTCGATCTTGTTGCCCTCGCGGTCGAGCTTGGACTCCAGCTGGTCGTCGACCGACTTCTCCAGCGCCTGCTGGCGCTTCTTGTCGACGGTGAGGGTGAAGGTCCAGCCGCCGGCGTCGCGGTCCTCGGCGGAGACGCCCTGCTTCTCCAGCTCCTGGTTGGCGGCCTCGACCAGGTAGCCGGCCTGGCCCTCCATGCCCTGGGCGGGCTTGGGCTTCTGGGGGACGGGGAACTTCAGGCCGGCCCTCTCGGACTCGGTCAGCCACTTCATCTCGACCATGTTGCGCAGGGTGTAGGCCCAGCGCTCCTTGACCAGCTTCTTGCCGGTGTCGGTGGCCGAGTTCCAGTCGTACTGGCTGGGCGCCTGGAGGACGGAGGCCAGGTAGGCGCCCTGCGAGGCGTCCAGGTCCTTGGCGTCGATGCCGTAGTACGCCTGGGCGGCGGCCTGGATGCCGCTCGCTCCGCGCCCGTAGTAGGCGGTGTTGATGTACCCGGCGAGGATCTCGTCCTTGGACTTCTGCTGGTCGATCTTGAGCGAGATCACCAGTTCCTTGAGCTTCCGGCTCACGGTGGGGTCCTGCGTCAGGTAGAAGTTCTTCACGTACTGCTGGGTGATGGTCGAGCCGCCCTGCTTGCCCTTGCCGCCGACGGTGTTGAGCAGGGCGCGGGTGGTGCCCTTCAGGTCGACGCCCTGGTCCTTGTAGAAGGACTTGTTCTCGGCGGCGACGAAGGCGTGCTGGACCTTCTCGGGCACCTCGTCCAGGTCGACGATCTGGCGGTTGACGCCCTTGCCGGTCCGGGCGAGGACCGTGCCGTCGCTGTACTTGTAGACGTTGCTCTGCCGCTCCGCCGTGGCGTTGGCGGCGGGGACGTCGACGTACACGTAGAGCGCCCCGAAGGCCCCCATGCCCAGCAGGACGATCCCGAAGAACGCGCCCAGCAGCTTCTTCCACGTGAAGAGTCTGCGTATGCCGCCGCTCTTCTGGCCCCTGCGCGACTCCCGCGCCTGGGCTCGTCGCGCATCCGCTCGACCCATTGGTGTGTTGCTCCCGCTTCTCTGCTCGACCGGCTCGCTCGGTTTCCTCAGTTCGCTCAGACCTGCCAGCTAACACCGCCGACAGGGACAAAAGACAAGCGATCCGGTCTTTTACGGACGTGAGAATCAGCACCCGCTCCCTAGGAACCGACTCCCCAGGGGTGGACAAGGTTGCGAGAACCATTAATGTGTAATCACATTGATAGCGCGGCGAACGGCCGCGCCGAACGGGGGATCCCATGACCGCACAGCACGACGACCACCGCCCGGGCACGCCCTCGACCGACCTCCCCATCGACGCCCCGGACATGCCCGCGCCGCAGGTCAGGGAGGTCACCGCGCACTCCATCCCGGGCGGCATCGGTCTGCTCCTGACCGTGGTCGGGGTGTTCGCCGGGGTCGGCCTCGCCATCGTCGGCGGGGTGATCGGGGCCGGTGGGAACAACGCGGTCGGCGTTCCGCTCTTCATCTTCGGGGTGCTCTTCGTGATCACCTCGTTCTTCTGCATGAGCGGTGTGAAGATGGTCGCTCCGGGCGAGGCCCGGGTGATCCAGCTCTTCGGCCGTTACGTCGGCACCATCCGCACCGACGGGCTCCGCTGGATCAACCCGCTGACCTCCAGCCGCAAGATCTCCACCCGCGTCCGCAACCACGAGACCGCCGTCCTCAAGGTCAACGACGCCTACGGCAACCCGATCGAGCTGGCCTCCATCGTCGTCTGGAAGGTCGAGGACACCGCCCAGGCCCTCTTCGAGGTCGACGACTTCCGGGAGTTCGTCGCCACCCAGACCGAGGCGGCCGTGCGGCACATCGCCATCGAGTACCCGTACGACGCCCACGAGGAGGACGGCCTCTCCCTGCGCGGCAACGCGGAGGAGATCACCGAGAAGCTGGCCGTCGAGCTGACCGCCCGGGTGAAGGCGGCGGGCGTCCTGATCATCGAGTCGCGCTTCAGCCACCTCGCGTACGCCCCCGAGATCGCCTCCGCCATGCTCCAGCGCCAGCAGGCCGGGGCGGTCGTCGCGGCCCGTCAGCTGATCGTGGAGGGCGCGGTCGGCATGGTCGAGATGGCTCTGGACCGGATTGCCGAGCAGGACATCGTGGAGCTGGACTCCGAACGGAAGGCGGCCATGGTCAGCAATCTGATGGTGGTGCTGTGCGGTGACCGCGCGGTCCAGCCGGTCCTCAACACGGGCTCCCTCTACCAGTGACCGACCAGACGCCTCCCCGGCGGACACCGGCGTCCCGGTCGCGGCAGCGCAAGCAGATGCTGCTGCGGCTGGACCCCGCGGTGCACGACGCACTCGCCCGCTGGGCCTCCGACGAACTCCGCAGCGCCAACGCGCAGATCGAGTTCCTGCTGCGGCGGGCGCTCGCGGAGGCGGGCCGGCTGCCGGGGGCCGCGCGTCCGATCGCCCGCCGGGGGCGGCCGCCCAAACAGCCGCCGGAGGGGCCGGAAACCCCGCCGGAGCCCGGGGCGAGCGCACCGGGGCCCCCGCCCGGAGGCGACACCCAGGACACCCCGTAGCACCGCGACCCCGGCCCGCCCCATGGGCCGGGGTCGCTTTCCGGACGCGTATACACGGGAGGTATACACACCGTGTACAGTTCCTCCCATGTCTATCGGTCACACCCTCCTCGGGCTCCTGGAGTCCGGCCCCCGACACGGCTACGACCTGAAGCGGACCTTCGACGAGAAGTTCGGCCAGGACCGCCCGCTCCACTACGGCCAGGTCTATTCGACGATGTCCCGGCTCCTGAAGAACGGGCTGGTCGAGGTCGACGGCGTCGAGAGCGAAGGAGGCCCCGAGCGCAAGCGGTACGCCATCACCGACGCCGGGATCACCGATGTCTCGCACTGGCTGGCCCAGCCGGAGAAGCCGGAGCCCTACCTCCAGTCGACGCTCTACACCAAGGTCGTCCTGGCGCTCCTGACCGGTCGCAGCGCGGCCGATCTGCTGGACACCCAGCGCTCGGCGCACCTGCGGATGATGCGCGTCCTCACCGACCGGAAGCGCAAGGGCGACCTCGCCGACCAGTTGATCTGCGACCACGCCCTGTTCCACCTGGAAGCCGATCTGCGCTGGCTGGAACTGACCTCAGCCCGTCTCGACCAGCTCGCCAAGGTGGTGGCTCCGTGATTCCCGAAGGCTCCCTGCTCGCCGCCCACGATCTGCGCAAGGCCTACGGCTCGACGCCCGCCCTGGACGGCGCGTCGTTCTCCGTGCACCCCGGCGAGGTCGTCGCCGTGATGGGCCCCTCCGGCTCCGGCAAGTCGACCCTGCTGCACTGCCTGGCCGGAATCATCACGCCCGACTCCGGCACCATCACCTACGCGGGCCGCGAGCTGTCCGCGATGTCGGACGCCGAGCGCAGCGCCCTGCGGCGCAGCGACTTCGGCTTCGTCTTCCAGTTCGGCCAGCTCGTGCCGGAGCTGACCTGTGTGGAGAACGTCGCGCTGCCGCTGCGGCTGAACGGCGTCAAGCGCAAGGCCGCCGAACGCACCGCCCTGGAGTGGATGGAGCGCCTGGAGGTCGACGACCTCGGGACCAAGCGTCCCGGCGAGGTCTCCGGCGGCCAGGGCCAGCGGGTCGCCGTGGCCCGTGCGCTGGCGGCGTCGCCGAAGGTGATCTTCGCCGACGAGCCGACCGGTGCGCTGGACTCCCTCAACGGCGAGCGGGTGATGGAGCTGCTCACCGAGGCCGCCCGCTCCGCCAACGTCGCCGTGGTCCTGGTGACCCACGAGGCCCGCGTCGCCGCCTACTCCGACCGTGACGTCACCGTGCGCGACGGCCGGGCCCGCGACATGGAGCACGCCGTATGACGCTGCTCGAAGAAAGGCGGCCCGTGGCGCCACCGCGTCCGGAAGCGCCCTCGCGGGGCGCGGTGACCCTCCGCGACCTCGGCCTCGGCATCCGGTTCGCCGCCGGCGGGGGCCGCGAGGGCTGGATCCGTACGCTGCTGACCGCCGTCGGCGTCGGCCTCGGGGTCGCCCTGCTGCTGCTCGCCTCCTCCGTGCCGCACCTGCTCGACGAGCGGAACGCCCGCGAGCAGGCCCGCAGCGAGTCCCGGATCTCCGTCTTCTCCGAAGCGAACGCCCCGCAGTCGGACAGCTCGGTGCTGCGGATCGACACGACCACCGAGTACCACGACCGGACCGTCGCCGGCCATCTGATGCGTCCCGACGGCTCGAAGCCCGTCCTGCCGCCGGGGGTCGACCGCTTCCCCGCCCCGGACACCATGGTCGTCTCCCCCGCCCTGCGGGAGCTGCTCGACGAGCCGGGCAACGAACTGCTGCGCGATCGGCTCCCGTACGAGATCACCGGCACGATCGGGGACGCCGGGCTGCGCTCCCCCGGTGAACTCCTCTACTACGCGGGCAGCGACACCCTGACGCCGGCCAACGGCGGCCACCGGATCGCCGCGTACGGCGACGACCGCCAGGGCGACCCCCTCCCACCCCTGCTGATCGTGCTCGTCATCATGGTCTGCGTCGTGCTGCTGGCACCGGTCGCGATCTTCATCGCCACCGCCGTGCGCTTCGGCGGCGACCGACGTGACCGGCGGCTGGCCGCGCTGCGCCTGGTCGGCGCGGACATCCGGACGACCCGGCGGATCGCCGCCGGGGAGGCCCTGTTCGGCGCGCTGCTCGGGCTGCTGTTCGGCCTGGTGTTCTTCGTGGTGGGCCGGCAGTTCGTCGACGCGGTGGAGATCTGGGACGTCAGCGCGTTCCCGGCCGACCTGGCGCCCGACCCCCGGCTGGCGTCGCTGATCGCGGTGGCCGTGCCGCTGACGGCCGTCCTCGTCACCCTGGTGGCGATGCGCTCCGTGGTGATCGAACCGCTCGGCGTCGTACGCCGGGGGCGTGAGCGGGGACGCCGCCTGTGGTGGCGGCTGCCGGTGCCGCTGGCGGGTCTCGTGGTGCTCGCGCTCTGGGGCCGGGTCGAGGAGTACGCCCCGGTGAACCCGTTCCCGATCACCGCGGGCGCCGTGCTGGTGCTGTTCGGGCTCGCCCTGCTGCTGCCCTGGCTGGTCGAGGCCAGTGTGAACCGGCTGCGCGGCGGCCCGGTGCCCTGGCAGCTCGCCACCCGCAGGCTCCAGTTGAGCAGCGGGGCCGCGTCCCGCGCGGTCAGCGGGGTCACCGTGGCGGTGGCGGGGGCGATCGCCCTGCAGATGCTGTTCGCCTCGATGAACGCCGACTTCAACCGGATGACGGGGGCGGACCCCACCCGGGCCCAGTTCGCCGGGTACTCCGAGAACGTCACGGGCGAGGGGGCCACCGCGGCCATCGAGCAGTTCCGCGCGACCAAGGGCGTGGACGTGGTCATCGGCTCGGTGGAGGCGTACGCGTCCAAGCCCGGCAAGTACGCCGAGGACGAGGTCCAGCCCACCACCTCCCTGACCGTCGGCACCTGCGAGACCCTGCGCGAGCTGGCCCGGATCGGCGCCTGCGAGGACGGTGACACCTTCGTCGTCCACCCGGAGGACGACAAGGTCATGACCTCCTGGGTCGACGAGACCGCCCGCAAGGGCGAGGTGGTCGAGATCGGCTCCGGGAAGAAGCCGATGCGGTGGACGCTGCCCGCCGGCTCCCGGACCGTGACGGGCCGCACCGACCCGATGGGCGACCCCCACTGGGGGATCATGGCCACCATCGGCGCGGTCGACGCGGGCAAGCTGCCCGGGGCGACGATCACCACCCGGATCCGGGTCGACCGGAGCGTGCCGGACGTCGCCGAGTACGTACGCAACACGGCGGCCAGGATCGACCCCGGGATGCGCTTCGTCACGATCGACTCGGTGGAACGCGACCGCCAGTACGCCAGCATCCAGACCGGGCTCCAGGTGGGCGCGAGCGCGGTGCTGCTGCTGATCGCCCTGTCGATGCTGGTCTCCCAGCTGGAGCAGTTGCGTGAGCGCAGGCGGCTGCTGTCGGTGCTGGTGGCCTTCGGCACCCGGCGCTCCACGCTCGGCTGGTCGGTGCTGTGGCAGACGGCCGTGCCGGTGGTGCTCGGTCTGGTGGTGGCGGTCGCGGGCGGCCTGGGCCTCGGGGCGACGCTCGTCCACCTGATCGAGAAGGAGGTCTCCGACTGGTGGCTGTTCTGGCCGGTGACGGGGGTCGGGGGCGCGCTGATCCTGCTGGTCACCCTGCTGTCGCTGCCGCCGCTGTGGCGCATGATGCGCCCGGACGGACTGCGCACCGAGTGAGACCCGCACGACCCGCGTAGGGCCGGGGCCCCTGGGAACAGGGGCCCCGGTCCGCGTTCCGCGCGAGGGCGGCGCGCTCTACGGGCTCTCCGCCACCAGCCGCACCGGCAGCGGCCGCATCGCCTCGCGCAGGGCCGCCGCGAACTCCTCGAACTCGCCGCCCCGCGCCGACCCCGTCCGCATCGCCAGCGCCACCCGCCGGGTGGGCGCCGGGTCCGCGAAGTACCCGGTGGCCAGCGCCTCGTTGCGGCCGGTCTCCACCGTCACCGCGGTCCGGGGCAGCAGCGTCACCCCGAGCCCGCCGGCCACCAGCTGGACCAGGGTGGAGAGCCCGGCGGCGGTCGTGGTCACCGGCGCGCCCTCGGTGCGGCCCGCCTCACGGCAGATGTCCAGGGCCTGGTCGCGCAGGCAGTGCCCCTCGTCCAGGAGCAGCAGCGGCAGTTCGCGCAGCGCGTCGCGCGGGATGTCCGCCCGGCCGCCGAGCCAGTGGTCCTGCTCCATGACCAGCACGAAGTCCTCGTCGAACAACGGGATCTCGCTCACTCCGGGGACGCCGAGCGGCACGGCGAGCAGGAGCAGGTCGAGCCGCCCGGCGGCGAGGCCTTCGAGTAGTGAGGAGGTCTGTTCCTCGTGGACCTGGAGGTCGAGGTCCACGTAGCGCTCGTGGACGAGACGCAGCACGGTGGGCAGCAGATACGGGGCGACGGTCGGGATCACGCCGAGCCGGAGCACTCCGGTGAACGGGGCCCGGACCGCCTCCGCCTCCTCCATCAGCGCGGCGACGGCCTCCAGCACCGCCCCGGCCCGCACCGCGAGCCGCTCCCCCGCGGGCGAGAGCAGTACCTTGCGCGTCGTACGCTCGATGAGCTGGACACCCAGTGCCTCCTCCAGGGTGGACACCGCTCCGGAGAGCGCGGGCTGACTCATCCCGATTGCTGCCGCGGCGTCCCGAAAGTGCAGATGCTCCGCCACCGCCGTGAAGGCGCGCAGCTGCGACAGGCTGGGCTGCTTGGCGGCCGACTTACCGGACTGCTTGGGGCGTATGCCCTGATTGCTCTGGCCCACTGATAGGCACCTCCGATCATCTCGACCGAGTCTAGCTATTTCCGTGATCAATGCACTCTGTGCCAAGGTGGAACTCGTCCAACCCCCAGGAACGACCCCAAAAGGGAAATTCCAGACGTTGCAAGGAGAGCGCGTGCTCACTGTCGGTGACAAGTTCCCCGAGTTCGACCTGACTGCTTGTGTTTCGCTGGAGAGCGGCAAGGAGTTCGAGGAGATCAACCACAAGACCTACGAGGGCAAGTGGAAGATCGTCTTCGCGTGGCCGAAGGACTTCACCTTCGTGTGCCCCACCGAGATCGCCGCCTTCGGCAAGCTGAACGAGGAGTTCCTGGACCGCGACGCCCAGGTCCTCGGCTTCTCCGGTGACTCCGAGTTCGTGCACCACGCCTGGCGCAAGGACCACCCGGACCTCACCGACCTGCCCTTCCCGATGCTGGCCGACTCGAAGCACGAGCTCATGCGTGACCTCGGCATCGAGGGCGAGGACGGCTTCGCCCAGCGCGCCGTCTTCATCGTCGACCAGAACAACGAGATCCAGTTCACGATGGTGACCGCCGGTTCCGTGGGCCGTAACCCCAAGGAGGTCCTGCGGGTCCTCGACGCCCTGCAGACCGACGAGCTGTGCCCGTGCAACTGGACCAAGGGCGAGAACACCCTCGACCCGGTCGCGCTCCTCTCGGGCGAGTGAGCTGATACCGACATGGCTCTCGACGAACTGAAGTCCGCCATACCGGACTTCGCCAAGGACCTGAAGCTCAACCTCGGCTCGGTCATCGGCAACAGCGACCTCCCGCAGCAGCAGCTGTGGGGCACCGTGCTGGCCTGCGCGATCGCCTCGCGTTCGCCGAAGGTGCTGCGCGAGCTGGAGCCCGAGGCGAAGGCCAACCTCTCCGCCGAGGCGTACACCGCGGCGAAGTCGGCGGCCGCGATCATGGCGATGAACAACGTCTTCTACCGGACCCGGCACCTGCTGTCGGACCCGGAGTACGGCACGCTCCGCGCGGGCCTGCGGATGAACGTCATCGGCAACCCGGGCGTGGAGAAGGTCGACTTCGAGCTGTGGTCGCTCGCCGTCTCCGCGATCAACGGCTGCGGCCAGTGCCTGGACTCCCACGAGCAGGTGCTGCGCAAGGCCGGCGTGGACCGTGAGACCATTCAGGAAGCCGTCAAGGTCGCTTCGGTGATCCAGGCGGTCGGTGTGACCCTCGACGCCGAGGCCGTACTCGCCGAGTAGTGACACCGCACCACCCCTGATACGAGAAGAGCCCCGAGGACGACCGACCGTCCCCGGGGCTCTTCTTTCTGCCCGCTCCGTGACGTTCCGCTACTCCTGCGGCGGCCGTTTCTCCTGTGCGTGTTCGCCCGGCGCGTCCCTCGGCTCGGGTGGCGCCTCCGCCGCGGGCCCCGCGTGTGCCGGGCTCATCGACAGGGCCGTGGCCCCGTGGTGGCCGCCCCGCTCGCCCGGTTCCCCGTACGAGCGCAGATAGCCGACCACCGTGTTGATCACGGCGACCAGCGGTACGGCGACCACCGCCCCGCCGATGCCCGCGACCAGACCGCCGGTCGCCACCGCGAGGACCACCGCGAGCGGATGGACCCGGACGGCGCGGCCGAGGATGAACGGCTGCAGGATGTGGCCCTCGATCTGCTGCACCGCCAGGACCACCACCAGCGCCCACAGCGCGGTCCACACTCCCTCGGTGACCAGGGCGACGACCACCGCGAGTGCCCCGGAGACCACGGCGCCGACGAGCGGGATGAAGGCGAACAGGAAGATGAAGACGGCCAGTGGCACGGCGAGCGGCACATTGAGGACCCAGAGGCCGAAACCGATGAAGATGGCGTCGATCAGGGCGACGAGCACCGTGCCGCGCACATACGCGGTCAGGGTGCGCCAGGCACGCGGCCCGGCGCCGGCGACCCCGGGGCGGGCCGCGGCGGGCACCAGCTTGAGCGACCACTCCCAGATGCGCCGGCCGTCGTAGAGCAGGAACAGCGTGGAGAACATCGCCAGCAGCAGCCCGGTGAGGAACTCCACCATCACGGTGACGCCCTGGAGCCCGGCGGAGGTGATCTCCTCGGTGTTGGTGCCGATGGTGTCGCTGAGGTTCTTGGCGATGTCGTTGATCTGCGACTCGGTGACGTGGAAGGGGCTGTCGAGCGCCCAGCGCTTCAACTCGTCGATGCCGTCGCGGACCCGGTCGGAGAGCGTGTCGAGGTTGTCCATCACCTGCCACACCACGAACCAGCCGACCAGTCCGATGACGACGAACCCGAGGACGGCCGTCACGGCGGTGGCGAGCCCGTGGGGCAGCCCGAACCGCTTGAGCCGGACCACGGTCGGCTGGAGCATCGCGGTGACGAGCAGCGCGGCGGCGAAGGCCAGCACCACGAGCTGGACCGCGCTGATCACCCGCATCAGCACCCAGAGGGTCCCCGCGAGGACGAGGAGGCGCCAGCCGGCCTCGGCGGCGACCCGCATCCCCCACGGGATCGCCGCCACCGGATCCGGCTTGGCGGCGACCGAGGGGGCGTACGAGGGCGGCGCGGGCACCTGCCCGGTGCCGTCGTCATCGGGGACGGCGGCGGCCCCTCGCGCCACGAGGGGGTCGTCCTCGTCATCGGCGGCGGCGCGCGCCCGCCGCTCGTCCAGTCGCGCACCCAGCTCCGTCAGTTCGGACCCGAAGCGGCCCAGCCAGCCCGGCAGTTTCGACATGCTTTCTTTCCTTCCCCCATCTTCGCCACCCAGCGCTCCGCAGCGTTTCCCAACGCTCCCCGGGACCGCCAGGATGCGACCGTACACGCGCGAGGCCCCCCACCGTCCGGACGGTGGGGGGCCTCGCGAGGTTGAGAGGGCGGTCCGTGGACCTCGCCCGCTCCCTCTAATACCAGTTGTTGGCCTGCCAGAAGGACCAGGCGCCGCACGGGCTGCCGTAACGGCCGTCCATGTAGCTGAGGCCCCACTTGATCTGGGTGGCCGGGTTGGTCTGCCAGTCGGCGCCGGCGGACGACATCTTGTGACCCGGGAGCGCCTGCATCAGACCGTACGCCCCGGAGGACGGGTTGCTCGCGCGGTAGTTCCAGGTCGACTCGTGGTTCACGATGTTGCTGAAGCACTGGAACTGGTCCGCGGGGACCATCTGACGGGCCATCGCCTTGACGTCGGCCACGCTGTAGGAGCCCTGCGCGGAGAACGAGGTCGCGTCGCGGACGGAAGAACGGCTGGCGCGCTCGGCGTCTTCCTTCTTCTTCTTCTCCGCCTCGCGCTCGGCCTCGACCCGGTCCTCGGCGGCCTGCTTCTTGGACTTGGCGTCCTTGGCTGCCTGGAGGCGGGCCGATTCCTCGGCCGACTTCTTCGCGGCGGCGTCGGCGGCGGATGCCTGGGCATCGGCCTGCTGCGTCAGCGAAGCGGTCTGGACCTGGGCCTGCTGGCCCGCGGGGATGTCTGCGAGCAGCGTGGTGTCGGCTGCGGCCGCCTCGAAGTTGTTGTTGTCGTCGGCGGCAGGTGTGCCGCCCGCAGCAACGCCTACGACGGCGCCAACGGTGGTGACCGCGGTGGCGGATGCCACGGCGAACCCCCGGACCGAGATCCGGCTCACATGGTGTCCTTCCAGCATCGCCCGCTTAGGTGACCTCGCGGGCGCGTTCGTGCCCCTGACACTGGCCTCCCTACTGCGTGGGTCACGGGAGGCACGGGCCCGATGGGCAACCCCGGCGAGGGGGCTGCCGCGTGGTGCTCGCGGGCGGCATACGGGCGTCTTGTGTTGAGTTGTGTGGTGCGTGGCGCCTCTGGAGGTGCCCAAGTGCCGTATGCGGGGCCTGACGGAAGCAAGACTCTGCCGGACGGGAGCGCCGGGAGGCAATTCTGTCTTGCGTGGGAAAGGTCACACCCCGTTTGGCCCCTCGGTTTTTCGGAAATGACGGCGCAGCACAATGCCGCCCGGCTAAGCTCCTTGGCTCGCCGGGCGGCATCAAAGGGACATGCGCGTCAGATGTGGCCTTCCTCCAGCATTTCGGTCACCAGCGCGGCGATCTGCGAACGCTCCGACCGCGTGAGCGTGACGTGGGCGAACAGCGGATGGCCCTTCAGTTTCTCGACGACGGCGACGACTCCGTCGTACCGGCCGACCCGGAGGTTGTCCCGCTGGGCCACATCGTGGGTGAGCACGACACGCGAATTCGCCCCGATCCGGGACAACACGGTCAGCAGGACGTTCCGTTCGAGCGACTGCGCCTCGTCGACGATCACGAACGCGTCGTGCAGGGACCGGCCGCGGATGTGGGTGAGCGGCAGGACCTCCAGCATCCCGCGCCCGAGCACCTCCTCGATGATCTCGCGCCCGGCGACCGCCGAGAGCGTGTCGAAGACCGCCTGCGCCCAGGGGCTCATCTTCTCGGCCTCGCTGCCGGGGAGATAGCCGAGCTCCTGCCCGCCCACCGCGTACAGCGGGCGGAAGACCATCACCTTCTTGTGCTGCTGCCGCTCCAGCACCGCCTCCAGGCCCGCGCAGAGGGCCAGCGCCGACTTGCCGGTGCCGGCCCGGCCGCCCAGCGACACGATGCCGACGTCGGCGTCGAGGAGGAGGTCGAGGGCGATCCGCTGCTCGGCGCTGCGCCCGTGGATGCCGAAGGCCTCCCGGTCGCCCCGCACGAGCCGTACGTTGCCCTCGGCCGTCACCCGGCCGAGCGCCTTGCCGCGCTCGGACTGGAGGACCAGACCGGTGTGCACGGGCAGTTCGGCGGCCTCGGGGACGTACAGCGTCTCCTCGCCGAACAGCAGGTCGATCTGTTCCCCGGCGAGGGACAGTTCGCTCATGCCGGTCCAGCCGGAGTCCGTGATGGCGAGCTCCGCGCGGTACTCCTCGGCGAGGAGGCCCACGGAGGAGGCCTTGATACGGAGCGGCAGGTCCTTGGAGACGACCGTGACGTCGTACCCCTCGGCCTGGAGGTTGCGTGCGACCGCGAGGATCCGTGAGTCGTTGTCCCCCAACCGGTAGCCGGCGGGCAGGACGCCGGGATCGGAGTGGTTGAGTTCGACGCGGAGCGTCCCGCCCAGATCCCCGAGCGGGATCGGGGCGTCCAGCCGGCCGTACCGGACCCGGAAGTCGTCCAGCAGGCGCAGGGCCTGCCGGGCGAAGTATCCGAGCTCGGGGTGATGCCGTTTGGCCTCCAGTTCCGTGACCACCACGATCGGCAGCACGACTTCGTGCTCGTCGAAGCGGGCCATGGCACCGGGATCGGCCAGCAGGACGCTGGTGTCGAGAACGTATGTGCGCCGGTCGGGCATGCGGCGCTTGCTGCTGTTCACCACGGAAGGACGTACCCCCTCGGACGAGGTCGGGGAGTGCGACGAACGGTCGCGGAGCTTCCCGAAGGGAGAGGACGGACCGGGATCGGGCCCCTGTGCGCGGGCCGGACCACGGCCACCGCGTCGGCCGCAGACTGTCTACGGTCCTTCGTGTGCAAAGGGCCTCCCGGGCGAGCGGGCTGGGTGCCGCTCACTTGGATGCGACATCCGCCTGGTTGATGACCGGACGTCGACCTGACAGGGGTATTCCCTTTTCCGCGCGAAGCCATGCCGCCGCATATGACACGGTGTGGAGAAGCCCCGGTGGACGCGCGGTGGCGCCCTTGCGTACGCGTACACGCGCGATGGCTCCCCTATATAGGGGAGCCATCGGCCGAACGGGCGGCAGGACGGTGTTCAGGCGCCGTAGCGGCGGTGGCGGGCGGCGTAGTCGCGCAGCGCCCGGAGGAAGTCGACCTTGCGGAACGCCGGCCAGAACACCTCGCAGAAGTAGTACTCCGAATGGGCGCTCTGCCAGAGCATGAAGCCCGAGAGCCGCTGCTCGCCGCTCGTCCGGATCACCAGGTCGGGGTCGGGCTGGCCCCGGGTGTAGAGGTGCTCGGAGATCAGGTCGGTGGAGACGACCTCGGCCAGTTCCTCGAAGGTCGTGCCCTTCTCCGAGTGCTCCAGGAGCAGGGAGCGCACCGCGTCCGCGATCTCCTGGCGGCCACCGTAGCCGACCGCGACATTGACGATTATTCCGTCGATGTCGGACGTCGCCTCCTGTGCCTCCTTGAGCACCGACTGCGTCTCCGGCGGAAGCAGGTCGAGCGTGCCGACGTGGTGGACGCGCCAGCGCCCGTCCGCGGCGAGGTTGCGCACGGTGTTCTCGATGATGCCGAGCAGCGGCTTCAGCTCGTGCTCGGGGCGGTCGAAGTTGTCCGTGGACAGCATCCAGAGGGTGACGACCTCGACATCGGTCTCGCTGCACCAGCCGAGCAGCTCGGAGATCTTGTCAGCACCGGCCTGGTGGCCCTGCACGGCCGATCCGCCGGACGCCTTGGCCCAGCGCCGGTTGCCGTCGAGGATGACCCCGATGTGCTTCGGCACCTGGTCGTGGTCCAGGCGGCCTCCCACCCGGCGCGCGTAGAGCCTGTACACCAGGTCGCGGAAGTTCACTGCGTTCACCCTCTCGGTTCCGTACGGGCCCGGGGCCCGCCCTCCCCGTCGCCGGGGGTCCGGGGGCCGTCCCCCGCAGGGGATCGCCGCACGGTCTGCGCCGCCCGCACGATCCCTCGGCGGTCCGCGCCCCTACCACTGGCACGGCCACGCGGGCCTTCGCCGCGCCGCACATCGGCATTCCCCGAAGCCGCCACATTACTGCGATCGGGTCACGGGGGCCCAACCCGGTCTGTCACAACTCCGTGATAAGGAATGAAACGTGACTGATTACCTCTCCCCCGACCTGTACTACCGCGCCGCCGGTTCGCGCTACGACTCCATGGAGTACCGCCGGACCGGACGCAGCGGCCTCAAGCTGCCCGCCCTCTCGCTGGGCCTGTGGCACAACTTCGGCGACGACCGGGCCCTGGACTCCCAGCGGGCGATTCTGCGCCGGGCCTTCGATCTCGGGGTCACCCACTTCGACCTGGCCAACAACTACGGCCCGCCGCCCGGCTCGGCCGAGCTGAACTTCGGCAAGCTCTTCGCCCAGGACTTCGCCCCGTACCGCGACGAACTGGTCATCTCCACCAAGGCCGGTTATCTGATGCACCCCGGCCCGTACGGCGAGTGGGGCTCCCGGAAGTATCTGCTGTCCTCGCTCGACGCCTCCCTGAAGCGGATGGGCCTCGACTACGTCGACGTCTTCTACTCGCACCGCTTCGACCCGCACACCCCGCTGGAGGAGACGATGGGCGCCCTGGCGTCCGCCGTCCAGCAGGGCAAGGCGCTGTACGTGGGCGTCTCCTCGTACAACGCGGAGCAGACCGCCGAGGCGGCCGGGCTGCTCAGGGAGATGGGCGTGCCGGCGCTGATCCACCAGCCGTCCTACTCCATGATCAACCGCTGGATCGAGGACGACGGGCTGCTCGACACCCTGGAGGCGGCCGGGATGGGCTGCATCTCCTTCGTGCCGCTCGCCCAGGGCCTGCTCACGAACAAGTATCTGAAGGGCATCCCGGAGGGCTCGCGCGCCACCCAGGGCAAGTCCCTCGACCCGGGCCTGCTCTCCGACGAGGTGGTCCGCCGGCTCAACGGGCTCAACGACATCGCGCGCGGCCGCGGCCAGTCGCTCGCCCAGCTCGCCATCGCGTGGGTGCTGCGCGACAGTCGGATGACCTCGGCGCTGATCGGCGCGTCGAGCGTGAAGCAGCTGGAGGAGAACGTGGCGGCCCTCGCGGGCCCGGCGCTGACCGCCGACGAGCTGAAGGAGATCGACGCCTTCGCCGTGGACACGGCGGGCACGAACATCTGGGCCGGTCGCAGCTGACGTCGGCCTCACCAGGGGGCCTGCTCCCCGGGTCGCGCGGCGGCGACGCGGGGGGCCTGCTCCCCGGGTCGCGCGGCGGCGACGCCGTCGGCCCGTAAAAAAACGGGCCGGTCCGTGGGGGGGGATACGGACCGGCCCGAGGGGGGGTTTCCACCATAACCCTTCGTAAGTAATGCCGCGTGCCGCGCCACTCCACAATTACTCTCCGGATTCACCGGACTGCGCTCCGGGCAGGGCGGCGGGCGCCCTTCGGGCCCTTCGGGGCCGCCCTGTAGAGGCCCGGTTATCGGCCCCGGTATCGAGGGGGCGCGGCACGGCGTCGGCTTGACGCCGTACCGGGCGCCAGAGGACGGAACCTGACCTCTGGGGGCTCTAGGTTCGAGGCATGACGACGCGATCCCGTGCGACAACGCCAACGACCGTGAGCTGGACCGGGGCGAACGCCCGGAGGCTGGCCCGCCAGCACCTCCACCCGGATGCCACCGCGTCGCCCATCGCCACCCCCGGCGCGGCGGTGGCCTCGATGCTCGGCGCGCACGCCCAGGTGCTGTCGGCGGCCGAGCTGTCCGTGGGGCTGCGCGGGGACGGGCTGACCCGCACGGACGTCCGTACGGCCCTGTGGACGGACCGGACCCTGGTCAAGACGTTCGGACCGCGCGGCACGGTCCACCTGTTGCCCGCCGCGGACCTGCCCCTGTGGACCGGGGCCCTGTCCACCGTGCCGACGGGCACGAACCCCTTCTCCCAGGACGCCCGGATGACCCCGGACCAGGTGGAGGCGGTCGTCTCGGCCGTCGCGGAGGCGCTGACCGGGGCGGAACTCACGATCGACGAGCTCTCCGAGGAGGTCGTCGCGCGGACCGGGCCGTGGGCCGGTGACCTGGTGATGCCCGGATTCCAGACGATGTGGCCGCGCTGGCGGCAGGTCCTGCACCTGGCCGGCCACCGGGGCGCCCTCGTCTACGCCCCGAACCGGGGGCGAAAGGCGACGTACACCAATCCCGGGTGCACCCCGCTGGCCGGCCCCGGGGCTCTGGCCGCCCTGATCGAGCGGTATCTGCGCGCGTACGGGCCGGCCACCTCCGCCCACTTCGCCCGCTGGCTCGCCGCGCCGAAGCCCTGGGCGGCCGAACAGTTCGCCGCGCAGGCGGCGGCGGGGGCGATCGAGGAGGTGACGTTCGCGGACGTGGGTCCGGCGTGGGTGGTCGCGGGCGACACGGACTTCCCGGCGTCACCGGTGCGCGGCGTGCGCCTGCTCCCGTACTTCGACGCGTTCGCCATCGCCTCCCAGCCCCGTGAGCGGCTGTTCCCGGGGGCGGCGTACGAGCGGGCACTCGCGGGCGGGCAGGCGGGGAACTTCCCGGTGCTGCTGGTGGACGGCACGGTGGCCGGCGTCTGGCACCTGCGCCGCTCGGGCCGCCGGATCGCGGTGACGGTGGAGCCGCTGGAGCCCCTGCCGCCGGCCGGTCTGCGCGCGCTGGAGGAGCAGGTGGAGCGGGTCGCCGCGATCATGGAGGGGACGCCGGAACTGACGGTCGGCCCGGTGACGGTGGGGCCGCACGCGTAGGCGCCGGGGCGGGGCACATTCGGGGTGTACGGGGGTGCGTGGCGGCCCGTACGGTCAGGGTCGGGGCTCGACGGGTCAGAGCGGGGCTCGCACGTCAGGGCAGGGCTCGCACG
>NZ_JAAXYC010000015.1 GCF_018619185.1 Streptomyces sp. McG3 | reverse complement strand
GCCCACTCCCGCCCCCGAGCCGGAGCCGGCACACGCGGCCACGGTGGCGGCTGCCCGCACCGGTGACCCGTGCCGGGACGGCACCTGCCTCCACGGCAAGTGCGCGTCCATGCGGGCTGCGGCGCAGCAGCGGAAAAAGATGGCGGTGCCCGTATGAGCCGTATCGCGATCGTCGGTGTGTCGTGCAGCTACCCCGACGCCACCACCCCGCGCGAACTCTGGGAGAACGCGGTCGCCGGGCGCCGGGCCTTCCGCCGGCTGCCCGACGTGCGCATGCGCCTGGACGACTACTACGACCCGGACCCCGCGGTCCCGGACAAGTTCTATGCCCGTAACGCCGCCGTGCTGGAGGGGTGGGAGTTCGACCGCGTCGCCCACCGCATCGCGGGCGGCACCTACCGTTCCACCGACCTCACGCACTGGCTCGCGCTCGACACCGCGACCCGGGCGCTGGCCGACGCGGGGTTCCCCGCCGGCGAGGGACTCCCCAGGGAGCGCACCGGCGTCGTCGTCGGCAACACCCTCACCGGTGAGTTCGCCCGCGCCAACGTGATGCGGCTGCGCTGGCCGTACGTACGCCGTGTGCTCGCCGACGCCCTCAAGGGGCAGGACTGGGGCGACGAACGCCTCGGTGAGTTCCTGGAAGGGGTGGAGGACGCCTACAAGCAGCCGTTCCCCGCCATCGACGAGGACACCCTCGCGGGCGGTCTGTCCAACACCATCGCCGGCCGGATCTGCAATCACTTCGATCTGAACGGCGGCGGATACACCGTCGACGGCGCGTGCTCGTCCTCACTCCTGTCGGTCACCACCGCCTCCTCCTCCCTGCTGAACGGGGACCTCGACGTCGCCGTCGCCGGAGGCGTCGACATGTCCATCGACCCCTTCGAGATCATCGGCTTCGCCAAGACCGGAGCGCTCGCCAGGACGGAGATGCGACTCTACGACCGCGGCTCCAACGGCTTCTGGCCCGGCGAGGGCTGCGGCATGGTCGTCCTCATGCGCGAGGAGGACGCCCTCGCCGCCGGACACCGCGTCTATGCCTCGATCGCCGGCTGGGGCATCTCCTCCGACGGACAGGGCGGCATCACCCGCCCCGAAGTCAGCGGCTATCAGCTCGCCCTGGCCCGCGCCTACGAACGGGCCGGTTTCGGCATCGACACCGTCCCGCTCTTCGAGGGCCACGGCACCGGAACCGCCGTCGGCGACGCGACCGAGCTCAGGGCGATCATGGGCGCCCGCGCCCAGGCCGACCCGCACGCTCCCAGCGCCGTCATCAGCTCCGTCAAGGGCATGATCGGCCACACCAAGGCCGCCGCCGGAATCGCCGGACTGATCAAGGCCACGATGGCCCTGGACGCCGCGATGCTGCCGCCCGCCATCGGCTGCGTCGACCCGCACGAGCTGCTCACCGAGGAGTCGGCCAACCTGCGGGTGCTGCGCCGGGCCGAGGCCTGGCCGAGCGGCGCACCGCTGCGCGCCGGGATCACCGCCATGGGGTTCGGCGGGATCAACACCCATGTCGTCCTCGACAGGGCCGTGCCGACGGGACGCCGGACCCTCAGCCGACGGTCCACCACCCTGGCCAACTCGCTCCAGGACGCCGAACTCCTCCTCCTGGACGCCGCGTCACCGCAGGCGCTCAGGGAACGCCTCTCTCAGGTCGCCGACTTCGCCATCAAGGTCTCCTACGCCCAGCTCGCCGACCTGGCCGCCACCCTCCAGCGCGAACTGCGCGAACTCCCCCATCGGGCGGCCGTCGTCGTCACCTCGCCGGAGGACGCCGAAGTGCGGCTGCGACGGCTGGCGGAGGCGCCGAACACGGACGGGAGTATCACGCTCTCCCCCGACGGACGTGCCTTCATCGGCCGGGCGAAGGACGCCGCCCGCATCGGCTTCCTCTTCCCGGGGCAGGGCTCGGGCACCTCGACCGGCGGGGGTGCGCTCGCCCGCCGCTTCACCGAGGCCGCCGACGTGTACCGGCGGGCCGGACTGCCCACCACAGGCGACATGGTCGCCACCGACGTGGCCCAGCCCCGCATCGTGACCGGCTCCACGGCCGGGCTGCGCGTCCTGGACGCGCTCGGCATCGAGGCCGACATCGCCGTCGGCCACAGCCTCGGCGAACTCTCCGCCCTGCACTGGGCGGGGGCCCTGGACTCAACCACCCTGCTGGAGGCCGCCCGGGTCCGGGGTGCGGCCATGGCCGAGCACAGCGCCTCGGGCACCATGGCCTCGCTGGCCGCCACACCCGAGGAGGCCGGGGAGCTCATCGCGGACCTGCCCGTCGTCGTCTCCGGTTACAACGGGCCCCGGCAGACCGTCGTCGCCGGAACCGTCGAGGCCATCGCCACCGTCAGCGAACGGGCCGAGCGAGCCGGTGTCTCCTGCACCGGCCTCGCGGTCTCGCACGCGTTTCACTCGCCCCTCGTCGCTCCGGCCGCCGACGCCTTCGGCGACTGGCTCGCCGGAGAGCGCCTGGCCGAGGTGGACCGCCGGGTCGTCTCCACCGTCACCGGCGAAGAGCTGGAGAGCGACACCGACCTGTCGAAGCTGCTGCGGCAGCAGATCACCGACCCGGTGCTGTTCACCCAGGCGGTCCGGTCGGCCGCCCCCGACGTCGACCTGTTCGTCGAGGTCGGCCCCGGTCGGGTGCTCACCGGCATGGCGGCGGCCACCGCCGACGTACCGGCCGTCGCCCTCAACACCGACGACGACTCCCTGCGCGGACTGCTCCAGGTCGTCGGCGCCGCCTATGTCCTGGGCGCCCCGCTCATCCACGAACGGCTGTTCAACGACCGGCTGACCCGGCCGCTGGAGGTCGGCGCCGAGTTCAGCTTCCTGGCCAATCCCTGCGAACAGGCACCCGACGTCGCCCTGCCCGCCACGCGCGCCCCCCGGGCGGAGGGTTCCGGCGACGGCGCCACCGAGCGGGCCGGCGGCTCGGCCGGTGAGTCGGCGCTCGACGTGCTGCGCGCCCTGGTCTCCGAACGGGCGGAGCTGCCGCCCGAACTGGTCGACGACAGCAGCAACCTCCTGGACGACCTGCACATGAGCTCGATCACGGTCGGCCAGATCGTCAACCAGGCCGCAGTCCAGCTCGGCCTCACCGCCGCTCATGTACCGACCAACTTCGCCACCGCCACGATGGCCGAACTGGCCGAGGCGCTCACCACGCTCGCCGGTACGGACGACGGCGACGCCCCCGCACCCGTCGTGGCGGGAGCCGCCGCATGGGCCCGCCCCTTCGCCGTCGACCTCGACGAAGTCCCTCTGCCCGCACCGGTGTCGGGCGGCGACAACGAGTCCTGGGAGCTGTTCACCCCCCAGGACCACACCTTCGCCCAGGACGTGCGCAGCGCCCTGGAGAAGGCCGCGGTGGGCTCCGGGGTACTGGTCTGCCTGCCGCCCGACTGCGCCCGGGAGCAGATCGAGCACGCGCTGGAGGGCGCCAAGGCCGCCCTCGCCGGCGACCGCGAGCGCCGCTTCGTCCTGGTGCAGCACGGCCGGGGCGCGGCCGGACTGGCCAAGACCCTCCATCTGGAGGCGTCCCACCTGCGGACGACCGTCGTCCACACCCCGATCTGCGACGGCGCCGCGGAGCGGGTGGCCGCCGAGGTCGCCGCGACCGCCCGCTTCAGCGAGGTCCACCTCGCCGCGGACGGCACCCGCCGCGTCCCGGTACTGCGCGCCCTGCCGATCCGCGCCGAGCGCACCGAACAGGTCCTGGGGGACTCCGACGTCCTGCTCGTCACCGGCGGCGGCAAGGGCATCACCGCCGAGTGCGCCCTGGCCGTGGCACGGCAGACCGGCGTCAAGCTGGCTGTCCTCGGCCGGTCGGATCCCGCCCGGGACGAGGACCTCGCCGCGAACCTGCGGCGGATGGCGGACAGCGGGGCGACGGTGCGCTATGCCGGCGCCGACGTCACCGACCCGGTCCGCGTCGCCGCGGCCATCGCCGAACTCACCGACGCGCTCGGCCCCGTCAGCGCCGTACTCCACGGGGCGGGCCGCAACGAGCCCGCCTCCCTCACCGGTCTCGGCATGGACGACTTCCACGCCACGTTCGCCCCCAAGGTCGACGGTCTGGACGTCGTCCTGGACGCCGTCGGCGAGAGGAACCTGAAACTCCTCGTCACCTTCGGCAGCATCATCGGCCGGTCCGGGCTGCGCGGCGAGGCGCATTACGCCACCGCCAACGAATGGCTGGCCGACCGGACCGAGAAGGTCGCCCGCGACCATCCGGGCTGCCGTGCGCTGTGCATGGAATGGTCCGTGTGGTCCGGGATCGGCATGGGCGAGAAGCTCTCCGTCGTCGAGTCGCTGTCCCGCGAGGGCATCGTCCCGGTCTCGCCCGACCAGGGCGTCGAGATCCTGCTGCGGCTGATCTCGGACCCGGACGCCCCCGTGGTGACGGTGATCAGCGGACGGACCGAAGGCATCGGAACGGTACGGCGCGACCTCCCGCCGATGCCGCTCCTGCGGTTCACCGGGACCCCGCTGGTGCGCTACCACGGCGTCGAACTCGTCACCGAGGCCGAACTGAACGCGGGAACCGACCTCTACCTCGCCGACCACCTCCTGGACGACAACCTGCTGATGCCCGCCGTGATCGGTATGGAGGCCATGGTGCAGGTGGCGTCCGCGCTCACCGGACGCGCCGACGTACCGGTCATCGAGGGGGCGCGGTTCCTGCGGCCCATCGTGGTGCCGCCCGCGGGGACCACCCGCATCCGGATCGCCGCGACCGTCACCGACACCGACACGGTGGACGTGGCCGTGCACGCGGAGGACACCGGATTCGTCGCCGAGCACTTCCGGGCCCGGCTGGTCTACTCCGGGGCCGCGATCCCGGACGGGCCGCCTGCCCAGGTGGGCCCGGAAGTGCCGCCGGCCCCACTGGACCCGGCGGCCGACCTGTACGGCGGTCTCCTCTTCCAGGGCGAGCGTTTCCAGCGGCTGCGCCGCTTCCGCAGGGCCGCCGCCCGGCACGTCGACGCCGATGTGGCGATCGCCGCGCCGTCCGGCTGGTTCGCCGGCTTCCTGCCGGACACGCTGCTGCTGGCCGACCCGGGGATGCGGGACGCTCTGATGCACGGCAACCAGGTGTGCGTCCCCGACGCGACCCTGCTGCCGTCCGGTATCGAGCGGCTGTACCCGATGCCCGCCGGCGGCGACCTGCCGCAGGAGGTGCGCTACTGCGCCACCGAGCGCCACCGGGACGGCGACACCTACGTGTACGACATCGCGGTACGCACCGCCGACGGCACGGTCGTCGAGCGGTGGGAGGGGCTGACCCTCCACGCCGTGCGCAAGACGGACGGCTCCGGGCCCTGGGTCGCCCCGTTGCTCGGCTCCTACCTGGAGCGGGCGGTGGAGGAGGTGCTCGGCACCCACCTCGACATCGCCGTCGAACCGGACCTCCCCGGCGCCGGGGAGTCCGCCGACGAGCGTCGCGCGGCCACCGCACGGGCCGTTCAGCGGGCACTGGGCGAGAGCGCCGAGGTGCGCTACAGGCCCGACGGACGCCCCGAACTCGTCGGCGGCCGGGAGATCTCGGCGGCCCACGGCCTGGGGGTGACCCTCGGAGTCGCCGCCGCGGGAACCGTGGCCTGCGACATCGAGGCGGTCTGCGTCCGCGACGCCGACACGTGGGCGGGGCTGCTCGGTGAACACGCCGGGCTGGCCGCTCAGGTCGTCAAACAGACGGGCGAGGCCCCGGACACCGCGGCGACTCGGGTGTGGGGCGCCGTCGAATGCCTCAGGAAGGCCGGGCTGATGGCCGGGGCGCCGCTCACCCTGACTCCGCCGAACCGGGACAACTGGGTGGTCCTCGCCTCGGGCGGCCTGCGGATCGCCACGTTCGTCACGACGTTGCGCGACGCCCTGGAGCCGGCGGTCGTCGCCTTTCTCGCACCGATCCCCGATGCGTCGGCACCCGAGCCGGCGTCCTCCGCGGCCGGGCGCCGGCCGCCGACAGGGAGGCAGACATGAGCCCGACCACCGTTCCGTCCATGGAACTCGTCGATCTGGAGGACCGCAAACAACTGCGGGGCGTGTTCGGCGCCTTCCCCACCGGAGTCACTGTGGTGACCGTCGGCGGGGACTCTCCGAGGGGCATGACGGCCAGCTCGTTCACCTCCGTCTCCCTCGCCCCGCCCCTGGTGCTCGTCTGCGTCGGCAAGGACGCGGTGATGCACGGCAACCTCGACCGTTCGCAGACGTTCTCGGTCTCGGTGCTCGACATCGGACAGGAGGCCGTCGCGCGCCACTTCGCCGACCACTCGCGCCCCGTCGGAGCCGGCCAGTTCGACGCCGTCGGCTGGCAGCCCGGGCGGAAGTCCGGCGCACCGCTGATCGCCGGCGCCGTGGCTCATCTGGAGTGCGAGAAGAAGGTGTTGTACGAGGGCGGTGACCACACGATCTTCGTCGGCGAGGTGGTCTCGGCGGTGCGCTGGCCGTTCCGTGAGGCCCTGCTGTTCTCCGGCGGCCGCTTCCGGCGGTTCGCCCCCGAACACCGCGAAGGCCATGTGGCATGAGGACCGACCCGCCGGGCCCGCCGGTGAGCGCCCTGCCGGGCCTGCTGAGGAAGCTGGCCGTGGACCGCCTGGAGATGATGAAGGACGCGGCCGCCCTGGGAGACGCCGTACGGGTCTCCATGGGGCCCAAGAAGCTGTACATCTTCAACCGGCCCGACTACGCCAAGCACGTGCTGGCCGACAACAGCGACAACTACCACAAGGGCATCGGCCTCGTGCAGTCCCGCCGGGTCCTGGGCGACGGCCTGCTGACCAGCGACGGTGAGGTATGGCGGGCCCAGCGCCAGACGGTGCAGCCCGCGTTCAAGCCGGGGCGCATCAACCGGCAGGCGAACGCGATCGCGGAGGAGGGTGCCAAGCTGGTGGCCCTCCTGCGTGCCCACGAGGGGGGCGGCCCGGTCGACGTCCTCCACGAGGTCACCGGACTCACCCTCGGTGTCCTCGGCCGCACCCTGCTCGACTCCGACCTCTCCTCGCAGGACACCCTCGCGCCGTCCTTCGAGGAGGTGCAGGACCAGGCGATGCTGGAGATGGTCTCCCAGGGCCTGGTGCCCGGCTGGCTCCCGCTGCCTCCGCAGGCCCGCTTCCGCCGGGCCCGCCGGGAGCTGTACAGGGTGGCGGACCTGCTGGTGGCCGACCGCAGCGCGCGGATGGCCGACGGCGAGCCCGGCGACGACGCGCTGTCCCGGATCATCGAGGCCGCCGGGCGGGGGAACGGACCGCCCCGGCGGGTCCGCGGAAAGCTCCGGGAGGAGCTGGTCACCCTGCTCCTCGCGGGGCACGAGACGACGGCCAGTACGCTCGGCTGGACGCTGCACCTGCTGGAGCGTCATCCCGAGGTCCGCGCGGCCGTCCGCGAGGAGGCCAGGAGCGTCCTGGGCGACCGTCTCCCGGACCTCGACGACCTGCACCGGTTGACCTGGACGACCAAGGTCGTCCAGGAGGCCATGCGGCTCTACCCGCCGGTGTGGGTCCTGCCCCGGGTGGCCCAGCGGGAGGACGAGGTCGGCGGCTACACGGTGTCGGCCAAGGCCGACGTCCTGATCTGCCCGTACATCATGCACCGCAACCCACGCCTCTGGGAGGACCCCGAACGCTTCGACCCCGAGCGCTTCGACCCACAGGCGGTGGCCAGCCGCCCGCGGTACGCCTACATCCCCTTCGGCGCGGGGCCCCGCTTCTGCGTAGGCAGCAACCTCGGCATGATGGAGGCGGTCTTCGTGACCGCGCTGATCACCCGGGACCTCGACCTGCGCACCGTACCCGGGCACCGGGCGGTCGCCGAGCCCATGCTGTCGCTGCGGATGCGGGGCGGGCTGCCGATGACGGTCAGCGTGGCGGGCTGATGGACGCCGGCCCCTGTGAGGAGGTACCCCATGAGCGACACCGACCACTCGTCCCGGGCACCGGCCGGGGCGACGCCCGCCGTCGGGCCGCCGGCGGGCCCGGACGTCGGCCTCGGCACGGCGGCGGCCTCGCCCGCCCCGTACAACGCGTCCGCCGCGCAGGAGGCCGCCACCTCGCTGGTCCGGCTGCTGATGGAGCAGATGGGGTTCGGCCCCGACGACATCGCACCGGGGGGCCGGGGCCCGGCCGACGAGCCGGTGCGTCCGCCGCGGACCGCCGAGGACCTACCGGGGACGCGCTGTCACCGACGCGGGGATACCCCTTGAGGCAGGAGAGGCAGGAGAGGGAGGAGTGGCGATGAGACCGCTCGTACGGGCCGTACTGAGGGGTTCCCTGCGGCAGGTGCGGTACGTGGACGTGATCGCCCCACACCGTGCCCGGGGCCTGGTGGCGCAGGTGTACCGGGCGACGGAGCGGGACTTCGGGGTGCTCGCACCGCCGGTGGCCCTCCACTCGCCGGCCGCCGCGTCGCTGGCGGCGACGTGGCTGATGCTGCGTGAGGTCCTGCTGGTGGACGGGCGGGTGAGCCGCGCGGTGAAGGAGACGGTCGCCACCGCGGTCTCACGCGCCAACGACTGCCCGTACTGCGTCCATGTGCACCAGGCGGTTCTCGGGACGCTGCCGCCGGACAGGACGGTCTCCCGGATCGCCGAGTGGGCCGCGGCGGCCGGACGGCACCACCCGGGAGACCCGGCCGGGAGCGCCCCGCCCCCGTTCACCGAAGCACAGCTGCCGGAACTCTGCGGCGTCGTGGTGACGTTCCATTACATCAACCGCATGGTGAGCGTCTTCCTGGCCGACTCCCCCATGCCCGCCCTGACACCGGCACCCCTGCGTGCCCCGATCATGCGGACCACGGCCCTGGCCATGCGTCCCGTCGCTCCGGGCCCGATGGCGCCGGGCGCCTCGCTGGAGCTCCTGCCCGCGGCCGCCCTGCCCCCGGGACTGGAGTGGGCACTGGGCAGTCCTCCCGTGGCCGAGGCCTTCGGGCGGGCCTTCGCCGCCGTGGACCAGGGGGCGCGCTGGGTGCCGAAACCGGTTCGGGAGAGGCTGCGGTCACGCCTGGACCGGTGGGACGGTTCCGCTCCGGGGCTCGGCCGGGCCTGGCTCGACGAGGCCGTATCGGCGCTGCCGGCCGAGGATGTGCCCGCCGCCCGGCTCGTCCTGCTGACCGCCTTCGCTCCGTACCAGACGCTCCCGGAGGACGTCGCGGCGTTCAGAGTCCGGTTCCCCACCGACCGCGAGCTCGTCGAGCTGACGTCCTGGGCCGCCCTGACCACCGCGGTGCGGATCGGCGGCAGGCTCCCCCCGTCCCGCCCCGCCCGGCCGGCGTGAGACCGGGCGCGGGCCCGACGGGTCGCGGGAGTCAGAAGAGAGGGCGCACTCCGGTCAGACGCTCGGACTCGTCCCACAGGCGGCGCCGGACCTCCGCGTCACGGGCCGCCCTGCCGGGACGGACGAGCCCGGGTGCGCCCTGTGTCTGGGTCACGCCGAGCGGCCCGTAGAACTCACCGCCCCGCGCCCCGGCGTCGGTGGCGGCGCGGAGTCCGGGCAGCATCCCCATGGCGGCGGGCTGGAGGAACAGCGGAGCGAACACCGAGCCGAACCTGCGTACGGGGGCCGGGAAGTCCCGGCCCAGGCCGGTCGCGGCCAGCCCGGGGTGGGCAGCGAGCGAGGCCAGCTCCGAGCCCGATTCCGTCAGCCTGCGGTGGAGTTCGAGCGCGAACATGAGGTTGGCCAGTTTGGACTGGTTGTAGGCCCGGTACCGGCTGTAGCGGCGTTCGGCGTCGAGGTCGCGGAAGTCGATGCGCCCCAGCCGGTGGAGGTAGCTGCTGATCGTCACCACACGTGCGCCGGGTACGGCCCGCAGGGTGTCCAGGAGCAGTCCGGTGAGGGCGAAGTGACCGAGGTGGTTCGTGGCGAACTGGAGCTCGTGTCCGTCCGGGGTGCGGGCCCGGTCCGTCCACATCACGCCCGCGTTGTTGACCAGCAGGTCGATACGGGGGAACCGGGCGCGGAGCTCCTTCGCCCCGGCCCGCACCGAGGCGAGATCCGCGAGGTCCAGCTCCTGGACCGTCAGGGCGGCCGCCGGCACACCTGCCCGGACACGGTCCGCCGCGGCGGCCCCACGCTCCGGGTCGCGGACGGCCAGCACCACATGGGCACCCCGCCGGGCGAGTTCCTCCGCCAGGTGCAGTCCGATGCCGGAACTCGCGCCGGTGACCACCGCGGTGGTACCCGTCCGGTCCGGAACGTCGGCAGTGCCCCACCTGCGCCGGATGCTCATGAGTCTTCCCTTCCTGGGTGGTCGCGTCAGTCGCCCCGGACGATCCCGCCCCGGTAGCCGTCGGCCACGATCCGCCGGGCGGAGTGCCGGTAGTACTCGTCGTCCTTGGGCAGCTCGGTGGCGAGGCCGCTGACGTAGCGGTTGTACATGCAGAACGCCGCGGCGATCAGCACGGTGTCGTGCAGGTCCGTGTCGTCCGCGCCCTCGGCGCGGGCTGCCGCGATCGTCCGGTCGGAGACCGGACGTGCGGAACCCTGGACCTCGGCCGCCACGTTCAGCAGCGCCCGCAGCCGACCACTGACCGGTGCGGTTTCGGGGTCGGCCAGGACGGCCCGGACCAGCTGCCGGCCCCCCGCCAACTGCGCGGCGGCGAAGGCGCCGTGCGAGGAGGCGCAGAACTCGGTGTCGTTGAGCCGCGAGACGTACGCCGCGATCAGCTCCCGCTCTCCCGGGTCGAGCGAGGACGGCGCTCGCAGCAGGGCGTTCGCGAGGTCGCCCAGCGGACCGGCGGTGTCGGGACGGTGAGCCATCAGGCCGGTGATTCCGGGAAGGTCGTTGTCGAGTGCGATGTGGGGCATGGCTGTTCCTCCGGTGGATAGAGAGGGGGGAAGAGCGGCCGGCGAGGTACGGAGCGACTGCGGGCCGCCGGGCCTCGTGATGTCAGGAAGCTAGTGAACGGGCCCGCCGGTGGCAACCGTCCGCAGGACCCCAGGGGCCCGACGGCACCGTGACCGGAGTACCGGCCCGGCGCGGGGGCGGGGAGGGCCGGTCCTCGCGCGATCAAGTCGCTGAGCAGCGGCATCTGTTCGGCGAGGGCCGGGTCGGCCGGCGCCGTGAACCCCGCGGGCGCCCGTGCCGGGGTGCCCGGAGCGGGCGCGAGGGTCCGCGCCCCGTCCCCCGAGGAGAGCACGGCGGAAGAAGCCCGCGCGCGCACAAGCCTGATGTCATGAGCAACAGTTTCCCGACCTCGGAGGTTCAGACATGGCCATCAGCACGGGAGCGCCACCGCGCACGCTGCGGGGCGGTCTCGACTCCCTCAACAGCCGCCACCACCAACTCGGGCTGCGCCTCTTCCTGTTCATCGTCGTCGCGCACTGGGCGGAGCACCTGGTCCAGGCGTACCAGATCTACGTCATGGGCTGGCCCATCCCCGAGGCGCGCGGTGTGCTCGGGATGCCGTTCCCGTGGCTCGTCACATCGGAATGGATGCACTACGGCTACGCCCTGGTGATGATGGCCGGCCTGTTCCTGCTGCGCTCGGGCTTCACCGGCCGCTCCAGGACCTGGTGGAACGTGTCACTCGGCATCCAGGTGTGGCATCACCTGGAGCACCTGCTGCTTCTGCTCCAGGTGCTCGCGGGCGCCAACCTGCTGGGCAAGGCCGCTCCGACGAGCCTGATCCAGCTGCTCATCCCCCGGGTGGAGCTGCACCTCTTCTACAACACGCTGGTCACCGTCCCCATGGTGGTGGCGATGTACCTGCACACCCGTGCGAACCGACCGGACAACGCCGCCGCACGGTGCGCCTGCGCGCCGAAGGACTGACCGCATGGCCACGAGCAGGAGGGAACCCTCCGGTTTCGTGTCGCTGCTCCTCCTCCTGGCCGGAGTCCTGCTGTTCTGGCTGACGGTGCCGAATCTCGGCAACGCCGCCAGGGCGGCCACGGCGGACGGGCCGCGGGGCACCTTCACCGCGGCCCGTCTGGTCTGCGTGGGGCACTCCGGGCACACCACCTGCGAATGGTCGGGAACGTTCCGGTCCGACGACGGCACCGTGGAGACCGGTAGCGTCAAGCTGTACGGCAGCGGCCGGGGCACCTTCGAGGCCGGGCAGACGGCGCCGGCCGTGGACGTGGGCAACGCGGGGCGGGTCTACGACCCGAGCGGATCGCGCGCGTGGATCGTCACGGTCCTCCTGGTGGTGCTCGCCTACGTCCTGCTCGTGACCGTGGCCCGCCGGTGGGGCCGATCGCGCCCGGGAGGGCTCAGCGGGGTGTGCCCCAGTGCTCCGCGGTGAGTTTCTCCAGCACCGGGACGATGTCGTTGGGGCTCGGCATGGCGATCATCTCTGTCCGCAGCCGGGCCGCGTTCTCGGTGAACTCCTTTTCGTCGAGCACGCGTACGAGGTGGTCACGCAGCTCCTTGGCAGTGAGCTGGTCGGCATCGGCGACATAGACGCCGGCGCCCCGCTCCTCCACGCCGTTGGCCATGGCGACCGGGCCCCACCACTTCTCGCTCCAGTACATGGTGGGCACGATGAGCTGCGGTACACCGTGCTCAAGGGCGGCCGCGAAAGCCCCGGCGCCACCACTGTGGACCAGGGCCGAGCAGGTCGGCAACAGCACGTTGAGCGGGACGAAGTCGGCCACCCGGACGTTGTCCGGGATCCGTTGTCCCGGCTCCAGCTGGTCCCGGGTGAAGGTCGCCACCACCTCGATGTCGAGATCGGCCACCGCGTCGAGCAGGTCACGGGTGGACGCCGAGTGACCGAAGCCGCCCTCCCGGTGAGCGAGGCCGAGGGTGATGCAGACGCGCCGCCGGGTGGGAGGTTCGTAGGCCCAGGGCGGGGTGGTGGAAGGGCCGTTGAACGGCACGTGACGCAGGGGGATGTAGGACACGCCGGCCGGCCGGTGGATCCACGGCGGCATGGGGAAGAGGGTCCACCGGCCGAGCACGGCGTCCTCGTCGAACTCCTGCCCGTAGCCGCGCAGGATCGGCTCCAGCCACTCCCGCAGGGGATCGGCGGGAGAGGGAGGTGCGGCGGGGTCGTCGCGCCAGTGGGCCCAGAACTCGTGGCACGCCTTCCGCAGCTGCCCGAGGCCGTCGGCGCCGAACAGGATGCGGGCGTGGGCAGCTCCGGTGACGCGGGCGGCGACCGAACCGGTGAAGGTGAACGTGTCCGAGACGATCAGGTCGGGCCGCCACAGCCGGGCGAAGCGTACGAGGTCGTGGAAGGCCTCGTCAGGATTGAACATGCCGCGCCATCCCCGGACGTTCGACGCCATCTCGGCGACCGGGTCGCCCAGGGGGTACTGGCTCTGGTGCGACTTCGCACGCGGCGGCACGGGACCGGCTGCCGTGACGGACTCCGGTGGAGCGGGGGCGGCCGGGGCCTCGTCGGGGGCGGAAGCCGCCATGTGCGCGCTCAGGCTGACCAGCGGGCCGATGGTCACCCCGGTGAGACCGGAGTGGGCGATGTCGTCCGCCAGATCCGGGGATGCCGCGATGCGCACATCGTGTCCTGCCGTCCGCAGTGCCCACGCCAGCGGTGTCTGCACGTACAGATGCGACCTGAAGGGCGCGGCGACGAAGAGAATGCGCACGGACTGCCTCCCGTTCCCCTGTGTTCCCGTGTGTTCCGCGTACAACGGACGGACGGTACCGCCGGAATCCACGCTCGCGCTTCTTCCGGATTGCCGTTCCCCGGCGGCCCGGCCGCTTCCGGACGTGAGGCCGCGGGCCTGTCGGCCCTCGCCCCGGCCGGCCTCAGCCGCCGTCCCTGCCCAGGGGCGTGAGGTCGAGGTAGTTGAGGGTGAAGAGCAGGATGTCCAGCCCGCGGGAGAAGGACGAGTAGGTGTGGTAAATGGAGTCGCCCTCACTCAGGAAGACGCTGACCGCGGGCAGTTCGTGGCCCCACACGTCCCAAGGTCCGACCGCTTCCTCGTGCTCCTCCTTGGTCCGGAAGTTGATCAACAACGGCTGCTTCGACTCGTCGAGGGTCGCGTGGAAGTCGTAGTTGAAGTGGCTTCCGTACGAGGAGAAGTAGGGAACGCTCCACCCCATCCGCTCCTTGTAGCGCTGGATCTTGGCGTACGGTGCGCGCGAGACCAGCGCCAGGCTGGTACCGCGCTCGTGCAGGTGCGGCAGATGACCCAGGTCGCGGATCTGGAAACGGCAGCTCGAACAGCCCTCGTCCCAGGACGGATCGAACATGACGTGGTGGACGATGAGCTGGCGCCGGCCCTCGAACAGGTCGAGGAGCCCCACGTCGCCGTCCGGGCCCTCGAAGACGTAGTCCTTCTCCACCGCCACCATGGGGAGTTCGCGGCGCTGGGCGTTGAGGGCGTCCCGGGCGCGGGTGAACTCCTTCTCCCTGACGAGGAACTCGCGGCGCGCGGCGAGCCACTCCTGCGGCGAGACGACTCGGGGAAGGGACTGCTGCTTCTCTGCTTCGGTCATGGTGGTGTTCCTTTTCTCGATGTGCCACGGGCGCGGGGCGACGGCCGGGAGCGGGGCGCTGAGCCCCGGAACGGTGCCGTGCCGCCGTCCGCCCGGAGCGCGGCCGGCCGTGTTCTTCCGCCCGCCTCAGCCGGAGTCGGCGACCGACCGCTCCGTGGCCACGGGCTCTCCCTCGGAGGCGACCGGATCCAACGGGACCGGTGGGCGCAGCGCGGTGTACGCGAGGACGGCGAGCGCGGCGACGAGGACGGCGCTGGCCGCGGCGGCGATGTTGAGTCCGGCGGTGAAGGCTTCGCGAGCATCGGCGATCAGGCCGGTGGCAACGGGACCGTCCAGTCGCGCGGCGGCGGCCAGGGCCTCCCCGATGGTCTCGCGGGACGCCTCCCGGGCCCCGGCGGGCACCCCTGACAGGTCGAGGCCGGACATCCGGCTGCCGTACACGGCGGCGCCGACGCTACCCAGCGTCGCGACGCCGAACGCGATGCCGAAGTCGCCGCTCGTCTGCGAGAGGGACGCCGCCGATCCCGCCTTCTCGGGCCGGACCGTGCCGACGATCAGATCCTGGCAGACGGCGCCCATGAGTCCGACGCCCAGGAAGACCGGTACGATCCCGGCCACCAGCATGCCGAGGCCGTCCGAGATGTCGAGCAGGGCGAGGACGAGGAAGCCTGCCGAGGCGAGAGCCATCCCGCCGGCGATGACGAGCCGGGGGCTGCTGCGCTGTGCGAGGGACGGGGCCAACAGGCTGCCGGCCACCATCGCCAGGGAGGAGGGGACCAGCCACAGTCCCGCCCGCAGCGGCGACAGCCCTTCCACGCTCTGCAGGTACTGCGTGACCAGGAGCATGATCCCGCCCTGGGTGGCGACTCCGAACATCAGAGTGACCAGCGACGAGCTGAAGGCCAGGTTGCCGAAGAGCCGTACGTCGAGCAGGGGGCTTTCCAGTCGTCGCTGCCGCCGTACGAAGAGCACGCCGAAAGCCACGCCGACCACGATGAACAAGCCGGGGACGAACCACGAGTCGCCCCTCGCCAGTTCCTTCATGCCGTAGATCACGGGCAGCAGCGCGGCCAGGGAGACGGCGACACTGACCAGGTCGAGTCGGCCGCCGCCACCGCGGTACTCCGGCAGCATCAGCGGCGCCGCCACCAGCAGCATCACCATCACCGGCACGCCGACCAGGAGGACCGAGCCCCACCAGAAGCGCTCCAGCAGTGCGCCTCCGATCACGGGCCCGGCGGCGGCTCCGCCCATGAAGCAGCTCATCCAGACGCCGATGGCCATGCCCCGCTGCTTCGGGTCGCGGAACATGTTGCTGATCAGCGCCAGCGTCGAGGGCATCAGCGTCGCTCCCGCGACGCCCATGGCGGCCCGGGCCCCGATCAGCATGCCGGGGCTGGTGGAGAAGGCGGCCACCGCCGAGGCCACGCCGAAGGCCGCGGCGCCGTAGAGAAGCAGCTTCCGGCGGCCGATCCGGTCCCCCAGGGTGCCCATGGTCACCAGGAACCCGGCGGTCATGAACCCGTACACGTCGGTGATCCACAGCAGCTGGGTACTGCTGGCCCCGAGGTCGGCGCCGATGCTCGGCAGTGCCAGGTACAGCACGCTGAGGTCGAGGGCCAGCAGCAGGGTGGGCAGTGCCAGCACGGCCAGCCCGATCCATTCCCGCCGTCCCGCCCGTGGCGGTGTTCCGGACGGGGTCCGCGTATCCATGTGTTTCCTCCGTGGTCGAGCGGCCGGGGGCGGCTGTGCGTGCGCCCTCGTCCATGAGTCGGAGCGGACCCGCGGATCTCTACACATCTCGCGCGATTGATCCGCCCGATTCTCCCGGCCGGCGGCAGGTCACCCACGCACGCGGCGAACACCCCCGCCGGTGGCCCGCGTGTAGCATCTCGCGGTGCGGAGCATCCGCGCGTGCGGGCCGGGGCCCCTGGCGGACAGCCGGCGCGCCCGGCCCGTTCGGGCTTCGAGTACGAGGAGAGAAAGCGCCATGAAGTACATGCTCCTGATCTACAGCAACCCCGCGGTGTGGGAGGCGTTGTCCGACGAGGAGCGTGCGGCGCTCGGGCCCGAGCACGCGGCTCTGATCGAGGAGCTCGTCGAGTCCGGTGAGTGGGTCGGCGGTTCGGTGCTGCAAGCGCCCTCGCAGAGCAGGACCGTTCGGGTGCGCGACGGTGCGGCACTCACCACCGACGGCCCCTTCGCCGAGGTCAAGGAGCACATGGCCGGCTACGACATCGTCGACTGCGTGAGCGTGGAACGGGCGCTGGAGATCGCGGCCCGTATCCCTGACGCCCGGCTGTCCGGCGTCGAAGTCCGTCCGCTCGGCTGAGGGCCCGCCCGGGCGGGGCGGGCCTTCGGGTGCGTCGCACCGCCCCGCCGCGCTCCGACGCGGCTCAGTAGGTCACGACGGCGCGGAAGCGGACCTCGCCCCTCTCCACCTTGTCGACGGCGTCCGCGACCGCTTCCATCGGGAAGACCTCCGTCATCGGGGTCACCGCGCCCTCCGCGACCAGGTCGAGCGCCTCGGTCAGGTACCGCAGCCCGTGGTGGGTGGCGCCCAGCACACGCTGGCCCCGGGCCCAGAACGGGGTGGCGGGATCGATGGTGAACGAACCCGCCGGGTCGATGGTGGCGAGCACGATCCGCCCGCCGGTCCGCAGTCCCTGGAGGGCGTCCGTCGCCGCCTCGTAGGACGTACCGGTCACCAGGACGACGTCGGCGCCGCCGGCCTCGCGCAGCTCCTCCCCGTCACGGACCACGAGGTCGGCCCCGAGTCTCGTGGAGACCTCGTGCTTGTCGGCGGAGCGGGTGATGGCGACGGTCTCGTACCCGCAGGCCCGGGAGTACTGCACGGCAAGGTGCCCGAGGCCTCCGATGCCGAGGACGGCGATCCGCTCGTGCGGCCGCGGTTCGCTCACCCGCAGGGCGCTCCAGGCGGTGTAGCCCGCGCAGAGGACGGGCGCGGCCGTCGCGTAGTCCAACCCGTCGGGGAGGAGCACGGTGCTCGCGGCGGCCACGCAGAGGTACTCGGCGTGGCCGCCCTGTACGGTCAGGCCGGTCATCACCGGCGCCGCGCAGGACATGGCGGACTGGCCGGTCAGCGGAAGGTTGCGCCGGCAGTAGGCGCACCGGCCGCAGGTGGCCTGGACCCAGGTGGTGCCGACGCGGTCGCCCACCTCGCGGGTGGTGGTGCCCGGCCCCAGTTCGACGACCTCGCCCGCCGCCTCGTGCCCCGTGACCGCCGGATCGCACGACGGGAAGGGGAAGACGCCCTGGGCGGTCCAGAGGTCGTTGTGGCAGAGTCCGCAGGCGTGCACCTTGACGAGCACCTCGCCGGGGCCCGGCCGGGGCGTCGGAACCTCCTGGATCTCCCAGCGGGCGTTGACCGCGGGGATGACGGCGGCCTTCATCGGCCCACCCCCTCAGTCCTCAGCCGTACGGGGAGAGTGCGCAGCCCGTTCATGATGAAGCTGCCCTGCGGCTCGATGTCCCCGGGGGCCACGGCCAGATCGAGGTCGGGGAAGCGGGCGAAGAGCGCGGGGAGCACGATCCTGGCCTCCTCCCGGGCCAAGGGCATGCCGATGCAGCGGTAGATGCCGTGGCCGAAGGCCAGGTGGGCCTTGTCGGCCCTGGACGGGTCGAACCGGCCGGCGCTCGGGCCGTGCACGGCGGGGTCGCGTCCGGCGGCGGCGAAGGCGATCAGGACGGGATCGCCCCGGGGGATGGTGACCCCGCCGATCTCGACGTCCTCGGTGGGGAAGCGGAACGGCAGGTGGGCGACCGGGGCCTCGGCCCGCAGCGTCTCCTCGATGACGTCGTCCCAGCTGATCCGGCCGGCTCGGAGCTCCGCGCGCTGCTCGGGGTGGGTGAGCAGCAGGTGGACGGCGTTGGCTATGAGATTCATGACCGGTTCGGTGCCGGTGCCGAGCATGAGGTGCAGGGTGCCGACGAGCTCGGACGGACTCAGCCGGGAGCCGTCCTCCTCCTGGGCGGCGATGAGGTCGCTCGTCAGGTCGTCGCCGGGCGTCCTGCGTTTGCTCTCGACGAACTCGTGCATCTCCTGGTGCCATCGTTCGACGTTGGCCGCGGCGTCCTCGGGCGAGGTGGTGGTGTCGACGTTGACTTCGCCGCCGCGCAGCATGGCGGCACGGTCCTGCGGCGCCACGCCCACCAGGTCGCAGATGACACGCGCCGGAAGGGGGTGGGCGAAACGCGCTTTGAGGTCGACCTTGTCGCCGGGTCCGCTCTCGGCCAGCTCGTCCAGCAGTTCGGTACAGGCCTGTTCGATGGCGGAGCGCATGGCGCTGACCCGGCGCGGGGTGAACGCCTTCGCGGTGAGCCTGCGCAGTCGGCTGTGGTCGCTGCCGTGCGCGGTGGTCAGGTTGTCCATGAGGACCCAGCCGATGAGCGGGAAGTCGTCCCCGATCTCCCCGTTCACGTACGCGGTCCAGTGTTTGCGCGGGTCCTTGGAGAACCGCTGGTCGCCGAGAACGCTCAGGGCGACGTCGTAACCGGTGACGGACCAGGCCCGTACGCCGCCGGGGAGTTCCACCCGGGCGACGGGCCCCTGCTCGCGCAGGCGGTCGGCTTCCGCATGGATGTTCTGGCCCGTGCGGTCGATGACAACCGGGCAACGGCTTTCCACAACCATCTCCAGGGGTCGGCTGATCGGTGAGGCGGGCGGTGACGGGGCCGTCGGACGGGCGTCACCGGTCCGTTGGGCAGCGGGCGGCCGTCAGACGGGCGTGGGTGCGGGCCGGTTCGGCCTGCGGTCCAGCCACCACTGGACGAGCATGAGGTTGATCATCCAGCCGAGCCAGCGAGCCACCTCGAAGAGGTAACCCACGTCGATGTTCAGCTCGGCGTACGTCATGACGTTGACCATGGCCCGTCCCCACAGCACGCCCGTCGCGAGGGCGAAGCTGTACAGCATCCAGCGCCGGTGGTCGTCGTACTGCCGCTTGCGCGCCGCGCGGTACCCCATGGTGGTGGTGCCGATCCACAGGAGCGCGTGGACCGCGACGCCGATGGTGCCCTGCCACGCGGGCATCAGCGGCATGATCGCCAGAGCCAGTACGGCACTGGGCAGCGCTCCGGCGAACACGTAGAGGCGGCCGCTGGCCCGGTGGATCCGCGGATGGTTGCGGCGCAGCAGCGGCCAGACCTGGAGAACCACGGTGACCAGGGCGATGGTGCCGAAGCCGATGTGCGCGACGAGCAGCGGGTAGTGCAGCGGCACGTCCTCGTTCAGCGTGATCCGTGCCTCCGACGCGTCCAGCCCCAGGTAGGCCGTCAGTTCGTCGACGAGGAACAGCGTGACGAGCAGGGCCAGCAGAAGGGGCCAGGGGCGGCGCCACCAGGCCCTGCCCGGTCGCGACGGGTCCTGCTCGGGCGCGGGCCCGTCCTTCCGGTTCGGGGAGGGCAGGGTGATGTCGGCCGGTTCGGTCTGCTGAGCCATGGAGGTCCTTCCGTCCGACGAGCTTCAATGGGCGTCAGCGTCACACCCGTTCAGACGCCCGGCATCTTTCAGGTTGCTCTGCGCGCCCCGCGCCCGACTCGATCCGAAATCCGAAGTTCCCCTGCTCGCAGAGAGGTTGGGTGGGGAGAGTTCTTTCCAGCAGCGCAATCCAGAAGAAGCGGCACCCGGCGGAGCACACCAGGATGCGCTGGGAGATCAACCGGTGGGCTGCAGAGAGGGGATCACGATGAGTGAGCGCATCGGGGATCGTGCGGTAGTGCTGGGCGGGAGCATCGCGGGGCTGCTGGCCGCCCGGGCTCTCGCCCGGCACTACACCGAGGTCGTCGTCGTGGACCGCGACCGGCTCACCGGCGTACGGGGGCCGCGGCGCGGAGTGCCGCACGGCAGACACGCCCACGGTCTGGTCGCACGGGGCCACCAGATACTCGAGTCCTTGTTCCCGGGCCTCACGGAGGAACTGGTCGAGGCGGGGATCAGGCCGGGGGACTTCAGCGGCGACATCCGCTGGTACTTCAACGGCCGGCTGCTGCGGCCCGCCCGCACCGGACTGGTCTCGGTGCCCGCCACCCGGCCCGTGCTGGAGTACCACCTGCGCCTCCGCGTGCAGGCTCTCACCGGCATCACGTTCCTGGAGGAGCACGATGTGCTGGGGCTGGTCACGAGCTCCGACCGGCGTCGGGTCACCGGGGTACGGGTACGGCCGACGGCCGAGGACGCCGAGCAGCGGGAGCTCGCCGCCGACCTGGTGGTCGACACCACGGGCCGGGGTTCGCGCACCCCCGCGTGGCTGGACGAATTCGGCTACCGGCGGCCCGAGGAGGAACAGGTCAAGATCGACCTGGCCTACACGACCCGGCACTACCGGCTGTCGTCGGACCCCTTCGGGAGCGACCTGGCGATCATTCCGGCGGCGACCCCCTCGCATCCGCGCGGGGCCTTCTTCTACCGCACACCGGGCGAAGGCCATCAGGTAGAGCTCTCCCTGACGGGGGTACTCGGCGACCACCCGCCGACCGATCCCGAGGAGTTCGACCGCTTCACCCGGTCGCTGCCCGTTCCGGACATCCACGAAGCAGTACGGAACGCGGAAGCCCTCGACACCCCGGTCATGCACCGCTTCCCGGCCAGCCGGAGGCGGCACTACGAGCGGCTGGACCGCTTCCCCGAGAGACTGCTGGTCATGGGGGACGCGGTGTGCAGCTTCAACCCGGTCTACGCCCAGGGCATGACCGTCGCGGCCCTGCAGTCCCTCGTGCTGGAACGGCACCTTCGGGCGGGACACGCGCCGGAACCACTCCCCTTCCTCCGGGACATCTCCCGCGAGATCGATTCCCCCTGGGAGTTCTCGGCGGGCGCGGACCTCGGTTACGCGGGGGTCAAGGCGCCGCGCCCGGCCCGGGTCCGGCTGGCCAACGCCTACGTCACCCGGGTCCAGAAGGCCGCGGTCCACGACCCCGCCCTCACCAACGCGCTGATGCGGGTGGCGGGGCTCATCGAGCCGCCGCAGTCCCTGATGCGTCCGGCCACCGTGCTGCGGGTGCTGCGGCACGCGGCCCGCAGGCCGCCCCGCACCGCGCCGGGCCGCGAGGTCCCGGCGCGGGAGAAGAGCGCCTGACCCCCGTAGGACAGAAGCCAGCCCCGGACGACCGACAGAGGTGACCGTGCGCCCCTTCCGCATCGACATTCCCCAGCAGGACCTCGACGACCTGCACCGCAGACTGGCCGCGACACGCTGGCCGGGCGAGCTGCCCGGAGTCGGCTGGGAGAGGGGTGTCCCCCTGGCCCACCTCAAGGAACTCACCGAGTACTGGCTCCACGACTACGACTGGCGCACCGCCGAGGCGCGGCTGAACCGTTTCCCGCAGTTCCTCACCGAGATCGACGGGGCCCGGATCCATCTGCTGCACGTACGTTCACCCGAACCGGACGCGACGCCGCTGATCCTGACCCACGGCTGGCCCGGCTCGTTCGCCGAGTTCACCGAGGTCATCGAGGTGCTGACCGACCCGCGCGCGCACGGCGGGGACCCGCGCGACGCGTTCCACGTGGTGGTGCCCTCCCTACCGGGGTACGGATTCTCCGGACCCACCGGTGCGACCGGCTGGGACGTGTCCCGGGTCGCCGCCGCGTGGGCGGAGTTGATGCGCGAACTCGGCTACGACCGGTACGTGGCGCAGGGCGGCGACTGGGGCATGCCCATCTCGCTGCGGCTGGCGCTCGCCGACCCCGAGCATGTCGCCGGTGTGCACCTGAACATGCTGGTGACCTTCCCGCCGGACGATCCGGCCGCGATGGCGGACCTGGACGAGGCGGACCGGGCGCGACTGGACTTCGCCGTCCGGTTCGACCAGGACGCCGCGGGCTGGCAGAAGATCCAGTCCACCAGGCCCCAGACCCTGAGCTACGGTCTCACCGACTCACCGGTCGGCCAACTCGCTTGGATCGTCGAGAAGTTCACCGAGTGGTCCGATCCGAAGCAGTTGACCGACGAGACGATCGACCGGGACCGGATCCTGACCAACGTCATGATCTACTGGCTCACCGCCACGGCCGGACCCAGCGCCCAGCTCTACTACGAGTCCACACACACCCCCGAGGACTTCGTACGGACCTGGGGAGGCCCTTGGCCGCTGACCGTGCCGGTCGCGGTCGCGTCCTTCCCCTTCGACGCGGTGCGTCCCGTACGCGGCTTCGCCGAACGCCTCCTCCCCACCCTCACGCGGTGGACCGAATTCGACCGCGGCGGCCACTTCGCCGCCATGGAGCAGCCCGGGCCCTTCGTCCAGGACGTGCGGGCGTTCGCCCGTTCACTGCGGTGACGGCAAGGGCACAGCGCCCCCGCACCGCGCGACCGAGCAAGGCAGACCAATCGTGGAGGTAGCAAGTTGAGCTCGATGAAACGCCGTGGCTTTCTGACGGCGGCCATGATCAGCGGCGGGGCCCTGGCGACGGGGGCCGCTTCACCGGCTTCCGCGCGGCCGGGGCCGGATGCCGGGTGGAAGAACCCGGCCGCCTGTCCTCAGCCGTTCCGGGCGGTCACGGTCAGGGCGGGCGACTCCCGCTACAACAGTCTTACCGGCGGGCACAACCAGCGGTTCGTCGGACAGCCGGAGTCCATCCGGGTGGTGAGCACGACGGAACAGGTCGTCGCCGCCGTGGAGGAGGCCGTGGCGGCGGGCAGACGCATCGCGGTGCGCAGCGGCGGACACTGCTTCGAGGGCTTCACCGCCTCCCCGGACGTACAAGTGCTGCTGGACATGTCCCAGTTCGACGCCGTCCACCATGACCCCGAACGACGGGCCTTCGTGGTGGAGCCGGGCGCGACCCTGGGACACGTCTACCGGACCCTGTTCAAGAACTGGGGCGTGACGATACCCGGCGGCGCCTGCCTGGACGTGGCGGCCGGCGGGCACATCACCGGCGGCGGCTACGGGCACCTGTCACGCCGGCACGGCCTCGTCTCCGACCACCTCTACGCGGTGGAGGTCGTGGTCGTCGACGCCAAGGGCAAGGCCCGTGCCGTGGTGGCCACCCGGGACGAGGGCGATCCCCACCGGGACCTGTGGTGGGCGCACGCCGGCGGCGGGGGCGGCAATCTCGGCGTCATCACCCGGTTCTGGCTCCGTACACCGGGCGTGACATCGAGCGACCCCACCGCCCTGCTGCCCAAGGCGCCGGGCAACGGGCGCCGCCGAACGATCATGTGGCCGTGGGAGTCCATGACCGAAGCGGCCTTCAGCACCATGCTGCGCAACTACTGCACGTGGTACGAGCGGAACAGTGAGCCCGGCACACCCAGCACCGACATCTGGGGCGTGCTGCTCGCCAACCACCGCTCGGCCGGTGTTCTGGGCATGGTGGCGGTCATCGACGACGCGCTGCCGGACGCGAGCCGGCGGCTCAACGCCCATGTGGACGCGGTCGCCGCCGGTGTCGGTGTCACGCCCGTCATCGACACGGAGCAGGTCATCCCCTGGATGACACCGCAGAACTGGCCGTTGGAGGCCACAGGCCGCTACAAGCACAAGGCCGGTGATTTGCGCAGCGGTTACTCCGACCGGCAGATCGCGACGATCTGGCGCTACCTGGAGGACCGGACGTACGACAATCCGGCGGCCAACCTCGGCATATCCGGGTTCGGCGGACAGGTCAACGCGCCGGCCCCGGACGCCACGGCCACCGCCCAGCGCGACGCCATCCTCAAAGCCGTCTACAGCACGGGCAACTGGGCGGACGGGGAGGACGGCGCCCGGCACCTCACGTGGGTGCGCGACTTCTACCGCGACGTCTACGCCGAGACCGGCGGGGTCCCGGTGCCCGACCGGCGCAACGCCGGCAGCTACATCAACTACCCCGACGTCGATCTGCTGGACACGCGGTGGAACACCTCGGGCGTTCCGTGGACGACGCTCTACTACCGGGGCAACTACCCGCGTCTGCAACGTGTGAAGAAGCAGTACGACCCGCGGAACGTCTTCCGCCACCCCATGTCCATCGCGCCCCCGGCCCGATGACCTGAGCGGGGAGTCCGTAGCCGGCAGGCACCCCCGCACGCGGCGATCGTCGTCCGCCGCGTGCGGGGCCGCGCACGCACCGGGCCCCCGCCACCGCTCCCCCGCACTCGCTTCCCCGGACCCCGCAATCCTGGAGATGTCCCGCACACCGGTGCCCTGCGACGGTGAACACCGGACTCCGGTCACGGCACGCGCACCGGGCTCCCCCCATCGATATTCCAAGGAGAAGCTGTGGACACGACCGAACTCGCGCAAGCGCCGAACCGCGCAGACCTCGTCGCCCGCGCGACGAAGTTGGTGCCTCTGCTCCGCGAGAAGGCCCCCTGGGCCGAAGAGAACCGCGAGTTGCACGAGGACACCATCAGGGCGATGGCCGAATCCGGCCTGTTGCGCACCCGGCTGCCCGCCCGGCTCGGCGGTTACGAGTCCGACATGAGGACGCAGGTCGAGGTGCTCGCGGAACTGGCCAGGGGCGACGGATCCGCCTCGTGGACCGCCGGTGTGTGGTCCATCAGCGCGTGGGTCGCCGGGCTCTTCCCCGACGCGGTGCAGGACGAGGTGTTCACTTCACCGGACGACCTGGTGAGCGGCATCATCAGTCCGACGGCCATGGCGGTGCCGGCGGAGGGCGGCATCGTCGTCAACGGCAGGTGGGGGTTCAACAGCGGGGCGAAGCACAGCAAGTGGAACACCAACGCGGCGGTGCTCGCCATGCCGGACGGCAGTCATCAGCCGATCATGACTCTCATTCCGCTGGCCTCGCTGGAGATCGTCGACGACTGGCACACCGCCGGCCTGCGCGGTTCGGGCAGTGTCAGCACGGTCGCCCAGGACGTCTTCGTGCCGGACGCCCGGTACATCCCGCTGGGCGGTCTGATCCAGGGACACTCCGGGCACGGCAGTAACGCCGACGCCCTCATCTACCGGGCGCCGATCATGCCGACGGCGTGCGCCACGGTCAGCGCGACCGCGCTGGGGCTGGCCAAGGGCGCCAGGGACGTCTTCTTCGAGCGGCTGCCCGGCCGGAAGATCACGTACACCGAGTACGCCGACCAGCGTGAGGCCCCGCTGACCCACCTCCAGGTCGCCGAGGCGTCGGTCAAGATCGACGAGACCGAGTTCCACGTGTACCGCATCGCCGACCTCGTGGACGCCAAGAACGCGTCCGGCGAGCCGTGGACGCTGGAGGAACGCGCCCGCGTCCGGCTCGACACGGGCGCGGCGTGTCAGCGGGCGAAGGAGGCCGTCGACGTCCTGAACACAGCGAGTGGCGCGTCGTCGATCTACACCGACGTGCCCATCCAACGCGTCGAACGCGATGTCCAGACGCTGAACCTGCACGCCATCATGCACCCGAACACCAACCTGGAGCTCTACGGCCGCATCCTGTGCGGCCTGGCTCCCAACACGCAGTACCTCTAGTAGCGCTTCGTCGGGTTCTGTGTCTGCTCCGGTCGCGGGGTGGGTGACGGTTGCATGTGGTGCAGGCGCCGGTCCGGCCCTTCAGCAGGTCTTGGAGACGGCCCAGGACGTGGTAGAGGGCCAGGCCGGCATGTGGGCTTTCGGGTCGAGGCGCCTGATGGTGCGGAGGGCCCGGGCGGCGATGACGAGGGGGGCGCCGGGACGGCCTCGGTGCTCGATCCCGGGCCGGAGCAGCAGGCGTCCCCACCGACGACGGCCGGCTGGGCCTCCGCCGCATCCGGCATACGAGCGGCACGTTCGAGCGGCGAGCGATCGGTCAGACGGAGGAGGCCGGGAGCGGACGGGTCTTCCGCCACTCAGGCGGCAGCCGCAGCGCAGACCGCGGAGCACGGGGCTGTCGCGCAGCGGCGCCCCCAGATGCGGGCAGGCGCCCGGGCCCGTACGGAGCTTGCCTTCCCGGTGGCGCCACACCACCACTTCGGTGGAGCCGACCGCCACCCCGAGGGTCGATCGGAGGCGTCATGATCATCCTCGGCCTCATTCTCCTGGTCATCGGCTTGATCGCCGGCATCGGCGTCCTGTGGACCATCGGGATCATCCTGGTGGCCATCGGCGCGGCGCTATGGGCTCTCGGAGCCCTGGGGCACGCGGTGGGAGGACGTCGGCACTACCGGTAGCGGGCTGAACCAGCGTGCCACCGGCTCGGACCGGGTCGAACGCGTCAACCGCGCCCTCGCCGACGAACGGTCCTGTCGGCGGCCCCGCACCAGCGACACCGAACGCACGGACGCCCTCAACGCCTTCCTCCACCGGCGCTGAGGGTCAGGACACCCGGCCGCCCCGCGCCTCCAGGCGCGTCGCACGGGAGAGGAGATGGCGCCGCTCCGGTGCGCTCGTGGTGCGCCGGGCGGCGTCGCGATAGCAGTCCGCCGCCGCCCGGTGCTCCCCGAGCAGTTCCAGGAGGTGCGCCCGGGTGGCCGGCAGCCGGTGGTGGTGGGCCATGCGGTGGTCGGACTGCAGGGTGGCCAGCAGGTCGAGCCCGGCGCTCGGGCCGTGCACCATGGCGAGGGCGACCGCGCGGTTGAGGGTGACCACCGGGTTCGGGGCGGCCTGTTCGAGGAGTTCGTACAGGGCGAGGATCTGGGGCCAGTCGGTGGAAGCGACCTGCTCGGCCTCGTCGTGGACCGCTGCGATCGCCGCCTGCAGTTGGTACGGCCCGACGCGTCCCCGGGGCAGCGCCTCACTGATCAGGGCGATGCCCTGGGCGATCAGCTCGCGGTCCCACCGGCTGCGGTCCTGCTCCGCGAGTGGCACCAGGCCGCCGTCGGCGCCCACCCGCGCACGGCGCCGCGCGTCGGTGAGCAGCATGAGCGCCAGCAGACCGGTGACCTCGGCGTCCGAGGGCAGCAGCCGGTGCAGCAGCCGGGTGAGCCGGATCGCCTCGCCCGACAGCGCCGGCGCGGTCAGGGCGGTGCCGTCCGTCGTGGTGTACCCCTCGTTGAAGATCAGGTACAGCACGTGCAGCACCGCTTCCACTCGCTCGGCCCGGTCGGCGGCCGCCGGCATGCGGAAGGTCGTGCCGGTCTTCCTGATGGTCTGCTTGGCCCGGCTGATGCGCTGGGCCATCGTCGCTTCGGGAACCAGGTAGGCGGCGGCGATCTGGGCGGTGGTCAGGCCGCCGACGGCGCGCAGCGTGAGCGCGATCCTGCTGGAGGCGGAGAGTCGCGGATGGCAGCAGAGAAAGAGCAGCTTGAGGGAGTCGTCCCGGTCGGTGCGGGGCTCGCTGTCGACTCCGGGGCTGGACAGTTCCGCCGCCGGGACCGCCAGGGCGACGTGGTCCTCACGGCGGCGCCGGGCGTGGTCGGCGCGTACCTGGTCCACCAGGTGACGGGAGGCGACGGTGTACAGCCAGCCGCGGGGATGGTCCGGCCGCCCCTCGACCGGCCACTGGAGCGAGGCGGAGAGCAGGGCCTCCTGGACGGCGTCCTCGCAGGTGTCGAAGACGCCGTACCGCCGGATGAGCGCCCCGAGCACCTGAGGTGCCAGCTCACGCAGCAGGTCCTCGTCCACCTCGCCGTTCTGCGCGGACACGGTCTTTCCTCCACGGCCGTCCGGACCCGGGCCGCGCGTGCGCGGCCCGCCGCGAAGAGTCTAGCCGGGCTTCGTGGGCCCGGCGGCTCCACGCGAGGCCGCGCGCGCGTCCGTACCGGGTAGCAGCCCCGCGCGCAGCGCCTCGGCGAGCAGCGGCGCCTCGCGGTCACGCTGCGAGATCATCACATCTGACGGGCCGGGTACGGGCAGGGCCAGCCGGGGATCGAACGGTGAGATCGCCCGCTCGTTCCCGGGGACGTACTCGCGGGAGAGCAGATACGACATGACCGTGTCGTCCTCCAGTGCGAGGAAGAGGTGCCCCACGCCCTGGGGCAGGTACACGGCGCGGTGGGTCTCCTGGTCGAGCACGACCGAGTCCCACGTCCCGAAGGTCGGTGAGCCGACGCGCAGGTCGACGACGACGTCCAGCGCGCTCCCCCGGGGGCACGTCACGTACTTCTCGCACCCGGGTGGGGTCGCCGTGTAGTGCACGCCGCGCATGACTCCTCTCCGCGAGCGGCTGAAGCTGGCCTGGGCGACGGGGAAGAGGGAAGTCCCCATCGCCGTGCGGAAGTCCGACTCCTGGTAGCTGGACAGAAAGTCTCCCCGGTCGTCGGGGAAGACGGCCGGGGAGAACTCCACCGCGCCCTCGATCGTCATCTTCCGGACGTCCACAGCACTCTCCTCTCACCGCGGCCCGGCCGGACGTGTTTCCGGCCGGGCGCCTTCGCCCGTGTCAGTCGACGCGTACGTCGGGGACGTAGCGGATCCAGTGGCCGCCGGACTCACGGAAGTCCGACTCCTTGGCCATGATCTCGTCCGCGTGGTTCCAGGCGAAGAGCAGTGCGTAGTCCGGGTACGAGTCGGCGAACGCCTCCGCGGCGCGCACCGGGATGTGGGTGCCGGGCGTGAGGCGGCCCTGCTTGGCCGGTGTGGTGTCGCAGACGAAGGAGATGAGATCCGGCCCCAGCCCGCAGTAGTTGGCGACCGTCGCGCTCTTGGCCGTCGCGCCGTACGCCACGACGGTGCGCCCCTCGTCGCGGAGCCGGGTCAGCAGGGCGAGCAGATCGTCCCGGATCGCCGACACGTCTCCGGCGAACCGGCGCAGGACGTCGGGGGCCGTGAGGCGCCGCGTCTCCTCCTCGTCGAGGAGTTCGTCCACGGCCGGCGCGGGCCGGCGCGAACCGGCCCGCGCGAGCGTGTACCTGATCTCTCCCCCGTGGACGGGCAGCCGTCGGACGTCCACGAGTTCAAAGCCGAAGCGCTCGGCCATCGCGCGCACGGAGCGCGCGGTGAAGAGGTAGAAGTGCTCGTCGTAGATCTGGTCGAACGAGGTCTTCTCCACGACGTCCCCGAAGTAGGGGTCCTCGAAGACGAACACGCCGTCCTCGGCGAGCAGGGCGTCGATGCCGCGGAACACGGACTCCATGTAGGGGATGTGGCAGAGGGTGTTGGCCGCGTAGATCACGTTCGCGGGCCCCTCCGTGCGCCGGACGTCGGCGGCGGTCCTCTCCTCGAAGAAGTCGCCGCGCACCCGCACGCCGTGTCCGCGTGCGACGTCGGCGACCTTGCGGGACGGCTCGAAGCCCAGGTGGCGGACGCCGGCCCGACCGATCTGCCGCAGCATCACCCCGTCATTGCAGCCGATCTCGACGGCGAACGCGTCCTCGCGGTCCAGCTCTCCCTTGAGGAACTCGGCCGCGGTGCGGGCGAAGTGCTCGCGCATGACGGCCGAACCGGAGGAGTAGTAGGGGTAGTCCTCGTGGAACATGCGCTCCCTGGGCACCTCCTCGACGAGCTGCACCATGGCGCACGCGGTGCAGCGCGCGACGCGGAGGTCGTAGAAGAACTCGGCGACCGGTGGTTCTTCGGAAAAGGCGTCGGACAGGGGCTGGCGGCCGAGGTCGAGGAACTCCTCGGTCGCCGCACCGCAGATCCGGCACGCGCTCGGCACGGCCGGAAGGGCCTGGTCAGTCATCGTCGGGCCTCCACCATCATCGTGGGCAGGGAAAAGGGAGAACGCGGGTGTCGACCGGTCGTCAGAGCTTCGCCAGTACCTCACGCAGGGACTCGATCACGTGGTCCTGGCGGTCCCTGGGCAGGGAGGGGTACATCGGGAGCGAGAAGATCTCGGCCGCGAGCCGCTCGGTGACGGCCAGGGAGCCCTCGCTCTGTCCCAGGTGGCGGAACCCTTCCATGGTGTGGACGGGCCACGGGTAGCTGACGTTCAGGGAGATGTCGCGCCTGCGCAGCTCTTCGAGGACGAGGTCGCGTTGCGGATGGCGCACCACGTAGAGGTAGTACACGTGCTCGTTGCCCGGCCGGGTCCGGGGCAGCATCAGGCCACCGTCCACGGCGATGTCGCGGAGCGCCTCCTCGTAGCGGCGGGCCACGCGCCGACGGCCCTCGATGTACGCGTCCAGGCGGGTCAGTTTGCGGCGCAGGATCTCCGCCTGGACCTCGTCGAGGCGGCTGTTGTGGCCCGGGGTACTCACCACGTAGTACGCGTCGTCCATGCCGTAGTAGCGCAGGCGCCGCAGTGCCCGGTCGGTCTCCGCGGAGTCGGTGATCACCGCACCGCCGTCGCCGTAGGCCCCCAGCACCTTGGTCGGGTAGAACGAGAAGGCGGCGGCGGCGCCCATGGTCCCGGCCGTCCGCCCGTGGTACCGGGCCCCGTGCGCCTGCGCGCAGTCCTCCAGTACGGTCAGGTCGTGGGCGCGGGCGACGCGCAGCACCGGGTCCATGTCGACGCACTGGCCGTAGAGGTGGACGGGAACGATCGCCCTGGTGCGGTCGGTGACGGCCGCCGCGAGCCGGTCGGTGTCCATCAGGAAGTCGTCCTCGCGGACGTCGACGAAGACGGGGGTCGCCCCGACCGCGTCGATCGCGACCACGGTCGGGGCAGCCGTGTTGGAGACCGTGATGACCTCGTCGCCCGGTCCGACTCCGAGCGCCTCGAGCCCGAGCACGACGGCGTTCGTGCCGTTGTCGACCCCGACGCAGTGGTCCAGTCCGTGCCGGCCGGCGAACTCCGCCTCGAACCCGGCGACGCTCGCGCCCAGCACGAGTTGCCCGGAGCCGAACACGGTCTCCACCGCGTCGAGCAAATCGTCGCGCTCGTTCTCGTATTCGGAAAGGTAGTCCCACACCCTTGTTGTCATCGGCGTGCTCCTCCGCGAGTCAACCGCGCCCGGCGAAGCGGGCGGCTCGGGTGCTCATGTAGTCGTCGTCGTGGTCGATGCGCAGGGCCCGCGCGCTGAGGTAGTCGACGGCGTCGGGGTAGGTGTAGGGCTGCATGAACCACCCGGCCCGGACGTCCCGGTAGAGCCGGGACAGGCTCGACGCCCCGGCGTAGGACGCTCCACCGACGATCGTGAGGCAGTCGTTGACGATGTCGAGCGCGAGCCGGTTGAGCGTCAGCTTCGCGCACTGGAACGGGGTCATCATCCGCGGACCGCGCACGGCCGGATCGGGTGCTTCCGCGGTCAGCGCGTCGGCCTCGGCCAGCGCCGCGGCGGTGGTCGCCCGCGCCGCGTACAGGCGTGCCTCGACATCGGCGACGAGCACGCGGACCGCGGCGGGCGCGCCGGAGCGTCCCCGCTGCCACTCCACGGCGGCGTCGCGGGCCGCGCGGGCGATACCGAGATAGATGCCGAGCATGGTGATCGAGCTGACGGTCTGTCCCGCGAGCGCCGCGGCGCCGCGCTCCCCGACCGGGCCCCGCACCAGTACGTCGGCATCCGGCACGCGGCACCGGTCGAAGCGGATGTCCCACGTTCCCGAGGAGCGCATCCCGAGGCCGTCCCAGGTGTCGAGGACGGTCAGACCGGGGGTGCCGCGGGCGATCAGCGGAGCCGCGAGGCAGGTACGGCCCTCCGACTCGACCAGGGCGTAGGCGAAGAAGTGGGTGGCCACCGGTGCCATGCTCACCAGGGTCTTCTGCCCGGTCAGCAGCCAGCCCCCCGTGCCGTCCGGCTCCAGCCGTGTCACCGCGCTCGGGTGGTCCTTGACCGCGCCGCAGACCCGCGCGGTGCCGGTCGCCATGGCCCGCAGCACCCTCTCCGCGAGCGCCGCCGCCTCGGGTTTGCCGTGTCTCCACTCGTACGTCAGGGTCAGGCCCCGGCTGAACTGGACGTGCAGGGCGAGCGCGGCGGACGCGTCGGCCCGTGCCACCTCCTCCAGGACCAGGGCGATGTCGTGGAGGGAGCCGACACCGAGCCCGCCGAGCTCCGCGGGGACCGTGCCGCCGAGCACGCCGCTGGTTCCGAAGTGCTCGAAGACCTTGTCCGGGAACGTCCCGGTGCGGTCCCGCTCGTCGGCGTCGGCGCGGAGCGCCGGTGTCTGCTCGCCGACCAGGGCGAGCAGTGTTCTTCCCGCCTCGGTGACCGGGGCGGCCAGGTCGGGTCGCGCGGTGACGTTCAGAGCCCCCATCGGCACAGCTCTCCTCCATCGTCGTTCCGGCCGGTCCGGGCGCAGGGCTCCCGAAGGCCGCTCCCTCTCCGTGGCGGAAGGGGGCGGTGCCGGATTCCCGGACCGTTCGCGCATGGGACCACGGTGACACCCCACCGTGCTCGCGGACTTCTCGCAGAATGCGCCCCGCGGAGAACTCAGAGCCGGACAGCTCCGGTGCTCAACACCGAGAGCAGGGTGCGGGCTTGTACGTTCACCCGGCCGCCCCGGCGTGCGACCGCCGAGAGCTGCCCGGGTGTCACCCAGCGGTAACCGGACGGCGGTCGGGACGGTGCCGGCGTCTCGTCGGCCTCCACGATGGCGTAGCGGCTCACGGCGTTCAGGAACCGGCCGCCCTCCTCCGAATGGACCGCCGTATAGCGGATGCGGCCCGGCGGGGCGGTCTCGACGGTGGTGAGGAACGGGGGACGCCGGCCCGGGGGCCGGTCCCGGTGGTACTCCGGGACGCAACTCACCGTCGGAGCCAGTTCCGCGCCCTGTGCGAGACCGATCTCGGCGCCGATCCTGACCAGCAGATGCGGCACTCCGGAGAACCGCCGGGTCACGAAGGCGTGCAGGCCCGGCAGCAGGGGTTCGAACAGCGGCTGCGTCCACTGGGTCACTTCGCGGTTGCCCGCCTCGACGGCGACCGCGACAACACGGAAGTCGCGGTCCGGCACCCGGCGGATCGAATCCGCCGTCCGCACCCATCCCTCGGTGTCGCGCAGAGCGATGCGCCGCACCCGCCGCGGAAGGCGGGACCGCTCGGCGGCCAGCCAGTCCTCGACGCTGCGCACAGGAGCCGGGTCGCCGGACCCTTCGGGCGCCGGGGGGAGGCAGGAGAGCACCGTGCGGCTGTCCATGTTGACGAGGTTGTCGTGGTGCAGCAGGGCAGCGATGGTGTCGAGGGTCAGCCAGCGGAAGTTCTCGCCGGCCGGCACCTCCTCGTCGACCAGGACGATCACGTTCCGGTTGAATTTCCGGTGGAACCACTCGCCGTGCTCCGACTGGAGGACGTCGGCGACCGGGTGCGCCCGGGACGGATCGGTGAAGTAGTCGAGATAGGCGACGGGGGCCCCTTTGTGGACACCCGTGTAGTTGCTGCGCGTCGCCTGCACCGTCGGGGAGAGCTGGACGGTGCGGGGGTTGCCCGGCTCCATCTTCGCCTGCATCAGATAGTGGCGTACGCCCCCGAAATCCTTGGCGAGGATCCCCAGGATGCCCACCTCGGGCTGGTCGATGATGGGCTGGCGCCAGACCGGGTGCGAACCGTCGGCCGTCTCGGCCTCGATGCCCCCGATGGAGAAGAACCGACCGCTGTCGTGCACCAGATCGCCGGTATCCGGGGCGAACGACCACTCGCGGAGACGGTCGAAGGCGATGCGCTCGACCCGGAAGCGGTTGGCCCGCGCACGGGAGGCAAGCCAGTCCACGACCTCCTCGGGCCGGGTGCCCGGGCCTCCGCGGCCCGGTGCCACCCCGGTGCTCCGGGTGGGGGCGGGGGTCCGGGGCCCCGTCGCCCGGCCGTCCGTACGGCTGGTGCTCAACCCGACGCCCCCCTCTGGAGAACCGGCCCGAGACCGTGCCGGCACGGCGTCGGCGCGGTCAGAAGACATCGAAGTACTCCCCGATCCACAGGCCCCTTCCGGCGTCCACCGTGCGCAGCCCCGAAGCGCTGTAGTCGGAGAGCCGGATGCACCGGAAGTCGAAGCTGACCCGAGTCGAACCCGTCTCGTTGACCTTGTTCCCGTGGTGCCAGTTCACCGCGTCGAAGACCAGCACCTGGCCCACGTCGAGCTCGGCCGGCGCGTAGTCGTTCGCCCCCTTCTCCTGCTCCACCCAGACGGAGTTGGTTCCCCAGGCGCGCGTGAGCGGAAGCCAGAAGTTGACCTCGCCGTCACGGTGGTTGTAGTCACCGTCCGTGTGGAACTCTCCTACGGCGACGTTCCCCGGGAAATGAATCCGGAAAGTCGGAACGCGCTGGAAGCAGTATTCATCCGTACCGAGCACTTCCGGTGCGAACGTCTTCACGAAGGAGCGGTACAGCGACCGTATCTTCGTGTCGAACTGCTGGTAGAAGGCGGCGTGGAAGTCGGTGGACTGGTCGGTCTTCCAGGTGAGCCGTTCCATGGACCGGTACGGTCGCAGCTCGTCCAGCGCATCGGACTGGTAAATCGACTCGACCGCCGCACCGAAATCAAATGCGGCCGAATCGTATGCGTACACTTCCGGGCGCCCGCTCCTCCACATTCCCCGGTCTCCTGTCTTCGATTTCACTGCCATAACTCCCGAAGCTAGCATGGGGAATCTCTCGTTCCCATACCCAGGGCGGAAAGCGCACGCTGCGAGAAAGCCGAGGCCGCGTCGAGGGCTCCCGGCGGGCGGCGGTCGTGTCCCGGGCGGCTCGGCAGGGCTCCCGCGGCGCGCTGCACGGACGTGCCGGAAGGCCGGAGTCCCGGTCCCGGTCATCTCTCGCAGCAGCCGCGACCCGGCGTGGAGATCGGCTCGGACACCGCATTTTCGAGGAAGCCGCCGGTCGGCGGGGCCGCCTAACGTCGCAACCCATGGATGACCGATACAGCCCGAGCTCGCTGTGGAATTACAACAACTCCGTCAAGGTCACCGAGGAGGGCGTGGCCAAGCTGGCCTCGTTCAAATCGGATCCGGTGAACTTCAAGCTCGCACTGTGGGATCCGCAGGTCAACGGGGTCCGCTATCTCAAGGCGCTCATCTTCGAACTCGCCGCGCGTCTCACCCCGGAGAACCGCGGGCGTCTGCGCAGGATCCGTCATCGCGAGACCGGGTCACCCATCTCCGTGACCCACGACGGTGACAGCGTCTGCATGGACTACCTGCTCGCGGTCCACGAGTTGGAGTTCATCAGCCGGTACGTCGAACCGGACGGCGCGCGCGTCCTGGAGATCGGCGCCGGCTACGGGCGGACCTGCCACGCGATGCTCTCCAACCACCGGGTCGAGGAATACTGGATCATCGATCTGGGACGTGCCCTCGCGCTGTCCAGGGAGTACCTCCGCACCGTCCTGGACACCGAGACCTTCTCCCGCGTGAGGTTCGTGTCGGTCGACACCACGGACGACCTGGACCGGGCGCTCGGAACCGCCCGCTTCGACCTGTGCCTGAACGTCGACTCGTTCGCCGAGATGCCCCCGGAGACGGTGCGCAACTACCTCGCTCTGATCGACCGGCGGTGCTCCGCGCTCTACGTGAACAACCCGGTCGGCAAATACCTGGAGAAGGAACTGGACAACCACGCGCAGGGCGACGAGGTCGTGCGGATGGCCCTGGCGACGGGGCTGCTGCGGGACCTCCTCGACATCCACGACAGCCGTGCGGTCGCGGCCCTGGCACCGAAGTTCCTCTCGTCCTACCGGCCGGGCCCACGCTGGGAGACCGTCGGCGACGGCAGGGCCGTCCCGTGGAGCTACTACTGGCAGGCCGTCTACCGGCGACCGGACGAACCCCCGACGGCCGGCCGCACGACGGGGCGCCGGACCGGTCAGCAGGGCGACGCGGCGTGACCGGCGCCGATGTGCCGGGCCGCCCCCCGCTCGTCACCGTGCTCGGGGCGTCGGGCTTCATCGGGTCCGTGGTCGTGGCGGCGCTGTCGCGGCGCCCCGTCCGGCTGCGCACGGTGGCCCGGGGACCGGTCGCGGTGCCGCGGGGCGCGCGTGCCGACGTCGAGCGGTGCACGGGTGACCTGACGGACCGGGACGTTCTCCGGGCTGCCGTCGCGGGATCCGACGCGATCATCCACCTCGTCAGTCATGGTGCGGGGTGGCGCGGCGAGGGCGCGTCGGACGAGGCGCTGGGACGGGCCAACGCGGGGGTGATGAACGCGCTGCTCGAAGCGTTGCTGGAGCGCGGACACTCGCGCGGTGCCGCCGCGCTCGTCCTGTTCGCCGGCTCGACGTCGCAGGCCGGGCCCGGCGCCCCGATCCCGGTCGACGAATCCGCGCCGGACGCCCCGACCAGCCCGTACGACCGTCAGAAGCAGGCGGCGGAGCGCGAACTGCTGGCCGCCGCCACGCAGGGCACGGTACGCGGCGCGTCCCTCCGGCTGCCTACGGTCTACGGGCGCGGCGCACCCGCCGGGCGGAAGGACCGGGGGGTGCTGGCGGCGATGGTACGGCGGGCACTGGCCGGGGAGCCGCTGACCATGTGGCACGACGGCTCGGTGCGGCGCGATCTGCTCCATGTCGACGACACCGCACGGGCGTTCCTCGCCGCCCTGGACCACCCCGAGGCGGTCACCGGCCGGCACTGGGTCCTCGGAACCGGGCAGGGCGAGCCGCTGGGCCGGGTCTTCCGGTCGATCGCCGACGGTGTCGCGGCCCGGACCGGACGCCCTCCGGTGCCCGTGACCGCCGTCCCGCCACCGGCACACGCGCTTCCGACGGACCTCATGAGCACAGTGGCGGACTCCACGCGGTTTCGCACCGCGACGGGCTGGCGCCCGCTGACCCCGCTGGACACCGGGCTCGCCGACCTGATCGCCGGCCTCGCGGACGCGCCCCCCGACTGACCGGGCCCCATGGTCCGTGGGCGTCCGACAGGACGCCGAGAGGACTTGCCCCGTCAGGGCGCCCGGCACGCGCCGGAACTCGCGGGACAAGGGAGGCGCGCTGTACATCGCGGACCAGGAAAAGCCGTCGGTGCTCAGTGGCCCCACGAGGTTCCTGATATCCATGTACCTCCCTCACGCGAATATCAGGCCGGTCGAACATTCGAGGTTCCCACGCATATCGGCGGAGTGCCCTGCACAGCAATACCGGAGATGTCGCGGCGCCCTGCGTCATGGACCATCGACACAGTCACCTTCCCGTCGGACAACCCACGACTGTTTTTCCCGTCCCGAGGGAACCTCGATGACATCAGTCCAACCCGGCGGAATTCTGTCTTCCCCTTCGATTCCGTTCGCCCCGGAATCGCACTCTCACGCACGGAGGCGCTGACGTGAAGGGAATCATCCTGGCCGGCGGTCACGGTACGAGGCTGCATCCGATCACTTTCGGAGTGTCCAAACAGCTTCTGCCGGTCTACGACAAACCGATGATCTACTACCCGCTGTCGGTGCTGATGCTCGCGGGTATCACCGATATCCAGATCATCGCCGCGCCCGACGGTCTGAAGGGGTTCCGGCGACTGCTCGGCGACGGATCGGACCTCGGGCTCGACCTCAGCTACGCGGAACAGGACAAGCCGCGCGGACTGGCGGACGCCTTCCTGGTGTCCGAGGACCACATCGGCGACGACCCGGTGGCCCTGGTGCTCGGCGACAATCTCTTCCACGGCCCCGGCTTCTCCGGCATCCTGCGCAGGATCGCCATGGACCTCGACGGCGCGGTGCTCTTCGGCTATCCGGTCCGCGATCCGGAGCGCTACGGGGTCGGTGAGGTCGACGGCGCCGGCAACCTCACCGCCCTGGAGGAGAAACCGGCGCGGCCGCGGTCCAACCTGGCCATCACCGGGCTGTACTTCTACGACAACGACGTCGTGGAGATCGCCAGGTCGCTCCGGCCGTCGGAGCGCGGCGAACTGGAGATCACCGACGTGAACCGGCGATACCTGGAGCGGGGCAAGGCCGCACTCGTACAACTGGGCCGCGGCTTCGTCTGGCTGGACACCGGAACCCACGACGCGCTCATCGACGCGGGCCAGTACGTGCAACTGCTGGAACACCGTCAGGGTGTCCGCATCGCCTGCGTCGAGGAGATCGCCTGGCGCATGGGCTACATCGACCGGGAGGCATGCCACCGGCTGGGGGCCCAGCTTGCCCGCTCTCCGTACGGCCAGTACGTGATGGACATCGCCGCGGCAGGCTGAGCGGCCGCGGCGGATTCCCGCGCGACGCACGAACCGGACACTCCTTCTGGAGGACGACCATCATGTTGCCCCACACCCCACACGGCCGGGCCGACGGTCCGGTCGTCCCGGAGCTCACTCCCCGCCCGAGCGTGCTGCGGGGGGCCACGCCGTGAGAATCCTGGTCACCGGCGGGGCCGGGTTCATCGGTTCCCACTATGCGCGGTCACTTCTGGCGGGCCGTTACGGCGCGGACCCGGGCACCCGGATCACCGTGCTCGACAAACTGACCTACGCGGGCGACCGGGAGAACCTGCCGGCACACCACGACCGGCTGGAGTTCGTCCGGGGAGACGTCTGCGACGGGGCTCTGCTGCGCGAACTGCTGCCGGGCCACGACGCGATCGTCCACTTCGCCGCCGAGTCCCACGTGGACCGCTCCGTCGCCGGCGGCCGGGAGTTCGTCCGTACCAACGCGCTGGGCACCCAGGTGCTGCTGGAGGCCGCCTCCCTGAGCCGGGTCGAGCGGGTCCTGCACATCTCCACCGACGAGGTCTACGGTTCGATCGAGCAGGGCTCCTGGACCGAGGAGCGGCCTCTCCTGCCGAACTCCCCGTACGCCGCGTCGAAGGCGAGCGCCGACCTGATCGCCCGCAGCTACTGGCGCACCCACGGTCTGGACGTGTCCATCACTCGCTGCTCGAACAACTACGGGCCCTACCAGCACCCCGAGAAGCTCGTCCCGCGGTTCGTGACGAATCTGCTGCGGGGCCGCAAGGTCCCCGTCTACGGCGACGGGCGCAACCGCCGTGAGTGGATTCACGTCGACGACCACTGCCGCGCCATCCACCTGGTCCTCGCCAAGGGCGGCGCCGGCGAGATCTACAACGTCGGCAGCGGCGACGAGCTGGAGAACCTGCGGCTGGCCGAGCACCTTCTGGCGCTGTGCGGCGCCGACGCCTCGATGATCGAGTACGTCGAGGACCGCAAGGGCCACGACCTCCGCTACGCGCTGGACGACACCAAGATCCGCGAGCAGCTCGGCTACGAGCCGCAGGTGCCCCTCGACCGCGGGATCGCCGAGACGGTGGCCTGGTACGAGGCCAATCCGAGGTGGTGGCAGGCCGCCGGGCGGCGAGAGGAATGACGGGCGACCGCCTCGGGCAGCGGGCCGGTCGGCGTCGTGTGCAGCCGAATCGGTCCACGCCGTTCGGCGCAGGTCGAGCAGCCGCTCAGACGGGGTAGACGACGAGCCTGTTCTGTTCGCCGTCGAAGACCTCGCCCAGGGCTCGGGCGTCCGGGCCGTTCACGGCGAACATCCCGGTCCGGCCTACGTGCACGGACAGGGTGCTGTGACGGTCGATCACATCGGAGATGCCGCGTCCATGGATGGTGTCCGCCCAGGCGTCGAGGTTCCGGCCGAACCAGTCGGGCAGCCCGCAGGGCCCGGCCACCGCGTCCCAGAACTCGTCGAGCGTCTCGATCCGACGGCCCCGCAGATCGAGCACCAGCTCACTTTCCGCCGTACCGGCATCCTGCCATGCGGCGGTCCACCGCAGCCGCTCCGGTGACCCGCCTCCGCAGAGCCGCCACCGTCGACGTCCATCCCCGCGACCGGGGAGAGCACCGCGACACCGGACGTGTGGACCGCGACGAGGACACCCGCACACCGTCTCGTACACCGGCGACCAGTACACCACTTGTCCAGGCACTCTCCTCCGGTTGCGCCTGACGGCCGGCCGCTGCTGAGGGCTGTCCCGCTGCTCCCGGCGGGACAGCGCCCCAGCGGCGCGAAGCTCCTTTTCCAACCTCATGTTGAGGCGTGGCGAAGGGCGGGGAGGGTCTTCACGATGGCGGTGACTCGGGTGGTGCTACAGCGGAGTTTCCGCGGGAGGCGCCAACCCTTCAGAGCGTCCATGGCTTGCTCTCCGAGGCAACGGATCCTGGCGTGGGTGCTGTTGTGCCGTCGTTGCCGCAGCTTGATACGCAGGCCGCGGAAGGGTACCCGGATCATGCCATCGGTGCCTTGATACGCCTTGTCCGCCCAGCACTTCACCTCCGCGTCGCGGGGGCGTAGTCACCGGCAGCACCCGTGTCGTGGCGAGCGCCGGGAACGGTGGGTGAGGCCGACAGCAGTCGACCTGCCGCATCGGCGATGACCTACCACGCCGAGCCGGGCTCGTCGGACATGGCGGCGCCGACCCGGTTGGGAGCTACAGGGGAGCTGCGCACCGACCGGGTGAGCGGTCGGTGCGGGCTCGGGCTACTGGTTCGCGGCTTCGCGGGAGGCGATCGGGTTCGTGCGACCGACCGCGCGGCCCACCGCGTTGCGCACCGCGAGGCCCGGCCGGGTTCGGGGCACCAGGAGCCTGGAGAGCAGACCGACGCGTCGCTGCCGCGGGCCTACCTCACGGCGGATCCGCGACTCGTAGGCGGCGAAGGCGCGGGCGTGGTCACCGGGATGGGCGGTGAGTTCTTCTGCGAGGGCGTACGCGCCCGCCATCGCCATGCTGGACCCGTCGCCCAGCAGGGCTGTCGCCGCCGCCGCGTCCCCGAGCAGTACGACCCGTCCGCGGGACCACGAGGGCACCCGGATGGTGGTCAGGGGGTCGAAGAACGGAGCCGGGTGGTCGAGGAACGCCGCCACGAGTTCCGGTGCCCGCCACCGCACGTCGGCGTAGGCGTCGGCGACGGTCTGCTTGTGAAGGGCGATGTTCTTGCGGTCGTGGGGCGCCGTCTGTGCGGCCCGGAAGGTGAAGATCGCGAGCGGAGTGGTCCGCGAGGGGTGGAGGACCAGCATCCGGTTCGGCACGGTCAGCATCGTCATCTCACTCGGGTCCTCGATGGCGTCGGGCTCCAGCGGGACGGTCGCGCCGTACAGGCCCAGGTCGCTCGCGAACTGCCGCTCGGGGCCGAACACCAGGCGCCGTACGGTGGAGTGCATCCCGTCGGCACCGACTACCAGGTCGAAGCGCCGTGGCGCAGACCGCCGGAAGGTGACGTCCACCCCGCCTTCATCCTGGTCGAGAGCGGTGACCGTGTCGTCGAACAAGAACTCGGCCTCGGTCTGCGCCGACCGGTGGAGCACCTCGGACAGGTCGGCTCGGGTCACCTCGACCGTCGGCGCCTTGCCCGAGGTGGGCGGGAGTTGCAGGATTCGCCTGCCGCCGGGGTCGAGCAGGGTCAGCGACCGATTGCGGGTGGCGAGCTCGCGGAGCTGCGGGAGGATGCCCATGCGCTCGGCGACCGGGATCGCGGGCCCCTTCACGATGATCGCGCTGCCACCGGAGCGCAGCTGCCGGGCGTGTTCGACGACTGTCGGCCGGTATCCATTCCGGGAAAGCCAGAAGGCGAGTGCGGGCCCTGCGATTCCGGCACCGACTATCAGCACCTCGGGCTTCTTCATGACGATGACCTCTCGGAGTGTCGACGACCAAGTCCCCGGTGCGTGCCGGTGCCGGGGCTCAGGGCGCGGTGGCACGGGCAGCACAACCCGAGCAAGGTACGAAAGATTTCGTACCTCAGTGGAGCACGTCCTTCAGGTACGATGCAAGTCGTACTTGAAGGAGGTGCGGCGTGGCCGGGAGGAACCTGGTCGGCCCGGAGGCCGATACGCTCGATCTGGGTGCGGTGTTTCGAGCCCTCGCCGACGAGCACCGTCGTTCGGTGATGACGCAGTTGGCCGCCGACCGCAGCGACAGCGAGCGGGGCTGCAACTCGTTCAATCTTCCGATCTCGAAGCAGACCCAGACCCACCACTTCCGCGTCCTGCGCGAGGCAGGTCTCATTGACGAGATCGACTACGGCAACCGCAAGGGCATCCGACTACGTCGCGCAGACATCGAGAAAAGATTCCCCGGGCTGCTCACGCTCCTGGGCGCAGAGTCCCCGGGCGGTACTGCTCCTCGCTGAACACAGCTGAGCACACCGGAGGGGAGTCCGAGTCGGCCCTGAGCGGCCAGCTCGGCCGAATCCAGCTCGCGCCCGGCTCGCAGGTAGCCGAGCACGACGCGGGCACGAATGGATCGGTGTCCGGGCGTGGAGAAGCTCCTGGTAGACGGGTGCGTGTCGCAAGGTCCTGATCATGCTCAGAGCCGAAGGTCGCGCACCCGCGAGCCAGCTCGGGCGCCCCCGCGCTGCTCGCCTCGGGTGCGGCCGTCCACGGCCTTGGCGCCGCGGCACGGCGGCGCTTGCGTGACCCTCTGAGCGCGCCCGCGCCCGGTCTCCACAAGCGCCGCTCGTCCGGAGCGTTCAGCTGCCGACGCGCGTGTACGTGAGGAATACCGCGCCGCTCTTGAGGGCGGTGTGGTCTGCGAGTGTCCAGGTGCGCGGGTCGAAGACAGCCTTGCGGGAGAACAGCGGGATCCCGTCGCCGATGGTCAGCGGGCCGAGTTTGAGGATGAGCGTGTCGATCTCGGCGTACAGGGAGCCCGCGAGTTCGGCGCCGCCCAGGAGCCAGATGTCCTTGCCGTCCTGCTGCTTGAGTTCGCGCACGGTCGCCACCGGGTAAGCGCCCGGGGCCAGTCGTAGGGCACACCGAAGTACGCCTCGGGGCTCGCCGGAAGACAGGTGAGATGCCCCGGGCAGAACGTTGCATAGGGTGCACCCATGCAGTGCAGAGCGAGCGTCACGGCGAAGCTGAGCTGGTCCGTGACGTACCAGTCGGGCTTCAGCCGCTCGTCGAGGACGCGCAGCTTCCGCAGGACGTCCTCGGGGTCGGCGAGCATGTCCGCCCGCCGGTGCCGGGCCTGGGTGAGCAGAGTCGGCACTGCGCCGGCGCGGGTGGCTTCCAGGAACTCTCCCAGTCGTGCCGCTTCGGTCGAGGGCTGCCGGGTCGCTTCTGCGACACCGGTGTTGGCGTTCTGTGTCACGGCCAGTGGGATGAAGGTCATGCTGTCGCCCCGTGCGAGGTGGGCGAATTCCTCGCCGCAAGCGAAGTACACGTCGGCACCTTGCGCACCGAGCGCCCCTGCCAGCGTCGCCAGAGGGGCAGCGTGTGAGGCGAACGGCGGGCTGACGACGACGATGCGCGGCATGGGGTCCTCTCAGTCCTGTGGGATCAGCCGTCATCCGATTCTGGGAGAGATGCGACGCGTCCGCTCGCCTGGCTGTTCGACCTGCGAGGCCCGCTCGGATGCGACCCGACGCTCACGCCTGTCCGGATCACGCGGTCGCAGAGGTGGGATCGCGTGTGTCACCGCCGAGCCGGTCACCACCTCAGCGTGCGCTGCATCCGTGGGTCACACACGGCCGGAAGTCTTTTCACAGGAACGACAGACAGGAGAGTCGGAGTGAAGATCGCAGGCGCACGCATCCTCGTCCCAGGAGCCACCGGCGCCATCGGCAGCGCCTTGGCCGAGCGGCTGCACCAGCAGGAAGCGCACATCGCGATCGCCGGACGCGACAAGGCAGCCCTGGCACGGCTCGCCGGCGTCTGTGGCGACGTACCGTCCCGACGCTTCGACGCCTACGACCTCGATATCTGCGCCGACACGGTCGCATGGGCCCATGAAGCGCTGGACGGCCTGGACGCGGTCGTCGTCTGCGTCGGGGTCGCCGGCTTCGGACCGGCAGAGGACGTCGGTGACGCTGTCGCCGAGCACCTGGTCACCGTGAACGCCCTCGCGCCCATGGCGTTTCTGCGCGCTGCCCTGCCTCTGGTACCGCGGGGAGGTCTCGTGGCCGCTGTCACCGGAATCGTCGTCGACGTGGCTCCGGCCGGCATGGCGGACTACGCAGCGTCCAAGGCGGCGCTCGCGTGCTGGCTGTCCTGCGTCCGTCGTGAGCAACGCCGCAAGGGCGTGGATGTCCTGGACCTGCGGCTGGACCATGTCGAGTCGGGATTCGCCCAACGAGCCGTCGTCGGAACCCCACCGGATCTGCCGCGCGGGCAGACCGTTCAGGAAGCCGTGGACAAGGTGATGGAAGCGCTGGAAGGTGCAGCCGGAGACGGATCATCCCGCAGCCCGGGTAGGGCCTGACTACCCGGTCCGATCTCCGCGCCCTGATTACTGCACCCGCCGCGACGCGGATCCTCATGCGCCCCGGGGGTCCGCCCGGTCACGGTGGACGGGCGAGGCCGGCCAAGGGTGCTCATCCACACCGGCCGCATTGTGCTGTGATCTCGCAGCGCGTGTGGACTCCTTGAGCATCCGTTCGCGCGTGGGCTCGGAGTGCCTCCACGAACCTTTCCCTGCTGCTGAATGCACCATTGGAATGTGGCGGAACGCCGTCAGTCGGCCGGGAAAGGATGCCACCGTGGCGACCCACCCCGGCTCCACTCCGCCGGCAGGACCGACCAGGACGGTCGCTGTCGGTGAAGGGCCGCGCGCCACAATGGTATTGGCCGGAGAATGGAGCGCAGTTCGCGCTGACTGCCGTCGCTGGGGATGGACAGCGACAGCGCCTCGTCGTCCCGGGTGGTTTCGCGCAGGACGTCAGCGGCGGACTGGTACGCGACCGGGTCGGTGAAGCGGAGCCGGATGTGCCGGCCCGGGATGAGCCGCTTGAGCCTCGGCGGCGATCTTATTCGACCACCTCGGTGGGCAGGATCTGCGGCGGCATCTGGTGGCCGGTCGGCCCGTATCTATGCGCGCTGTACCGAGGCGAACGAACCGCGCGGGCGGGCTAAATCGACTGGTGCAAGGCGACGGGTGCTACTTCTCGGCCGTGCCGGATTCCCCGCCGATGGGCCCCTGACAGACATCCGCGTAGGTGCGTGAGTCCTTGATCAGATCGTCGCAGAACGCGGCGATGTCCGTGCCGATGAGCTCCAGGACCCCCTTGCCCGTGGCGGCGCCCTCTTCGAAGAAGTCGACGATCCCGGGTAGCGGGGGCCCGCGGCGCGACGCGCACCTCGCGTTCGTTCAGCCCCATCGAGTCCGCGACTGCGGCATCACTCCCGACCGTCAGGGCGAACGCCGCCAGCGTCCTCGTCCGGCTGGCCACCGCCTCGTCCATCACCGACTGAACTCCCACGGTGCGCAGGCATGGTGGTGGAGCACAGCAGGACAGCCGTGGGTGTTGCACGTGCACGCAGAAGGTGCCCTTCCGCTTGAGCTGAGGGAATCCCTCAACAGGATTCGTCGTCCCAGATCAGAAAGGCACCTTCGCGTTTCCGGCTCAACGGCCGCCATGCCCGGGAAAGGGACGGGCTAGTAGTTGAACTGGATGTAGCCCCCGATTCCCGCGTCGCCGCTCTGGCTCCGGCGGATGCATTCGAGTTGGACCACAGGGTTAGGCCCGGTGTTGCCCAGCCATGTCCAGCTGTTGTACGTGGGGTCGATGTACCTCACGTCGAAGCGGCCCCCGTTGACGATGATGCGACAGGCTTCCCCTCCGGACGCGTGATTGTTGACCAGGATGTGAGCACTCGGGGAGACGCCACCGACACCCTCCCATTCGGCCACGCCAGGAAATTCACCCGCCGAATGGCTGCACTTCGTCCATACGTTTGCTGCCCCGCAGTAGAACGTGTACCTGTCCGAAGCCTGGGCACCTGCGGGATCGATCGCGCTTGCCGTCGCGGGTGCCGCATGCGCTCCTGGTGCCGTTGCCAGGAATGTGGCGGCGACGGCCGCGGAGAACAGACTGGCGATGGTTTTTCTCATTGTTTTCCTTCCTCGGTTTCCTGGTGGTGGACGGCGGACACGTTGCCCTCGCCCACCCGGTTGATGCCGCTCACGCAGAAGTCCCCCTGTCCCTTGCCCGGACTGTGCGGGACACGGACGACGCCCGGCCCCGGCCGGCGGGAGCGGGTGCCGACTGCGATCACCGTCTCGCGTGCCGTCCCCACGGCGTCATCACCGCGTCACCATCGGCGTTGAGTGGACATGCCCGTGAACGCTATGCTCCGATTGGGTCGCTTTCGGTGATGGGGGAAGTTCGGGGGATGGACTTTCGTGTACTCGGCGCGCTTGAGGTCTGGACCGGCCAGGAACGGATGCCGATACCCGGAGCGCGTCGGCAGCGGGTGCTGGCCGCGTTGTTGCTGGCACCGAACTCGGTGGTGCCGCTGCCCAGGCTCACCGAGATGACCTGGGACGACGAGCCACCCGCCACCGCCGTCAAGCAGCTGCGAAACTCCGTCTCGGCACTGCGTGAACGGCTGGGCGACACCGAGCAGCGGCTCATCCGCACCGAGGACCCCGGCTACCTGATCCGTATCGGTGAACAGGATCTCGACTCGCTCCGGTTCGCCGCCGGAGTCGCCGACAGCCGCCGCCACGCCGCCCAGGGAAGGCTGGAGCGGGCAGTCGGGGGGATCCGGACGGCACTGAACCTCTGGCGTGGGACCGCGCTCGACGGACTGGGCACCGCGGCATTGACCAGATCCGCCGCACGGCTGGACGAGCAGCGGCTCAGCGCGCTGGAGCTGTCCGCAGGATGGAGGCTGGAACTCGGCGAGCATCAGGAGGCCGCCGACGACCTGGCGGATCTCGTCCACGACCATCCACTGCGCGAAGGGCTGCACGCGCAGCTGATGACGGCGCTGGACCGCTGTGGCCGACGCGCGGACGCGCTGCACGTCTTCCACCGCCTCAGAGCCCACCTTGCCGAAGAACTCGGAGTCGGCCCCGGACCCGACGTACAACGCTTGCACGAGCAGATCCTGCGCGGTGAACCCCGCCCCCGTCCGGACAACCGGGCCCGGCCCGTCGGCGTCGTGCCCGCCCCGAGGCGGTCTTGGAACGTCGCCCCGCCGGTACCGAGGCAACTGCCGCAGACGATCCGCGACTTCACCGGCCGCGCCGATCACCTGGCCGCACTCGACACCCTGTTACCGCCGACCGGCGGGCAGGCCGTGGTGATCTCCGCACTCGACGGATCAGGCGGAGTGGGCAAAACGACGTTCGCGGTGCACTGGGCCCACCGCGTCCAGAACCGGTTCCCGGACGGCACACTCCACACCAACCTGCGCGGTTATGGTCCCGGCAAGCCCGCGAGCCCGGACGAGGTACTCGACGACTTCCTGGTCGCGCTCGGCGTACACCCGGCGGCGGTACCCGCCGGGACCGGCGCCCGGTCGGGACTCTTCCGCTCGCTCGCGGCGGGACGGCGCATGCTGATCGTGTTGGACAACGCCGACAGCGCCGAGCAGGTCCGGCCGCTGCTGCCCGGAGCACCCGGCTGCATGGTGCTGGTGACCAGCCGCGACAGCCTGACCGGCCTGGTAGTCACCGAAGCCGCGCACCGGCTCACCCTCGACGTGCTCTCCCCGGCCGAAGCCCTGAGCCTGGTCGTCGGCATCATCGGCCCCACCCGGGCCCAAGCGGAACCAGCCTCGGTCGAGAACCTCATCCGGCTGTGCGCACGCCTGCCGCTGGCGCTGCGGATCGCCGCCGGGCGCGCAGCCGCCTACGAGCACGCCTCCGTCGCCGACATCGCCGCCGAACTCGCCCACGAGGACTCCAGACTCAACGCACTGAGCTGGGGCCAAGATCCCTACGCCGCGGTCCGCAACGTACTCGACTGGTCCTACGAACAACTCACCCCGCCGCAGGCGAACTTGTTCCGACACCTCGGCCTGCACCCCGGCCCGGACATCTCCACACCCGCCGCGGCGGCCCTCGCACACCTGCCACCCCGCGAGACACGGCAACTGCTCAACGCACTGGCCGACGCTCACCTCATCGAACCGGTCACGCACGACCGATACCGATTCCACGACCTACTACGCGCCTACGCGAACGAGTTGGCCGGTGAACATGACACCGAGAACGAACGCCGCAAAGCCCTCGACGCCCTGCTCACCTGGTACAGCCACACCGCCCACACCGCCGACCGCCAGCTCTACCCCACCTGCACGCGCGTCGTGACGGACCCCGCCGAACCCGCCCATCCCCACCCCGTGGCCGACCGTGACCACGCTTGGGCCTGGTTCACCGCCGAACGAGCCAACCTGGTCGCCGCCCTGCACCACGCAGTCGACCACACCATGGACCGCCACGCCCTGCACCTCATCGACGCACTCGGCTTCCTCCAACTCATGGGAGGCTGGGAGGAGCGCATCGACACCGCCACCGCAGGCCTGCACGCGGCACAGCGATCCGGCCATACCGAGCACGAAGCCAACGCCCTGCTCGCCCGCGGAGAAGCACTGGCGCACCTGCAACATCCTGACGCGGAACCAGATCTCACCCGCGCCTGCGCACTCGCCCAGGACGCCGGCAACATCCACATCCAGATCGCCGCCCGCACCGAACTGGGCCGGCTGCTGCGTCGGCAGACCCGGTTCCCCGAAGCACTGAACCACTTCGAAGAGGTGCGGGTACTCAGCAGGGGCTTCGACACCGGACGGTGGGAAGCCGTCGCGGAAGGCAACCTCGCCGAACTCCACGCCGATCTCGGCAACCACCGGCAGGCCATCGACCACGGCACACACAGCGCGACGCTGCGCCACCGGCTCGGCGACACCGACGGCGAGGCATGCGCACTCGCGACCATCGCCAGAGGCTGGCAGGGCATCGGCGACCACGACACGGCTATCGTTCACTGCCGACGCGCCATCGCACTCGGCCGCGCGTCCCTCGGCAGCCACGACGAGACGCTCGCCTGGCCCCTCGCCGTCCTCGCCACCTCGCTGCTCCACCTCGGACGCGTGAACGAGGCGATCGGCCGCTGGCAGGAGGCCGCCTCCATCTACACCGACCGAGGACTGGACGCCGACGCCGCCACCATGCACCACCACATCCGAGCGGCAGACCAGCTGCCCCGTACCCCCCGCACGCAAGACCGCCGACCACTGGCGGTGCCTGGAGAAGACATCAGCCCCGGCACGGGCCGCCAGGGCTGATCTGTTCCCAGCTCACAGTGGAGCCAACAACTGTCCCTACATCACTGCAGGTCGCCGTCTCAGCCACCGGCCGGATCACCTGAAGGCGCGACAATCTGTTACTCAGGAGGGTGCGCCGGAGATCTGCTCGGCGAGCTGCGCTTCGAGCCACGACCTATAGTTACTGCCGCCTGAAGCCCGGCAACCGACGCGTGCAGTGCTCATCGTGCGCGGAAATCGGCGTTACCGCAGGATCCGCTACTCATGAAGCCGCGCTCCCTACAGCGGATGCAGGTTCCGCGACTCCGTGAGTATCTCCGCGTGATCATGGACAGCGGTAACGTTCAGTAGTAGAAGATCCGCCATCCCCTGGGCAACCACCACGGGCAGTAACAGTCCCGAGCGGCTCTTTTCAGCCGGGCAGCTGGGCCAGGGCGAGAGGCAGTGTCTTCTGCGTGTTGAAGAGTTCCTCGACGCCCGTACGGTGCAGGCGTCGGGCGAAGCTGCCGGTGGCGGGGCTGATCAGGACGAGCCCGCGGGGGGAAGAGTGCGCGTGGAGCAGGAGGCCGAGAAAGACTTCGTCGCCGAAGTCCAAGCCGCTGAGGTCGACCACGAGCGGGCGCCCCGTTGCGCCGGCGTCGTGGAACGCCTGCTCCTGGGCGGCGAGGTTCCACGCTCCGGCACTGCCGAGCAGGGCCAGGACGCATGCGTTCGGACGGGTGTGCCCGGTGATCCGGACGAGCAGATCATCGAGTCGGCGTTCCTGCATGTCATGTGCCTTCTGTCCGTTGTGGCGCGGTTCATGTACTTCTTGCGCCGGAAGGGGCACTGCTGGACGTCTGCCCGTTCGGGGATCAGGGGTTCGGGGGCACTCGCAGGGAGAGGAGAGCGGTGTCGTCGCTGGCCCAGCCGCCGTGGTGGCCGGCCAGAACTTCGGCGATGTAGGCGTTGGTGGCCGCCGCATCCATGCCGCGGGTGTCGGCCAGGGCGCCGGCGAGGGCCTCCTCGTCGAAGATCGGCCGGAGAGGCAGGGAGTTGCGGGGGTTCGGGCGTGCTTCGCAGGCGCCGTCGGTGTAGAGGAACAGCAGGTCGCCCGGTGCGAGGCGGAACCGTACATCGGTGAGGCGGACGGTGGGCATGACCCCGAGGAATGTGCCGGGGACTCCGGCCGGCTGGACGCGGCCGTTGGCCCGACGGATGAGGGCCGGGGGATGCCCGGCCAGGCAGAGCCGCCCAGCCGCCCCGGCGGGGGTCGTACGGAAGGTCGCCTGCACGGCGGTGAGGAAGCGCGGAGCGCGCTGGGCGAGCATGGCGGCGTTCAGCCGATCCAGTACCTCGGCGGGCGAGAGGTGCTCCCCGGCGTCCGCGCGCAGGGTGTAGCGGGCCAAGGCGGTCACCTTCGCCGCTTCGATGCCCTTGCCGCAGACGTCTCCCAGCACGGCCGTCCACCACGGTCCGCGGGCGTTGAAGAGGTCGTAGAAGTCACCGACGACCTCGATGTCACCGGTGGCAGCCAGGTAGCGGGCCGAGGCGTCCATCCCGGGCACCGGCCGTAGGACGGGGGGCAGCAGGCTTTCCTGGAGGCTACGAGCAAGGTCCTGTGAGGTGGCCAGCGCACTCTGGGCTGTGGCCAGGGCGCTCTGCGCGCTGTTCAGCGAGATCCGCAGGTTGATCTCGTTGCTCACCGCCCGGGCCAGAACGGCGAGTGTCTCCAGTTCCTGCGGTTGCCATTTGCGGGGGCTCGCGTCGATCACACACATGGTCCCGATGGCATGCCCGTCGGTGGTGACGATCGGGAACCCGGCCCAGGCCCCGACCCCCCACGGCCCTATCGCCTGATGCCCAGCGGTGCGGGGATCCTTCGCTGCGTCCTCCACGATGAACGGGCCGTTCGCCCCGACGGCGAGGTAACAGAAGCTCTCCCCCACCCCGTTCTGCCAGTGTTCGAGCCCGCCATACGGCAGGTGCGGCACCGACTTCCAGTAGGTCCGCGCCTCTCCCACAAACGTGATGGCGGAGATCGCTGAACCCGTGACCGAAACCGCCAACCTGGTCAGGTCATCGAACACCTGCTCCGGGGCGCTTCCGATCATGCCGCTGGCCTCCAGCACGGCCAGTCGCTCGGTGTCGGACAACACCGCCGGCAGCCCGTCAGCCCGCACCCCCTCGGGATACTCCACCACGCCCACCGACTCGCCTTCTCTCCCCTGCTCCCCGCAGGAACTCGCGAGCCACCCAATCACAGCTGACCGGTCCCGTCACCACGGGTCCGCCCGGAGACCATTGCTCGGCCAGCGCGGGACCTGCGGCGAGCCCTCAACGGCACAGCGACGGTCCGCGACCTCTGGAAGCAGACCACCGGGGCCACGACACCATCCGCACAAGGCGGCGCCCCAGGCCGAGAACCCTGGTCCTCGGCCGCCGCAACACAGGCGATGGTTGCCGGTTACCCAAACCGGCGATCATCGCGACACTTGAAGCTCCCCTTCCCCCTCAGAACTCCAGCGGTCCGTCATGCGTGCGACCTGCTGGCCGCCACACCGGAGGAGCCGTTTCCAACCACACTCACACCCGCGCGCGCCCGGGTACGTACGACAGCGAGCACTACCGCGCGTCACCACGCAAAAGGTTTCACAGAGGGCTTTTGCCCATGATCAGGCAACGACGTCCGCAGCCGTGAATGCTCACCAGCACCAACACCCCAGGTCAGTGGAGCCCGAGTGCTCATCGATCTGCGGACCATACATCGGAACCTCCACGGCCGTACCATGCCAGCCCGGCCACGGGGCCGACACGATGACGTTCGACTGGATCGACGCACTCACCACGACGCCCGTGAACGGCGTCCCGGCCTTCTCCGAGCGGAGCCGACCTGGCCTTCCGCCTGGCCGACATGTACCGCCGACCGCCCACCGGTTGATGCCGAGGTGCTCCCTGCATAGACGTGACCTGGTCGGCCTCATGCCAGGACTAAGTGTCGGGCACCCTTCCCAGCAGGCTCCACCATCGCCACGCGCTTCGCGTGGGACGTCATCGGAAGCAGATCAGGTGTGGGGGCAGCCGATCAGGCTGGCAGCTCGGTGAGCTCCGCCTACACCTCCCCGCCGCACTTCACCCGGGAGCTCAGCTCGTCGGAACCTGTCCCTGCCGTCCTTGATGCATCCAGGCGATGACGTCGAACACACGCAGGATGTCGATGTCCTCACCGATCCCCGCCGTGTTGCGGAGACGGACCAACTGATCGTAGAAGGCCCCGTTGTCCGCCCGCAGGGCCCCGACCAGCGCTGCCCGGAAGGAGTGGTCTGCCTTCGGTCGCTCGAAGAGCGACAACCGGACCGCTGCCGTCGGGCTTGCCGGGGTACTGGTTGGTACCGGCCAGGCGTTCCCACAATTCCCACGCCGGTCCGCCCTCCGCTATGAGCGCATCGCTTCGGGGATCCTCCAAACGTGCGTCACGAGGGATGAGCGACAACAGGCGCGCCCGGTGCTCGTCGGGGTCGGTCAGCAAGTTGATCGCCCCATGCGGCTCCAAGAAGGCACTGAACCGACCGACGTCCGGAGTTGCGGGCGCCGGTCGGAAGCGGACATGCGTGAGGCCCCATGAATCCGGGGGAATTCCTGGGGCCTCGTTCGATGGTCCGGAGCGGGGATGTCAGCTCCGTCCGGATGTCCGGACGGGATCATCGTCCGCCCGCCGCCGGTGTACGGCGATCACCGCGCCGCCGGTCAGAATCGGTCAGCGGGAACTGGCGGTGCGAGCGAACACCCCGAAATCACCGGTCTCGCCCCCGGATTGCGCCGACGGCTATCACATCCCCATGCCACCCGCTCGTACCGCATCCATAAGTTTGTCAACGAATCCGCCGCACTGCCCCCGCCAGGACGACTCGACCGAGTGAGGGGAATCTCAGCTTCCGCGTAGTGCGGCCAGCCGCGCGAACAGCCGGCGCCGGCTGGCAGAAGACCTCGACCGCGTCCGTGACCTGATCCCGGGGCACTGGCTCAACGACTGCCGCTGACCGCAATCACGGGGCCACATCGGCCAGGCTGTCGAGGCTGGAGTCAGCCCAGGGACTGCTGTTCGACCCGAGCGGGGGCGTGGCGAGTCGCATCTCGCCCGCCCCCACCCCGCCTCCCGGGACCTCTACGTGACGCGGGCACGGAGCACGTACCGTGCGCCGGACCGGATCGCCTCCGCCCGCTCCCGCAGATCCGCGTCGGTGAACCCCAGCAGTGCTTCGTCCGCGGCCCGGCGCAGCAGCGGCAGGACCTCCGAAACGGGCTGCGCGGCGCGCCCGCACCGCTCGGTGCCGCTCGGGCCGTTCGTTGCCGTACGGGTGTCCGCGAAAGGACGAACAGGTTCCCGCGCGGCCCTGTGTCGGTCGACGCCGACCTGGCGTAGGCCTGGATCGCGCCCGCGAGGCCGAGCCCATGCAGCCACGCAGCGTCGGCCGCCTCCTCGCGCGCATACGGGGCCGCGCCCGTCCGGCACATTGACTTTCGCGTCACTCAGCGACATGGTGTCATTAAGTGACAACGAATCAGTGCCGTCCGACACCACCCCCGGCTCCATGGGCGCCGCAGAACGTCGCCCATCGCCACTCTGTTCGGCGCCGCAGATCACCACGAAAGGTTCGCCTGTGCGAAAGCCCGTTGTAATAGCCCTCGCCATCGGCTTGATGACAACGCTGTCAACAGCATGTTCGTCAGTCGGGGCCGATGAAGAGAAGCTGTCCTGGAAGAAGTGTCCCGAAGGGGCCGCTGCGGCAGGAGTCGAATGCACCAGGCTTGAGGTTCCCCTCGACTACGAGAAGCCGGAAGGGAAGACGATCGAGATCGCCGTCTCCCGGCTCGCGAGCAAGAACCCGGACAAGCGCCGTGGCGTGCTCCTCACCAACAGCGGCGGACCCGGCGGAGAAACCCTCTCCATGCCCGCCACCCTGCGCAAGCTGGGTCTGCCCAAGTCCGTCCTGGACAGCTACGACATCATCGGGATGGACCCCCGGGGCGTCGGGCGCAGCACGCCGGTGACCTGCGGACTGAAGCTGACGGACCATCCGAGCAATATTCCCGCTTACGCCCGGAACGCGGCGGACGTGGCGACGGAGGCAAAGCGCGTCGAAGGGGTCGCGAGGAAGTGCGGGGCCTCCAAGACGGCCGACATCCTCCCGTACATCACCACGGCCAACACCGCCCGCGATCTCGACAAGGTGCGCGAGGCTCTCGACGAGACCAAGGCCTCCTACTTCGGCATCTCCTACGGCACCTACCTCGGCTCCGTCTACACGACGATGTTTCCCAAGACCACAGACCGGGTCTTCCTCGACAGCGTGACCGGACCCAGCGGCTGGGACGCCTCGTTCGCCCGCAACTTCGGGCCGGGCTTCGAGGACCGCTTTCCCGACTTCGCGAAGTTCGCCGCCGCCCGGAACGCGAAGTACGGCCTGGGCAGGACGCCTGAAGAGGTGGAGAAGACCTACTTCGACATCGCCGCGAAGCTGGACAAGAAGCCCAGCCCGGAGGGCTACACGGGCGCGGTGTTCCGGCAGGTCACCTTCGACCGCTTCTACTACGACAGCAAACTGCCGGAACTCGCCGAGATCTGGAAGGCGCTGAACACCGGCGAACCGGTCCCCAAGCCGAAGTCGGACGCGGGCCAGGGCTCAACCGCCGACCCGGCCGGCGTGCCTGCCGACAACTATCTCGCCAGCCAGATGCACGTCATCTGCAACGACTCCGACTGGCCTGCGGACGTCTCGGTCTACGCCCGGAACGTCGAGCAGGACCGCAAGGCGTACCCGAAGTTCGGGGCCGCCGGCTCCGATATCACTCCCTGCGCGTTCTGGCCGTCGAAGCCGACCGAGAAGCCGGTGAAGATCACCGACAGCGGCCCGTCCAACATCCTGCTGCTCCAGAACCGCCGGGACCCCGCGACACCACTGCACAGCGCCCGCGAGACGCGCACGGCGCTCGGGGACCGCGCTCGCATGGTGACGGCCGACCAGGGCGGGCACCTGGCATACCTGTTCCTCGACAACAAGTGTGCCAACGACATCGTCACCAACTACCTCGTCTCGGGCGAGCGCCCGGACAAGGACACCGACTGCCCCGCGAGTTGACCCCGGCGCCTCCGGTTCACCCGTGCGGCCTGTCCGCGTACGGGTGAACCACCGCAGCTGGGCCAAAGCCCTGCTGTGTGGCCGGAGTACGCCTGACGCGACTCCTCATCCGGCAGAAGTGGGCGGCGTGGGTGTTGCCGTGGGGTACGGCGTCCGGCGCTCGTAGGGTCTGGGTCCGGTCGGGAGCATGCACCGGACGTCGCCGGGATCGTCCAGCGCCGCTCGGGCCTGCCGTTGGATGAATCGGCGCGGGGACAGTCGGAGGTGGTCCCGGGCGGAATCTGCGCATCATCGGGTTCGGGGCTCATCACTGCCTCCGCCCGGCTTCGTCGAGAACCCGTAGTGTCCCCGTCCGCTCGGTGCCCCCGCCACACCTTCAGGCAATCTCGCCGTCCTCCGTCTTCCATCACGGGAGCACCAGGGGGTGTTCTCAGCGTCGGTGGGGAACAGAGTAGGCGGACGGACGTGACCAGGGCTTTGTCGCAGCGGGCTCGTCTGTCGTGGCGGATCACGAGGGCTTGTCCCGTGGCAGGACGCGCGCCGCCGGGCCGCACAGGACCGTTGGGCGCGGTGCGTGCAGCCCTGCTGCCGTGGCTGCCGTTCGTTGCGGTCACGTGTGCTTGCTGTCCCGGAGATGGCGGGCCAGGAAGTGGTCGGCCGCGTGGTACATGGCGATGTTGTTCTCCGGGTTGACGAAGCTGTGCCCTTCGTCGTCCTTCACCAGGTACTCGACGTCGATGCCGCGGTTGCGGAGAGCCTCGACGATCTGGTCGGACTCCGACTTGAGTACGCGGGCGTCGTTGGCGCCCTGGACGACCAGCAGCGGGGTGCGGATGTCGGCCACCCGGCTGAGCGGTGAGCGGGCCCAGAGATCAGCTTCCTGCGCGGGGTTCTCGGGGTCGCCCGCGTAGAGGTGCCAGTTGTTGGTGAGGTACGGCTTGGCGAAGTCCGGCATGTTACGCAGGGTGGTGACCAGGTTGGAGGGCCCGCAGAAGTCGACGGCGGCGGCGAAGAGGCCGGGCGTGAAGGAGACTCCGACGAGGGCTGCGTACCCGCCGTAGGAGCCGCCGAAGACGGCGACGCGCGCCGGGTCCGCGTAGCCCTGCTCGACGGCCCAGCCGACGGCGTCGACGAGGTCGTCGTGCATCGCGCCGGAGAGTTCGCCGATACCGGCCTTGAGGAAGCTCTTGCCGTATCCGGTGGAGCCCCGGTAGTTCACTTGGAGGACCGCGTATCCCCGGTTGGCGAGGAGTTGCGCGGTGGGGTCGAAGCCCCAGCTGTCGCGGTGCCAGGGTCCGCCGTGTACCTGGAGCACCATGGGCAGTGCGGCCGGCTCCCTGTTGAGCGGCAGGGTGAGGTAGGAGGGAAGTTCGAGGCCGTCTCGTGCGCGGATCGTGACGGGGGTCATCGGCGCGAGGGCGGCCGGGTCGAGGTGGGGGTAGGGGCGGAACAGGACGCGGCTGTCGCCGGTGGTGTGGTCGTAGAAGTGGGTGACGCCGGGGTCACGGTCGTGGGTGAAGGAGACGATCCAGCGCCGGCCCTCGCGGTCCGAGGAGAGGGCTGCCACATCGCCCTCGGAGAGTTTGCGCAGGTTGTCGAGGACGTCGGCGAAGTGGGCGGTCAGCGGCCGGATGACGGCGCGTTCGCCGAGGTACCGCACGCCGATGAGGTTCTTGGTGCGGCGGTCGAGGATCAGCGG
>NZ_JAAXYC010000159.1 GCF_018619185.1 Streptomyces sp. McG3 | reverse complement strand
GGAGGGGGCGGTGTCGAGGTGGGCGGCCAGTTCGGCGACCGTCCGGTACTCGAAGAAGAGCGTGGCGGGCAGCGGCCTTCCCAGCTCCCGTTCGAGCTGCCTGACGAGGTCGACGGCGGCGAGCGAGTCGAGGCCGAGGGCGAGAAACGGCTCGTCGTCGGGAACCCCGGCGGCAGGGCAGACGCAGAGCCGAGGCCAGCAGCCGCCGGAGCAACGCCGCGGTGCCGCTCCCGGTACCGGTTCGGGGCCCGGTGCCGGCCCGCGTACCGCTGTTCACACGGGTGCCGGTTGCCCGGCCCGAGGTGGACGGTTCCGCCACGGATTCCGTCGTGGATTCCATCGAGGAGCCTGCACCTGTGGCTGCCGTCGAAGTGGTCGGGGCCGCCATGACCGCGGGCTCCGGGGACGGCGTCAGGTCGGCGAGCAGCAGCAGCTGCGCCGCGTCGACGCCGCACGCCGTACGGAGCGCCGCCAGCGCGGGATGGAGGGCGACGGGCCGGCCCCCGGCGCCCGGTACGGTGGCGGAGCCCCCTCCTGCCCCGGTTCCGAGGGCCGCCGCCATGCCCGTACCGGCGAGTGCCGCGAGGTTCACCGACTGCCAGGGCCTGCCCGCGTGCCGTTCCGACGCGGCGAACGCGTCGAGGAAGGCGTTGGCGCCGGCGTAGTCGCCCAGTGCTCCCGCCAGGCCGGGCAGCACGGCGCTGACGGAGGAGAACGCGACCCGGACCGCCGGGTCGAGCCCGTGCCGGCGCAGCGCCAGTGAGAGCAGCAGACTGCCCCGGGTCTTGGCGGCCAGGGACTCCGCCGTCTCCTCCGCACGCCGGTCGCGCAGGGTGCCGGGTCGCACGGTCCCCGCGGCGTGGAAGAGGCCGTCGAGGTGGGGGAGTCCGGCGAGGAGCGTGTCGATGTCCTGCTCCACCGAGACGTCGGCCACGCGGTAGTGGACGGTGGCGCCCAGCGAGCGGAGTTCCTCGGCCAACCCGACGGGCGGCCAGGAGGAGCGCCCGGCGAGCACGAGGGTCGGGCGGCCCCGGCCGGCGAGGTCCCGGGCGAGCGCGGCGCCGATCCCGCCGCCGCCCCCGGTGATGAGGTAGGTGCCGTCGGGCGGCAGCGGTGATCGCGTCGCCCCGGCCGGTGCGGCGGCGCCGCCCGGCAGCGGTGCGAAACGGCGGGTGAGCCTGCGCCCGCCGCGCCAGGCCACGGTGGCGACCCTGCCCGGGGTGCTGCCGCCCGCTGCCTTCAGTTCGGCGAGCTCGGCCAGCACAGCGGTCAGCCGCTGTGACGGGGTGTCCAGCGAGCAGAGGTCGAGGGCGGTGGCCGAAGCGCCCGGAGTCTCCTGCGGCAGAGCCATCAACAGCCCGCCGAGGACGGCGTGGGCGGGCCGCGGCCGTTCCCGAACGGCCCCCGTGGCGTGGACGTCCTCGGTCAGCACCAGCAACCGGTCGGCGCCTGCCTCGTCGAACCGTGCCAGGGCCTCACCGAAGGCGGCCAGCGCGACGTCCTGGGCCCGGCCGAGCGCGTCGGCGGTGTCCTGGCCGGGAGCGGGGCCCGCCACCAGGACCACGGCATCCGGCGGCCCGTCGCCCGTTGCGTGCGTCCGGACGCCCTCGGCGGAGAGCTGCAAGGCGATCCCGGCGACGTACGCGGAGTCGGGACCTGTCAGCAGCACCGAACGCACGGCTGCCGACGGCTGCCCGGGCGGCGCGGCGTCGTCCCACAGGACCCGGTGCAGCAGCGGGCTCGCGGGCGGATCGGGCCAGTACCGGCGGCGCTGGAAGGGGTAGGTGGGCAGGGAAATCCCTCGGTGCGCCGCGTCGAGCGCCGTACGGTCCAGCGGCACGCCGTGCGACCACAGGCGGCCGATGGTTCCCAGCAGGGCCCCGCGCCCGCCGTGCCCGTCATCGGGGAGCCGTTCCGTATCCGTGCGGCCGTCGGAACGTCCCGGCAGGGCGCACATCACCGTCGCGCCACCGGACGCCCCGGGGGCGTCAGCGGTTCTGGACGTTCCGGATACTCCGGGCCCGCCCGCGCGTGCCACCGGTGCGTCGGCCGCGTACCCATCCGTCGCCGCTCGGACCGCACCCGACAGGGTCGCGCCGTGGCCGACCTCCAGGAACGTGTCGTACCCCTCCCGGGCCAGGCGTTCCACGGCCGCCCCGAACCGCACGGGACGCTCGGCGTGGTCACGCAGGTAATCGGGGCCGAGGACCGGCTGCCACTCGGCGGTGACGGTGCTCATGAGGGGGACGGACGGGACCTGCGGGGTCAACGCACGGGCCGCGTCGGCGAGCCGGTCCCCCACCGGCCGCATCAGCGGTGAGTGGAAGGCCCGGGAGACCCGCAGGCGACGGGTGGGGACGCCCAGGGCTTCGAGGCCGGCGGTGGCACGCTCCACCGCACGGACACCCCCGGAGAGGACCTGGAGCCCGGGACCGTTGTACGCGGCCACGGCGACCGCCCCGTCGGACTCCGCCACCGCCGCGGCGACGGCCTCCTCGCCCCCGCGGACGGCGACCATGGCCCCGGGCTCGGTGAACGCGCCCATGAGACGGCCGCGTTCGGCCGCGAACCGCACCGCCTCGCGGAGGGTCAGCACCCCGCTGACGCAGGCGGCGGTGATCTCCCCGACGCTGTGCCCGGCGACCGCGTCGGGCTCCACGCCCCAGGCCCGCAACTGGCGGGCGAGCGCCACTCCGGAGGCGACGAGGAGCGGCTGCGCCACCTCCGTCGCGGCCTGGGCGGTGGGGTCCACCTCCGGATCCAGCGCCCAGTCCAGGAGGGACCGCCCGCACACGGGCCCGAGGAGAGCGGACGCCTCGTCGAACGTGTCCCGGAACACCTGTGCCGTCCGGTACAGCGCCCGGTCCTGGCCGGGGAACCGCGAGCCCTGCCCGGGGAACAGGAAGACCACCCGCGGCCGGGAACGGACGAGGCTCCCGGCCTGCCCGCCCGCTTCTCCCGTCGTGGCGGCGGCGATGGCGGCGAGCCGTTCCCGCAGGTCACCGTCGGCGACGACGGCGAGCCGGTGGGGTCCCTCGTCCCGGGAGGTGCTCGCGGTGCGGCACACATCGCCCTCGCGCAGCCGCGGAAGGCCTTCCAGATGCGTGGCGAGCCGGGTCACCGAGTCCCGCAACGCGTCGGGACCGTGGGCCGACAGGGTCAGCAAGTGGGGCCCGTCGAACACGACTTCACGCGCGGCACCCGAAGGCGGCGAGGCCGGGGACGGCGGGGGCGGGGCCTGTTCGAGTACGGCATGGGCGTTGGTGCCGCCGAAACCGAACGCGTTGATCCCCGCGACGAGAGGTCCGGCGGACGTCCAGTCCCGGGCCTCGGTCACCACGGAGAAGCCGGCGGGGGCGAGGCCCGGCGAGGCCGGGGCGTGGTGCAGCGACGGCGGCAGCCTGCGGTGGCCCAGGGCCAGTACGACCTTCACCAGCGCGGGAAGTGCGGCGGCGTTCAGCAGATGCCCGATGTTGGTCTTCACCGAGCCGACCAACCGCGCTTCGCCGTCGGTGCGTTCGGGAAACGCGTGGGCCAGCGAACGCAGCTCGATCGGATCCCCCACGGCCGTGCCGGTGCCGTGGGCCTCCACGTAGGTCACCGAGGCGGGATCGACCCCCGCCGCCTCGTACGCCCGGGTGATGACCTCGCGCTGCCGTAGCGGGTTGGGCGCCATGAGGCTCATCGACCGGCCGTCGTTGTTGACGGCCGTGCCCCGCACCAACGCGAGCACCTGATCGTCCGCGAGGCGGGCGGCGTCGAGCCGCGTCAGGACGAGGGCCGCGCCGCCCTCGCCGGGCACGAAGCCGTCGGCGTCGGTGCTGAAGGCGCGGCTGCGTCCGGTGGGGGACAGGGCCCCCGCCTCTTCCAGCAGCCGGTGCGGGGTCGAGGTCAGGTGGAGGTTGACCCCGCCGACGACGGCGAGGTCGCACTCGCCGTCCAGCAGGCTGCGCCGGGCCAGGTGCAGAGCCACCAGCCCCGACGAGCAGGCGGTGTCCACGGCGAGGGCGGGACCGTCGAGGTCGAGGCTCTGCGCGACCCGTGCGGCGACGAGGGCGGGCAGGTTCCCGGTGAGCGTGGCGGGCAGCGGGGAGCCGTCGGCGGCGGCCCGTTCCAGGACCTCCCGGTAGCCGCTGTCCCCGACCGCGGCGAACACACCGATCCTGCGACCGCGCCGGCGGGGCCCCGCGTATCCGGCACGTTCGAGTGCCTCGTGCGCGAGCTCCAGGAAGAGCCGGGCCTGCGGGTCGAGCGCCCGCGCCTCGTCCTCGCCGATGCCGAAGTAGCCGGCGTCGAACGCGGCCGGGTCCTCCAGCAGCGCGGCCCACCGCTTCCGGGGGGCTGTCGGAGTTGTCCGGGCTGCGGAACCTGCTGGAGCAGCCGCCGACGTCGTCGGCCGATCCCCCGGACGGTCCTCCCGGCCGTCGTCCCATCGTCCACGCGGTACGGGGGCGACGGCGTCGTGCCCGTCGACGAGCAGGTCCCAGAAGGCCTCGGGAGTGCCGGCACCGGGGAACCGGCACGCCATCCCGATGACGGCCGCAGGGGTGTCGGCACCAACGGGGCCGGTGAGGCCGGGCCCTGTCGGGTCCACCGCGGTCGTTCCTCCGGCGCCTGGCTCGGCGCTCTCCACGGCGTCCGCGTGGGACGGCCCCGGACCGGGCGCCACCGTCAGAAGGTGACCGGCCAGCGCGGCCACCGTGCCGTGGTCGCGGATGACCGCCGGCGGCAGCGTCACACAGAAGGCGTCCTCCAGTGCCACGAGCACCTCCATGGCCTTGAGCGACGTCCCTCCGAGGCTCCCGAACGGCTCGTGCGCCCCGATCGAATCGGCGGGCCGGCCCAGTACCCGTGCCCACGCCTCCCGCACGGCATCGACGGTCTCCGCGCGGGCGCGGGGCGCCTTCGTGACAGGGGGCGGGGCTTCCGCCGGCCCGCGCACTCCGGACGAAGGACCACCACCGTCACTGGTCCCGAACGCGCCCTCCTCGAAACGCTCCCGCAGCCGTCGGCGTTGCAGTTTGCCGCTCGTCGTACGGGGGAACGCCCCCGGCGGCAGGGCCAGCACCCGCACATCGTCATGGAGCAGGGCCTCGCGCACCCGGGCAGCGACGCGTTCGAGTACGTCCGCCGCCTCGGGCGCGGGCCGTGCCCACGGGACGAACACCACGACGCGCTCCGCACCGGTGACCGGGTCGGTCGACCCGACCACCGCCGGGGCGCCGGGAGGCAGCCCGGGCGTCGCGGCCGCCACCTCCTCCATGTCCGTGGCGTGGAAGGTGCGGCCGTTGAGGAACAGCACGTCCTTGTGCCGGCCCGTGACGCACAGCCGGCCGTCCCGCAGGAATCCGAGATCACCGGTGCGCAGCCATCCCCCGGCGAACACCTCCGCGCTCGCATCGGGAAGGCCGTGGTAGCCACGGGCGAGCTGGGGGCCGCTCACCATGATGTGCCCGGTCCGCCGGTCCCCGAGGACGGTGCCCGCGTCGTCGACGACGCGCACGGCGCAGCCCGCCACCGGCCGCCCGACGTCCATCAACTCGACCGCCCCTTCGCCTGGTTCGGCGTCCACCGCCACTCCACGGCTCAACGAGGCCCGGTCCAGGACCAGGGGCTCGGCCACCTCCCCCGGCGGCGGGAAGGTCACCGCCAGCGTCGCCTCCGCCAGGCCGTAGACCGGCTGGGCCGCCGCCGGATCCAGCCCCGACGGCCGGGTCCTGTCGGCGAAGGCACGCCACACCGCGGGCGCGATCGGCTCCGCCCCGACCAGGATCAGCCGCACGGCCGAGAGGTCCAGCCGGGCCAGCACCTCCTCGGGAACCCGGCGTACGGCCAGCGCCAGGGCGAAGTTGGCCGCGGACAGCACCGTGGCCCGGTGCCGGGCCGCCACCTCGAACCACAGGCGGGGCCGCTTGGCGAACGACAGCGGACCGATCTTGACCTGCCTGGCCCGGGCGGCCAGCGGAGCGAGATGGGTGCCGATGAGCCCCATGTCGTGGAAGTACGGCATCCAGCTGACCACCACATCGTCGGGGCCCAGCACCGAGGCGGCCCGTATCTGCTCCAGATTGGCCAGCACCGCGCCATGCGTCACCTCCACCCCCTTGGGGGCACCGGTGCTTCCCGAGGAGAACTGCACGAACGCGACGTCGTCGCGCCCCGCGGTGGCGGTCTGACGCAGTACCGGTCCTTGCCGCAGGACGTCGAGGGTCAGGGTGCGAACGGTGTCGGGGAGTTCACCGGACAGCGACGCGGTCGAGGCGACCACGACGACGGGCGGCCGCCCCAGGTGTTCCCAGACCGGGATCACCCGACGGGCGTCCGGAGCCAGCGGAACCGGAACGAGACCGGCCGCCACCGCACCCCAGAACATCGGCTGGAAGTCCTCGCTGCGGTCGGCGAGCAACGGCACACAGGTCCCGGGCGCCATCCCCGCCTCCCGGAAGCCCCCCGCCACGCGCAGGGAGTCGTCCAGGAGCTCGCACAGGCTGACCGTCAGCTCGCCGCCGTCGCCGCGGACATGCACGACGACCTGCCCGGGAGCCTCACGCACCGCGTCCAGTAGTACATCCAGCAGGGTCATGTCGTGCTCCACCGGTCCGTCGGTCCGTTACCTGGGAGAATGATCTTAAAAACGCGCGGGTCGCGGGGAATCAGCCGCCGGGAGGAGAGCGCATGCACCCTGGGAGTGACGTGAGGGGAAGGGTCCGCTTCAGGACCCGGCAGCGGCTGGCGTGTTCACCGTGAACGTGGGAACCGAGGAGACCCGGCTGATCATCCTGCGCGGCAACAGCGCGTCGGGGAAGTCGAGCGTGGCCGCCGGTCTCCGCGACAGCTTCGGCCGCGGACTGGCCGTGGTAGGCCAGGACAACCTCCGCCGCACCGTGCTGCGCGAACGCGACCGGCCCGGGGCGGCGAACATCGGTCTGATCGACCTGACCGCCCGCTACGCCCTGGACGCCGGCTACCACGTGGTGGTCGAGGGCATCCTCCACGCCGACCACTACGGCGACATGCTCGCCCGCCTGCGCGCCGACCACCGGGGCCGGACCCACGGGTACTACCTGGACGTCCCGTTCGCCGAGACCGTGGCCCGGCACGCCACCAAGCCGATCGCCGACGAGGTCGACGAGCACCAACTGCGGGACTGGTACCGACTCCGCGACGTGCTGCCCGACGGTGTCGAGACCGTGATCGGTCCCGACAGCCTCCTGGCCGGGACCGTCGACCGCATCATGCGAGACACCGGCCTGGCCCGGCTGCCGGCGGTCGACCGCTGACCTGCCCGGGCCGGGCGGGCGGCAGTGGCCTGCCGGGCCGGACCCGGCAGGCCACACATCTGCGCCCGCTCGGCTACGCGCCCGCCGGGCCGGCCTGCTGCACGACCTCGAAGGACCACACCGTGGACCCGCTGGCCGCAGGCTTGGGGCGCTCACCGCTCCCGGCGCCGCCGCCCTGATGGGCCGCCTTCATCGGCCCCTCCATCCACGCCTGGAAGGAGGCCTCGTCACGCCAGCGCGTGTAGACGAGGTAGTCGTCCGTGCCCTCGACGGGCCGGAGCAGCTCGAACCACTCGAATCCGTCGGATCCCTCCACGGCATTGGCCCGGGAAGCGAAGCGCTTCTCCAGCGTCTCGCGTTGTTCCTGGGGGACGGTCAGCACATTGATCTTGACTACGCTCATGGTTCCATCCTGCCGTACGGCGTCCGGACTCCGTCGGCGGGCGGGGCTGTCGCGGGGAGCTCCACCGTGATGCGCAGCCCGCCGTCCGGGCGCGGGGTGAGGGTGAGCGTCCCGTCGTGCGCGCGGGTGATGGTCTTGACGATGGCCAGGCCGAGCCCGACACCCGCGTGGTGGGTGTGCAACCGTTCGGCGCCGCGCCGGAAAGGTTCGGTGAGCGTCGCGGCCCGTTGCGGGGTGACCTGCGCACCGGTGTTCTCGACCGTGAGCACCACGGTCTCGCGACGGACTCCGGTAGTGACCCGGACGGTCCCCCGGTCGGGCAGATTGTGGACGATCGCGTTGTGCACGAGGTTCGTGGTCAGTTGCAGCAGGAGGGCCGGCGATCCGATCGCGGGGGCGATCTCGCCGCGTGTCCCGACGGTGACGCCATGTTCTTCGGCGAGGGGGAGGAGGGTCTCGGTGGCCTCCTCCGCCAGCAGGGACAGGTCGACGCGTTCCCGGGTGAAGGAACGCCGGTCGGCGCGGCTGAGCACGAGCAGTGCCTCGGTGAGGTCGATCGCCCTGCCGTTGACGGCGTACAGGCGGTCGATGATCTCGTCGGTGTCGCGGTTCGGGTCGGTGCGGGCCACATCGAGGAGCGTCCTGGAGATCGCCAGCGGGGTGCGCAGCTCGTGGGAGGCGTTCGCCGCGAACCTCTCCTGCTCGGCTACGTGGGCTTCGAGCCGGGCGAGCATCGTGTCGAACGCGTCGGCGAGTTCCCGGAACTCGTCCCTGCGGCCCGGCAGCCGGATCCGGTGGGAGAGCGACCCGTGCGTGGCCGCGCGGGTGGCTTCGGTGATCCGGGTCAGCGGGGCGAGCATGCGGCCGGCGAGGACCCATCCTCCCAGGAGGCCGAAGACGAGGAGGACCGCCAGTACGGTGGCCGCCGCCGGGGCGAAGGTGTACGCGAGGAGCTGACGGTTGGGATTCTCGTGGAGCATCCGCTGGTCCCAGTCGTCGGGAACGTACTCCAGGAGGAACACCCACACCGCGGTGAGCAGCAGGATGCCGGCGACCATGAGGAATCCGGCGTAGCTGAGGGCGAGCTTGAGGCGGACGCTCAACCCGGGCCGCCTAGCCATGGTCCTCTCCGCCGCCGCGACCGGTGCCGGACGCCGTGCCGATGCGGTAGCCGACGCCCGGCACGGTGGCGATGATCCACGGTTCGCCGAGGCGCTTGCGCAGGGCCGAGACGGTGATGCGTACGGCGTTGGTGAACGGGTCGGCGTTCTCGTCCCACGCGCGTTCCAGGAGCTCTTCGGCGCTGACGACACCGCCGTCGGCGGCGACGAGGACGTCGAGTACCGCGAACTGCTTTCTGGTCAGCGCGACGTAGCGGCCGTCCCGGTAGACCTCTCTGCGGAACGTGTCCAGCCGCAGACCGGCGATCTCCCGCACGGGCGGTCTGCTGTGGGCGCGCCTGCGGTCGAGCGCTCTGAGCCTGAGCACGAGTTCCCGGAGATCGAAGGGTTTCGTGAGGTAGTCGTCGGCGCCGAGCCCGAACCCGGAAGCCTTGTCGTCGAGACGGTCGGCCGCCGTCAGCATGAGGATCGGCATGCCACTGCCCGAGGCGACGATGTGTGCGGCGACCTCGTCGCCGGACGGCCCGGGGACGTCGCGGTCCAGGACGGCGATGTCGTACGTGTTGACGCTCAGCAGCTCCAGAGCGGTGTCCCCGTCACCCGCGATGTCCGCCGCGATCGCTTCGAGACGCAGGCCGTCGCGGACGGCCTCCGCCAGATAGGGTTCGTCCTCGACGATCAGCACGCGCATGGGCCGATGCTACGAGTCCCCACATATCGTCGGCGTATCGAAAACCGCATACGGGCCGGCAACACCGGGCTGCCTTGACTCGCGGTATGACTCGACCACCGCCGTCAGTGCGCACAACACCCCGCCGGACACCCGGGCCCCTGGTCGTCGGCGCGGTAGCCGTCGTGGCAGCGATCGCGGCAGCCCTCGGCCACTTCCTGCTGAACCCGGCACACGCCCCGTCGACCACGGCCTCACCGCGCTCCCCGTCCACCGCCCCCTCCTCGGCGAGGGCACCCCTGCCTCCTCCTCTCCACCGTGAGCTCCGAGGCGGCCCGGGAACGGCCGACGGGGCGGTTCCCGACGGAGCCACGGTGCTCGACGACGGGATCCCGGCCGTCGCCAACCTCGACGCGGACCTGCTCGCGGCCCTCCGCCGGGCGGCACGGGAGGCGGCGCGGGAGGGCGTCGGGTTCGCCGTCAACAGCGGCTGGCGTTCACCGGAGTATCAGGATCAGCTGCTCCGCAAGGCGATCGCGCGGTACGGGTCCGAGGCCGAGGCCGCCCGATGGGTGGCCACCGCGAAGACGTCGCCGCACGTGTCGGGGGACGCGGTCGACATCGGGCCGGCCGACGCGACGGAGTGGCTGTCCGAGCACGGCGCCGCGTACGGACTGTGCCAGACCTACCGGAACGAACCCTGGCACTACGAGCTGCGCACGGAAGCGATCGGCGGGGGTTGCCCGCGCATGTACGCCGACCCCACCCAGGACCCGAGGATGCGACCGTGACCGGCAGCGAGCGAGGACAGACGATGACGCAGGTGGACACGGGCGGTACCGCCCAGGGCGACGTGGACACGGCCGACTCCGGGCGGGGTGACGCCGATCCCGGGGACACCGGCCCCCGGCACACCGGCGCGAGGACAGGCCCCTGGAAGCGCGGCCGGGTGCTCGCGGCGGCGGCGCTGCTGCTGGGCCTGTTCCTGCTGCTGCACGCGAGCATCCCGAACCGGGTCGGGAACCTCGGCAGCCTGGTGGAGACCTTCCTCCCGTGGTTCGGGCTGTTCATCCCGGTGCTGCTGGCCGGGGCGCTGCTGCGCCGCTCCGTCCCCGCACTCGTCGCGCTGCTGCTGCCGGCCGTCGTCTGGCTGAACCTCTTCGGCGGGCTGCTCACCGACAAGTCCCACCCGGGCGGCGACCTCACCGTGGTCAGCCACAACGTCGGCGCCGACAACCCCGACGCGGCGGGCACCGCCCGAGCCCTGGCCGCCTCCGGTGCGGACGTGCTGGCACTGGAAGAGCTCGACCCGGCGGCCCGGAGGACGTACGAGAAGGAGCTGGCGACGGCGTACCCCCACCACACGGTGCTGGGCACGGTCGGCGTGTGGAGCAGGCTGCCGCTCTCGGACACCCGCCCGGTCGACGTCGCGATGGACGCGGGACCACTGGGGGACGCGAAGCCCGCCGACGTCAAGCTGGAGTACAACCGGGGACTGCGCACCACGGTGGCCACGGACCACGGGCCCCTGGCGGTGTACGTGGCACACCTCGGATCCGTACGGGTGAATCCCCGGGCGGGCCTCTCGTCGGGCCAACGGGACGCCGGCGCGCAGTCGCTCGGCCGGGCCGTCGCCGCCGAGCGGAACGAGCGGGTGGTGCTGCTCGGCGATCTGAACGGAACGCTGGACGACCGCGCGTACGCGGGCATCACCTCGCGGATGCGATCGGCGCAGGAGGCGGCCGGCGACGGGTTCGGCTTCACCTGGCCCGCAGCCTTCCCGGTGGTGCGGATCGACCAGATCCTGGTCCGGGGCGTGGAGCCGGAGAGCTCGTGGCCGCTGCCCGCGACCGGCAGCGACCACCTCCCGGTGGCGGCCCGCGTCAGCTGGTGAGCACCGTGGAGGCCGCCGGACACGTCCGGGCCTCCCCGCCACCTCGGGGCGGGCGGCCGGACCTTCCGTGTGCCGCCGCCGTTCACCCTCCCCCGGGGGAGGGTGAACGCACGCGCTAGGCTGCGTTCCGCCACGGGGGAAGTCCGGTCGAAATCCGGCGCTGACCCGCAACGGTAGACGGAGCCCCCGGGCTCCGTGAGCCCGATCACCCGCGGCGGAGAAGGCTCCTGACGATTCGCCGTGGACTGCGAATGGGCGCTGCGCGGGGCGGCCGCCGTCCGGGGCCGCTCCTCATCGCGCGACGCACGGCCCGAGGCGAAAGCGACCGGCCTGTGGCCACGTCTGTCGACCGCATACCCTCCAAGCCGTCGCGCCCCGCGCACGTCGGCACCGGACCGGCGCCGCCCCGGCGCGTGCCCCTGCCGTTCCTCCTGGCCGGCCTGTGCGCGGCCCTGCCCCTCTCCCTTGTCTGCGGAGCGGCACTCGGGGCGTCGGGGCTCTCCTGGGCGGAGGTGACGCGCTATCTGTGGGCAGGGCTGACCGGCGGTGCCATCGGCCCCGACGAGGTCCCGGCCTACACCATCGTCTGGGAACTGCGGCTGCCACGAGCGGTGCTGGCGGCCGTCGTCGGGGCCGGTCTGTCCGCCATCGGCGTCGCCGTCCAGGCCATGGTGCGCAACGCGCTGGCCGACCCGTTCGTGCTCGGCATCTCCTCGGGCGCGGCGGTCGGCGCCAACGCCGCACTCATCTTCGGGGCCCTGGGAGCGCTGGGCATCTGGGCGCTGTCCACGGCGGCGTTCCTCTCCGCGCTCCTCGCCATGCTGCTCGTGTACGCGGTCGCCCGCACCGAACGCGGACTGACCCCGCTCCGGCTCGTGCTGACGGGGACCGCGATGTACTACGGGTTCTCCGCCGTCACCACGTTCATGGTGTTCGCGGCCGAGCGAGGGGAAGCGGCCCGCTCCGCGATGATGTGGCTGCTCGGCAGCCTGAGCGGGGCCAACTGGGCCGCCGTGCCGATCGCCGCCGGAGCGGTGCTCGCCGGCCTCGCGCACCTCGGCTGGTCGGCACGGCGCCTGAACGCCCTCGCCATGGGGGACGAGACCGCCGCCGCACTCGGGGTCGATCCCGGGAGACTGCGCAAGGAGCTCTTCCTCGTCTCCGCGGCCGTCACCGGGGCGGTCGTCGCGGTGAGCGGAGCGATCGGCTTCGTCGGCCTGATGGTCCCGCACGCGGCACGGATGCTGGTCGGCGCGGACCACCGCAGGCTCTTGGCCGTCGCACCCCTGGCGGGAGCCGTGCTGCTGATCTGGGTGGACATCCTCTCGCGTGTGGTGCTGGCGCCGGCCGAGCTGCCGGTGGGCGTCCTCACCGCGGTCATCGGCGTTCCCTGCTTCATCCTCCTCATGCGCCGGCGCGCCTACTCCTTCGGAGGCATCTGATGCGGATCGAGGTCGACGCGCTGACCGTCGAGATAGCCGGCGCGCGGCTGGTGGACCAGGTCACCCTGGGCGCGGCCGACGGGCAGTTCGTCGCCCTGGTCGGTCCCAACGGCAGCGGGAAGTCGACCCTGTTGCGCTGTGTCTACCGGGCCCTGCGCCCCTCGGCCGGCGCCGTGAGGATCGGCGGTGAGGACCTGCACGCCCTGAGCACCCGCGAAGGCGCCCGACGGCTGGCGGCCCTTCCGCAGGACGCGGTCGCCGAATTCGACTTCACCGTCGCCGAGATCGTCGCCATGGGGCGGCTGCCGCACCAGGGGCCGGTGGCCCGGGCATCCGACGAGGACCGCCGCCTCTGCGCCGAGGCGCTGGCGGGGGTCGGCGCGGGACACCTGGCCGACCGCGGCTTCCTCACCCTCTCCGGCGGCGAGCGGCAGCGTGTCCTGATCGCACGCGCCCTTGCCCAGCAGCCCCGGGTCCTGGTGCTCGACGAACCCACCAACCACCTGGACATCGCCCACCAGTTGGAAGTCCTCGCCCTGGTCCGCGGCAGCGGCCTGACGGTGCTCACCGCGCTGCACGACCTGAACCTGGCGGCCCTGCACTGCGACCTGGTCCACGTCATCGACAGCGGCCGGATCGTCGCCTCCGGGGCCCCGCACGCGGTCCTGACCACGGAGTTGCTGGCCGACGTCTTCGGTGTACGGGCGCACCGTGTCGCGCATCCGGAGACCGGCGCGCTCCAACTGCTCTTCGACCTCCCCCCTGCCCGCCCCATCTCCTGAAGGAGCCTCGACCATCATGCGCAACCCACTGCGTCCCGCGGCCCTCGTGCTCGCGGCCGCCCTGGCCCTCACCGGCTGCGGAGCGGACGTCACCCCACAGACCGACGGGAAGGCCGGCGAGTCCGGGGCCGGCCGGCACTACCCGGTGACCGTCGAGAACTGCGGGGAGAAGAAGACGTACGACAAGGCCCCGCAGCGCGTCGTCACCAACGACACCGGTATCACCGAGATCATGTTCGCCCTCGGGCTGGAGGACCACATGGCCGGGTACGTGATGCCCGACGACAAGGGCGACATGACGTCCGTCCCCTGGAAGGACGGCTACCGGAAGACCAAGTGGCTCTCCAAGGAGCGGATCAACAAGGAACTGGTCCTCGACGCCCGCGCCGACCTGGTCTTCGCCGGCTGGAACTACGGATTCAACGAGGGTGAGGGTTTCACCCCCGCCGAACTGGAGCGCGTGGGCATCGACTCGTACCTGCTCAGCGAGTCGTGCCGCAACGGGCAGGGCAAGGCCCGTGGAGTCATGCCCCCGCTCGAAGCGCTCTACACCGACCTGCGGAACCTCGGGAAGATCTTCGACGTCGAGGACCGGGCGGACACCCTCATCACGTCGTTCCGCGAGGAGGTCGCCGAGGCGCGGGCGAAGGCCCCCGAGGGCGGTGACCGCCTCCGCGTCTTCCTGTACGACGACGGGAAGGACAAGCCGCTGACCTCGGGCGCGTACGCCGGACCGCACGACATCATCACCAAGGCCGGCGGCGACCACATCATGAAGGACCTCAAGGACAGCTGGACGACGGTGGGCTGGGAGACCGTGGTCGACCGCGACCCCGAGGTCATCGTCATCAACAACTACGGCGACACCGGAGCGGACGAGAAGCGGAAGTTCCTGAAGTCCTACAAGCCGCTCGCCGGCGTATCCGCGATCAAGAACGACCGGATCGTCGTGCTCGACTACGTGGACCTGGTCGAGAGCCCGCGCAATCCCGCGGCCATCAGCTCGCTGGCGGAGGACCTGAGGGAGTTCGCCCGGTAGGGCCCCAAGGCGCCCCGCCGCCTCGTCCGGTATCCGTCGTCCCGTCGTCGACGGGAACGCCCAGCCGGCCGGCCGCGGTGGTGAGGGCGTCGCCCAGCGGGAGGGCGATACGGGGCAGGGCGTGCCGGTCACCCCGGGTCGGGTCCCTGTTGACGATCAGCACCGGCACCCCCGCCCGCTCGGCCTGGCGGACGAACCGGAGCCCGGACATCACCGTCAGCGAGGAGCCCAGGACCAGCAGGGCGCTCGCCCCGCTGACCAGTGCGCGGCAGCGCTCGACCCGCTGCGGGGGCACGGACTCGCCGAAGAAGACCACGTCCGGTTTGAGCACGCCGTCGCAGACCGAACAGGGCACCACACGGAAGTCCCCGACCTGCTCGTCCGTGAGATCTGCGTCGCCGTCCGGGTTCATCGAGGCGGCCACCGGCGCGAAGCCCTCGTTGGCCTCCTCCAGCCGGCGCGCCAGCTCGGGGCGCGGGCTGAAGGTGCCGCAGGACAGACAGACGACCCGGTCCAGACGGCCATGGAGGTCCACGACGTCCGCGCTGCCGGCGGCCTGGTGCAGGCCGTCGACGTTCTGGGTGATCACACCCGAGAGCAGCCCCTGCCGCCCGAACGCGGCCACGGCCCGGTGCCCGGCGTTGGGCCGGGCACGGCCGAACGTACGCCAGCCGAGATGGCTGCGCGCCCAGTACCGGCGACGGGCCCCGGCGTCGGCGGTGAAGTCCTGGTAGGTCATCGGGGTGTGGCGGCTCAGGCTCCCGCCCTCGCCGCGGTAGTCGGGGATGCCCGACTCCGTGGAGATGCCCGCACCGCTCAGGACCAGCACACCGCCACCGCGCAGCGCCTCGACGACCGGCTCCAGGTCCGTGGTGCCCGGCAGCGGCTCCTCGGTGGAGGTCCAGCTCAGGGTGGGTCGCATGCGCATGCTCTCAGGGTACGGAACATGCTCCCGATGGTGACGATGTCGGGCGACAGGGCCGCGGGGGCGACCCGATGGGACGAAGGGCCCGGGCCGAAGATCCCGGCAGGGTGCGTTTCCGGCCTCATTCTGTGACAGGTGCATGATCAAGCCGCGATCGCGGCATAGGTCCTGCGGCCCCGGGAGGATCGGCGACCGGCCCTTGCCTCCGTGAGGTTCGCGGTGACCGTCCTCCCACTCCCTCGGCTCCGCGCGGAGCCGAGCCCCCCATGAGAGTGAAGGGACAGCAATGCTGGAATCCAGATGGATCAAGGCAGTCGGTGTCGCCGCGGCGATCACCCTGGCCACGGCTACGGCGGCGCAGGCCGCTCCCGCGCCGGCCCCGGCGGCGGAGAAGGCGTCCGCGGTGGTGACGCTCCGGTACGACGACAGCCGGGCGGGCGGCTGGGAGGCGGCGATCGCGGCAGGGGTCGCCTCGTGGAACTCCAACGTCGACAACGTCAAGCTGGTCGAGGCCGCGCCCGGCTCGCGTGCCGAGATACAGATCGTGGCCACCAGTGGCTGGCCGCAGGCCACACTCGGTCCGGTCCGGCCCGGCGGCCAGGTCAGGGTGGAGCTGGGCAGCCAGGCGGTCACCCAGGGCCACGACAAGACCCGTATCGCCGCTCACGAGATCGGCCACAGCCTGGGACTGCCGGACACCAAGCCCGGCCCCTGCTCCCAGCTGATGTCGGGATCCAGCGCCGGTGTCAGCTGCAGGAACGCCGTACCGAACGCGGCCGAGCAGTCCCGCGTCGAGTCCGCCTACGCGGGCGGCCTCGCCCCGCGCGTACCGGCTGACGGACGCGTCCTGGTGGACGCCCCGTAACCGGTCGTACGAGGACATATGAGGCGCCGGCCCCGTCCTGAACCGGCGCCCGGCCACCCCGTTCCCGGCCGGCCCGCCACCGGGACCCGGGAACGGGGTGACACGCCGGATCCGCGCCGGCGTCAGCGGTTCTCCGGCGTGAACGGACCGCCGTGGCCGAAGGCGAGGCGGGCGAAGCGTTCACCGATGCGCCGGTGGGCGGCCGGGTCCGGGTGCAGGTCGTCGGGCAGCGGGAGTTCGGCGTGGTCGCTCTCGCCGTAGAGGTCGAGGCCGTCCAGGTAGTGCAGATGGGGGTCGGTGACGGCGCGTTCGGCGACGATCCGGGCGAGCTCGTCGCGGATCACGGTGAGGGTCAGCTTCCCGGCGGCGCTCTCCGCGGGGTCGCCCATGGCCACGAACCGCAGCCGCCCCTCGCTCATCGCGCTGTAGTCCGGGGCGCAGGGGCCCGGAGTGGTCTCGTGGATGGGGCAGCAGATCGGCGAGACCACCAGCAGCGGTGCGGTGGGATGGCCCTCGCGGACGGTGTCGAGGAAGCCGTGGACCGCCGGGCCGAACGCGCGCAACCGCATCAGGTCGGCGTTGACGAGGTTGATGCCGATCTTGACGCTGATCAGATCGGCCGGGGTGTCGCGCATGGCGCGGGCGGTGAACGGGTCGAGCAGGGCGCTGCCGCTGAACCCCAGGTTGATCAGCTCGGCTTCGCCCAGGTTCGCGGCCAGGGCGGGCCAGGTGCCGGTCGGGGTGGTGGCGTTGGACCCGTGGCTGATGGAGCTGCCGTGGTGCAGCCAGACCGGTCGGCCGGTCGGCCCGGGGCTCCGGAGCGGCGCGTCGGTGCGCAGGGCGACCAGGAGCGTGGTCTCGTCGTGGGGCAGCCAGATCTCGACGTCCTTCTCCGCGTCCGGCAGCCCGGTGAACCGGAGCGTTTCCACGGGGCCCGGCCGGGTCCGCGAGGTCATCGAGGCCAGGTCCACGGTGAGCGTGTCGCCGTCGGGGGCGCTGGCGCGGGCAGCGGGGCGGCCGTCCACGAGGAGCTCGTACACCCCGTCGGGGCGCGGCGGCGCACCGGGATAGACCCGCTTGGTGGCCACCACGTCCAGCTCGACGGCGGTGGCCCGGGTGCGGAACGCCAGCCGGACCCCGGAGGGCTGCGATTCGGCCATGGCCAGCTGGCCGTCGGGAATCTGCCGCCGTGCCCGCGCGGGCAGCCGGTGCGGCAGCAGGCCGCGCCCGGTCCGCTCCAGGTCGAGCGCGCCCCGCAGGATGTCGGTGCTGATGGGGGTCGTCGTCCAGTCGTGCCGGGTGGTCATGTTATCGGTCTCTTCGTTCGTCGAGGGGCGGGAGGCGGGGTGGCGAG
>NZ_JAAXYC010000158.1 GCF_018619185.1 Streptomyces sp. McG3 | reverse complement strand
TTCCGAAGCTTACACTCGACTAGTCGTCGGCAGCGTCAGATGTGTATAAGAGCCAGCCCTTCATATGGGCGGGCGCCATCACACGCAGGGCGTGGTAGCCGGTGATCACGACGATCGTGCCGAGGGCGATGCCGCCCAGTTCGAAGTTGTCTGTGATCTTCAGGCTCACCCCGCCGACGCCGATGATGATGCCCGCGGCCGCCGGGACGAGGTTGAGCGGATTACGCAGGTCCACCCGGCCGTTCAGCCAGATCTGCGCACCGAGCAGGCCGATCATCCCGTACAGGATCACGGTGATCCCGCCCAGGACCCCGCCCGGGATCGCGGCGACGACCGCGCCGAACTTGGGGCACAGACCGAACAGCAGCGCGAAGCAGGCCGCCGCCCAGTACGCGGCGGTGGAGTAGACGCGGGTCGCGGCCATCACGCCGATGTTCTCGGAGTAGGTGGTGTTGGGCGGCCCGCCCACGGCGGTGGAGAGCATCGACGCGGCGCCGTCCGCCGCGATGGCGGTGCCGAGCTTGTCGTCCAGGGAGTCGCCGGTCATCTCGCCCACGGCCTTCACATGCCCGGCGTTCTCCGCGATCAGGGCGATCACCACGGGCAGCGCCACCAGGATCGCGGACAGCTCGAAGCTCGGTGCGTGGAAGGACGGCAGCCCGATCCAGTCGGCCGAGCCGACGGCGGACAGGTCGAGGCGCCAGTGGTCGGTGGCAGCACCACCGGCCACCGGCGAGTGGATCTTGCCGAACGTCAGGTCGAGGACCCAGGACAGCACGTATCCGAAGATCAGCCCCAGGAAGATCGCGATCCGGGAGAGGAAGCCGCGCAGGCACACCACGGCGAGGCCGGTGAACAGCATCACCGCCAGTGCCGTCCACTGGTCCTGCGGCCAGTACGTCGACGCGGTCACCGGAGCCAGGTTGAAGCCGATCAGCATCACCACCGCGCCCGTCACCACCGGCGGCATCGCCGCGTGGATGATCCGCGCGCCGAACCGCTGCACGGCGAGACCCACGAGGAACAGGGCCACCGCGACCACGAAGACCGCGCCCGTGATGGTGGCGGCGTCGCCTCCGCTCGCCCGGATCGTGGCCGCGACGCCGACGAACGAGAGCGAACAGCCCAGATAGCTGGGCACCCGGCCCTTCGTCGCCAGCAGGAAGATCACGGTCGCGACGCCGGACATCATGATCGCGAGGTTCGGGTCGAGGCCCATCAGGACCGGAGCGACGAACGACGCCCCGAACATCGCCACCACGTGCTGTGCGCCGAGTCCGAACGTACGGGGCCAGGAGAGCCGCTCGTCGGGGCGGACCACCGCCCCGGGCGCCGGTGTCTTCCCGTCGCCGTGCAAGGTCCAGCGCACGCCGAGGCTCATGGATGCTCCCTGAAGGTCTGCTCGGTGTGCCGGCCGGTCTGCGACCCGGTCTTCGGTGTTCACCTGCGGAAAAGATCAGCGCCATGGTAGTGGTGCGCCGAGCGGCGGCCACGCGGAGGTCTCCCGCCGCGCGCCGCCGTACCGTGTCCCGGGCCGCCGCACCCGTGCGCACCGCCGCCCGGTCCCGTATCAGCTCCCGGTCGCGCTCTTCGTCGTCGTACCGCTTCCGGCCGCCGAGCCGGTGACCTTCCGGTCGGCCGACCGCAGCACCCCGGCGCCCAGCACCAGGCCGAAGGCCAGCACCGTCACCACGCCGAACGACACCACCAGGGAGGTGGCCTCGGCCAGCGAGCCGATCGCGGAGGGGGCGATCAGGCTGGAGGTGTACGTGATGGTGGCGACGCCCGCGATGGCCTGACTCGGGTTCGGCCCGCTGCGCCCGGCCGCCGCGAAGGCCAGCGGGACCACGACCGCCACACCGAGGCCCAGCAGCGCGAAGCCGGACATCGCGGCGGCGGGAGAGGGCGAGAACACGACCAGCAGCCCGCCCGCGGTGGCCATCAGCCCGCCGGTCCGCACCGTACGGACCGCGCCGAACCGGTCGACGATCCGGTCCCCGGCGATCCGGGCCAGGGCCATCGTCAGGGTGAACGCCGTGGTGGACGCGGCGGCGAGACCGTCCGAGCTGTCCAGCACATCCCGCAGATAGACCGCCGACCAGTCCAGGCTCGCGCCCTCCGCGAACACCGCGCAGAACCCGATCGCCCCGATGATCAGGGCCGACTTCGGCGGCAGCGTGAAACGCGGCGGCGGCTCCTCGTCCGGGCGGCTCTGGAGATCGAGGACGCCCCGGCAGGCGATCAGCCCCGCAGCCGTGAGCACCAGGGCGGCGATGGCGTGGTGGAGCCGGGCGTCGGTCGCGGTGTGCGCGGCGACGGTGCCCGCCGCCGAACCGATCAGCGCGCCCACGCTCCACATGCCGTGCAGGCCCGACATGATCGACTTGTCGAGACGGTTCTCCACCTCGATGCCCAGGGCGTTCATCGCCACGTCGGACATCCCGGCGGTCGCCCCGTAGACGAACAGCGCCGCGCACAGGGTCACCAGGCTCGGTGCGAGCGCGGGCAGGATCAGCGCCAGCGTCCACAGCGCCAGCAGCCCCCGCAGGGCGGTCCGCGCGCCGAACCGGTGGCTGATCCGGCCGGCGAGCGGCATCGCGATCGACGCGCCGATCGCCGGGAAGGCCAGCGCCAGACCGAGCTGGCCCGCGCTCACTCCGGCGTGGTCCTGGATCCACGGCACCCGGGTCGCGAAACTGCCGGTCACCGCCCCGTGGACGGTGAAGACCGCGGCGATGGCGATCCGCGCCCGCTTCACCTGCTCCGTGCTGTAGACCGTGACGGTCGGGTCGTCTCTCATGCCGTCGTGTCCCTCCCCTGGGAATCCTCGGATGCCGGCGGTCCCGGCGCCCCCGTGCGACGATGCGGGCCGTAAACTATCAGGAACCCTGCCTGATAAATAGTCGTTACTTCGCGGCCCCGGAAAGCGGCGGGGCGGTGATCTGGAAGGATCCCGGTATGCCCGCATCACCGAGCACGGCTCGGGCCATCAACGACCGGCTCGCCCTGCGGCTGCTCCAGCAGGACGGCCCGCTGACGGCCACCCAGCTCAAGACGTCGACCGGACTGTCCCGCCCGACCGTCGCCGACCTCGTCGAACGGCTTCAGGGGGCCGGGCTGATCCAGGTCGTGGGCGAGTCCGGGGCCGTCCGCCGCGGACCCAACGCCAAGCTGTACGGGATCGTCGCCGACCGGGCCCATCTCGCGGCGCTCGACGTGCGGCTCGGAAGCGTCAGCGTGGTCGTCACCGACCTGCTGGGGGCCACGCTCGCCGAGGGCTCCCTGCCCATCGGCAGCGACACCGGTACCGAACCGGCCGTCGAGCGGGCCGCCGCCCTGCTGGAGCGCACCGCCCGCGCGGCCGGGTCCGTCCCGCTGCACAGCGTCGGGGTCGGAGCACCGGGGCTGATCGACCCCGGCACCGGCGAACTGCGCGACAGTACCGGCCTGCCCGCCTGGCACCGGGGCCTGGTCCGGGAGCTCCAGCGGCGGCTCCCCGCCGCCGTCCTGGTGGAGAACGAGACCAACCTCGCGGCCGTCGCGGAACACCGGTTTGGCGCCGCCCGCGAGCGGGAGACCTTCGTCCTGCTCTGGCTCGGCCAGGGGATCGGGGCCGCCGTCATGCTGGACGGCAAGCTGCGTCAGGGTGCGTCCGGCGGCGCGGGCGAGATCGGGTTCCTCCCCGTACCCGGAGTGAGCGGGCTGCCCTCGTCGGTCAACTGCGAGGGCGGCTTCCACTCTCTGGCCGGCTCCGCGGCGCTGTGCGAACTCGCCGCCGCGCACGGCCTCGTGGATCCCGGCGCGGTGACCGACGGCCGGGAGGAGGCGGCGGCCGTGGCCGCGGTGCGGACCGCCCTGGGAGCGGGGGAGGCGGGCGAGCCCTTCCTGAAGGAGCTGGCGGACCGCCTCGCGCTCGGCGCAGCCGCCGTCGTCTCGGTGCTCGACCCCGGCTGCGTCCTGCTCGCCGGGGCCGTCGGACACGCGGGCGGGGCCGCGCTCGCCGCCCGGGTCGAGGAGCGGCTGGCCGCGATGTCACCCCTGCGGACCGAGGTCCGTGCCGGTTCGCTGGGCGACGGGGCCGTGCTGCGCGGTGCGCTGATCACCGCCCGGGACGCGGCGCAGGACGCGCTGTTCGCGCCGGAGGGCTGACCGGCCGGCCACAGCCGCGCACGCGCCGGCGGACCGGTCCGGCTCAGGCCGGGTGGCGGTGGCGGCGGTCGAGGAACTCCTCGAACGTCACGGTCCCCGTGGCGTTCCCGGGCGCCAGGTGGTCGCCGTGCCGGTAGCCCGCGTACGCCTTGCCCGCCAGCCGGACCGGTACCACCCGCCGCTTGCGTCCGGTGGCCCGCAGGAACGTCCCGGCCAGGTCCGTGAACCCGCGGACCTCGGGGCCGCCCAGGTCGGGCACCCGGCCCGCCGGCCCGCCCAGCGCCAGGGCCGCCAGCCGGTCGGCGACCTCGCCGCTGTCGACCGGCTGGACCCGGACACCGGAGGGCACCGGCAGCACGGGCAGCTTCGCCGCGCCGGACAGGATGCGCAGGACCAGGTCGTGGAACTGCGTGGTCCGCAGGATCGTCGAGCCGAGCCCGGAGTCCTCGATCATCCGCTCGACCCGGTGCTTGAGCGTGTAGTAGCCCAGCGGCAGCCGGTCCACGCCGACGATCGAGATGTAGAGGAGATGCGGCGTCCCGGCCCGCCTCGCCGCGTCGATGAGATACCCCGCCGCCAGATCGTCGCCACCGCGCGGGGCCGAGGCGCAGTGGACGATCACGTCCGCCCCCTCGACCGCCGCGTCCAGCCCCTTGCCGTCGCGCAGATCGACGGCGTACGAGGGGGAGCGGCGGCTGAGACCGCGGACGTCGGCCCCTTCGGTGCGCAGCCGCTCCGCGACCTGCCGGCCGAGGGTTCCGGTGGCGCCGGTGACCAGAATCGTCGTCATGCTGCCAGCCTGCCAGAACGGGGTCCGGCCCGCCGGAAAGCGACCGGGACCGGTCGACGGCCCCGGCAACGCCCCCGGCCCCGGCGGTGGACGCCGGGGCCGGGGACGACGGGGCCGGTCGCCCGGTGGTGGACGGAGGGGTGGAGCCGCTCACCACCGGGCGGTCGGAGAAGGGTTCAGCAGGCGCCGAGGTCCTTCCAGGCACCCCACTGGCCGGCGGATCCGGGCGTCTCGCCCTTCGTCCACCACGAGGCCTTCCACTGGTGGCCGCCGTGGCTGACGGTGGAGCCGCCGCCGTACTCGGTGGCCGCGTTCCAGGCCGCGGCCGAGCAGTTGCCGCCCGGCTGCGTCGGGGTCGGGGTCGGCGTCGGGCCGGTCGGGTCCGGCGTCGGGGTCGGCGTGGGGTTGGTCCCGGTGCCGGGCTCGACCACGGTGGTGCCCCGGGCCAGGTCACCCATGAGGGAGTAGGACTTCCCGCCGAAGGTCACGGTCCAGTTCGACGGCGTGGAGGTCGGCAGGTAGTAGACGAAGTCCAGCTCCACCGAGGCGCCGGGGGCCAGCGTCTGCCAGGCCGGGAGCTTCAGTGAGACCCGGTTGTAGGGGCCCTTGAGCCCGCCGATGTTGTTGGCGGCCGTGTGGTCGCTGCGGAGGATCGACGTACCGAAGCCGGACTGGTCCTTGGCGTTGGCCGGGGCGGAGGTGGAGTAGTCGAACTGGAACTCCGTGCCGCCGGGCAGCGTGGCCTGGGTCCGGTTGGTGATCTTCAGCTTCGGGCTGATTGGGTAGTTGGAGTCACCGAGCGCGAACTGGTTGAAGGAGACATCGATGTTGACGGCCTCGGTGGGCAGGGTGACCGTGGAGCGCTTCGCACCGTACGGGGCCGCCGACTTGAAGGCGTCGTACATCGCGGTGGTGAGCGTGTCGCCGGTCTCGTACTGGCCCTTCGCCGCGTTCCACTGGTAGTCGCCCGCCAGCTCCCAGATCATCGTGCCGCCGATGCCCTTGTCCACGACGTAGTCGGCCTTGGCCTTCACCGACTGTTCGTCCTCGGTGGAGAGGAACACCTTCTTCTGGGCGTTCCACAGCCACGGGGCGACCAGCGTGGAGTCGTACTTGCGGACGTAGGCGCCGGTCAGCTGGGTGTTCGCGGGGAAGCCGTAGTCGGTGACGTAGTCGCCGACGATGCCCTTCTCCAGGTTCTTCGCGTGCCACATCGGGTTGGAACCGGCAGGCGATTCCTTGCCGTTGTCGTCCTTGTCGTGCCACAGGTTGTCGATGCCGACCGCGCCGTCACCGCACTTGGTCAGACCCGCGCCCGCCGGGCAGGCGGTCGTGGCAGCCTTGCCCCACAGGCCGTCGGTGCCGCCCTGCACGTTCTTGAAGCCGCGGGTGTAGTACGGCAGGCCGATGTTGATGCGGCCGGCCGGCATCGAGCCGCGGAAGTAGTGGTAGGCCCAGTCGGTGTTGAGGTAGCCGACCCCGCCGTACTGCGATGTGGTGTAGACACCCGCCTGTGCCAGCTCGTTGTCCTTGCCGTCGTCGAACAGCTGGGCGTTCGGGCCGACGTACTCGTTCCAGGCGCCGTGCAGGTCGTAGGACATGATGTTGACGTAGTCCAGGTACTTCTGCATCTGGTACGTCTCCATGCCCCGCAGCAGGTAGCCGGAGGACGGGGCGGCGACGGTCAGGAGGTAGTGCTTGCCGTCGGCGGCGCCCGCGCGGTCCAGCTTCTCGCGCAGGGTCTTCATCAGGGCGTCGTAGCCCTTCACCAGGCCCGCGCGGCGGCCGTTGGCCAGCGTGTGGTCCATGGGGTTGCCCGCGTCCTTCATGGACGTCGCGTACTCGTAGTCGATGTCGACGCCGTTGAAGCCGTACTTCTTGATGAAGGTGACGGCCGAGTCGGCGAAGGTGTTGATGCCGGTCTGGTTGACCGAGCCGTCGGCGTTGGTGGCCATCGAGTAGAAGCCGCCGGAGTTGACGCGCTTGCCGTCCGGGCCGAAGTAGCCACCGGTCTCGGCCCAGCCGCCCACGGAGACCAGGGTCTTCACGTCGGGGTGCTGCTTCTTGTACTTGGTCAGCAGGTTGAAGTGGCCTTTGTACGGGAGCGTCGGGTCCATCTCGGCGCCTGCGACACCGGGCCAGGTCATCCCGGTGGAGGCGTTGTCGGCGCTGTCGGGGCCGACCGAGAGCTTGTTGGAGCCGTCGACGTGCGCGAAGGCGTAGTTGAGGTGCGTGACCTTGTCCCAGGGGATGTCGGGGACCAGGTAGGCGTCCTTGCCGTCCTTGCCGGTACGCCAGTTGGTGAAGTAGCCGATGACGCGGCGCTTGTGGTCGGCGCCCATCTTCTCGCGTCCCTCACCGTCGTAGACGGTGCAGTACGGGGTGTCGACGCCGGGGGTCTTGTACAGCCCGTCGGGGCGACAGGACTCGTGGTCGGTGGCGGCGGCCGACGGGGTGGCGGCGAGGGAGGTCATCAGCAGGCCGGCGACAGCGGCGCCGGCGGCGAGGAGCGTGGCTCTCGCTCGGGTGGGGGACAGCATGTGGTCGTTCCTCCTGGGGAGGTCGGCAGAACACAACTGGCAAAGGGGGGTGGGTCGTGTCGGGGTCCTGGTGTGCGCACACCGCCGGACCGAACCTCGGAGGTGACGCAGAGATTAAGAGGACTAGACCAGTGCGTCAATAGGTCTGGACCTTTAAGCGTCAACTTTCCCGATGGCTTCCCTGTGACCCCCCGTTGACTACGTTGTCGACTTCTCGCCGACGGAAACGCGCCAGGTTTCCTGTGACCCAGCCCACACTGCTCACTCGCATGGCCGTGAGGCGTCCGTGGCAGACTGGTTCCGTACCAGTAGCAGCGCACTCCGGGGTCGGTGCAATTCCGAACCGGCGGTTATAGTCCGCGACCCGTCCGCAGCCAGCGGCCGGTTGACCAGGTGAGATTCCTGGACCGACGGTGAAAGTCCGGATGGGAGGCAGTGCGCGGCGGGTTGTCATCGGTACGCCGCCGTCGGCGGACGCATGGCCGGGATTCTCCCGTGACGCCGTGCGTTCCTGGCGTTCCCGTTCTCGGGTTTTCGGCGTTTCCGCTGGTGAGCCGCTCTATCTGTCGTCATCGACAGGCCCCGGAGTCCGTGCCCGAAGAGGCAGGAGGACCCGGTGGACACCGCAGCCGACATCACCGCCATGCGCCGAGCGATCACGCTCGCGGCGCGCGGTCTCGGCTCCACCAGCCCCAATCCGGTCGTCGGCTGTGTGATCACCGACGCCGCCGGAGCCGTCGCCGGCGAAGGCTTCCACCAGCGCGCCGGAGGGCCGCACGCCGAGGTCCACGCCCTGCGCGCGGCCGGCGGGCGGGCCCGCGGCGGCACTGCCTACGTCACCCTCGAACCCTGCGACCACACCGGGCGCACCGGCCCCTGCTCCCAGGCCCTCCTGGCCGCCGGGATCAGCCGCGTCGTGTACGCGGTCGCCGACCCGAACCCGGGGGCGGCCGGCGGCGGCGACACCCTGCGCCACGCCGGGGTCCGGGCCGAGCAGGGCCTCCTCGCGGAGGAGGCCGGGGCGGGCAACGCCGCCTGGCTGACCTCGGTGCGCCGGGGGCGGCCGTACGTCCTGTGGAAGTACGCCGCCACCCTCGACGGCCGGATCGCCGCCGCCGACGCCACCAGCCGCTGGATCACCTCGCCCGAGGCCCGCGCCGACGTCCACCGGCTGCGCGCCGAGGCCGACGCCGTGCTCGTCGGCTCCGGCACCGCCCGCACCGACGACCCCCAGCTGGCGGTACGCGGCATCGACGGCGTCACCCAGCCGCTGCGGGTCGTCCTCGACACGGACGCCACCGCCGTCAAGCCCGGCGCCCGGATCCTGGACGACACCGCGCCCACCCTCATCGCCGTCGCCGACGACGCCCCGGCCGGTCACCTTCCCGAGGCCGCCGTCCTGCGCCTGCCCCGTGCCGCCGCCGGACCCGGCCTCGACCTCGACGCCCTCCTCGGGGCCCTGCACGGGCGCGGCGTCCTCTCCGTACTCCTCGAAGGCGGCCCCACCCTCGCCGGCGCGTTCGTCGCCGCGGGAAAGGTCGACAAGGTCGTCGGCTATCTCGCCCCGGTGCTCCTCGGTGCCGGCCCCGCCGCCCTCGCCGACGCCGGAATCTCCACGATCGCCGAGGCGTTGCGCCTCGATGTGACCGAGACCGTGCCGATCGGCCCCGATCTGCGCATCACCGCCGTCCCCGCCCCTGCTCGGAAGGGAAACTGAGTGTTCACCGGAATTGTCGAAGAACTGGGTGAGGTCACCGCCGTCGAGCAGCTGGCGGACGCCTCCCGCTTCCGGCTGCGCGGCCCCGTGGTCACCGAGGGCGCCAAGCACGGCGACTCCATCGCGGTGAACGGCGTCTGCCTCACCGTCGTGGACACCGCCGACGGCGAGTTCACCGCCGACGTGATGGCCGAGACGCTGAAGCGCTCCAGCCTCGGCGCGCTCACCACCGGCTCCCGGGTCAACCTGGAGCGCCCGATGGCGCTCGGCGGCCGGCTCGGCGGGCACCTCGTCCAGGGCCATGTGGACGGCACCGGCACCATCGTCGAGCGCACCCCCTCCGAGCACTGGGAGCTCGTCAAGGTATCCCTGCCGCCCGAGCTGACCCGGTACGTCGTGGAGAAGGGCTCCATCACCGTCGACGGCGTGAGCCTCACCGTCGTCGACGCGGCGGCCGACCACTTCACCATCAGCCTCATCCCCACCACCCTCGCCCTGACCACGCTCGGCCGCAAACAGCCCGGCGACCCGGTCAACCTGGAGGTGGACGTGCTGGCCAAGTACGTCGAGCGGCTGCTCGGCGACCGGGCCGGACAGGACCCGCGATGAACGCGGCGAACTGGCTCAACTCCGAGGCCTTCACCGTGTTCGGCCAGCACATCAAGTGGTCGGACATGATCGGCAACATCGTCGGCCTGATCGCCCTGGCCCTCGGCTGGCGGCGTTCGATCTGGACCTGGCCCGCCCAGCTCCTCTCCGGTGTGATCCTGCTCGTCGCCTTCGCCTCCGCGCACCTCTCCGGCAGCGCGGGCAAGCAGCTGGTCGTCATCGTCGTCGCCCTGTGGGGCTGGTGGTCCTGGAACCGCGGCCGCCAGCGGGCCCAGGACGGCTCCATAGCCGTCCGCTTCGCCACCTGGCGCGAGCGCGGCGTGCTGATCGGCGCCGCCGCTCTCGGCACCCTGGCCGTCGGCGGCCTGTTCACCGCCTTCCCGTCACTGTCCTGGGACCCCTGGCCGGACGCGTACATCTTCGTCGGCACCGTCGTCGCGATGTACGCCCAGGCCCGCGGCATGGTCGAGTTCTGGTTCGCCTGGCTCCTCGTCGACCTGGTCGGCGTCCCGCTGAACTTCGCCAACGGATTCGCCTTCTCCGGCTTCGTCTACGTCATTTACGGCGCCCTCGTCCTGTGGGGGATGCGCGACTGGTGGCTGCGTACGCGGACACCCGCTCTGGAAGGAGCCACGGCATGACTGCCCAGCCCACCTGGTTGCACCCCGGCCACGGACCGCTCCCCGAGAACCTCTCCCTGGACCCGGTCGAGCAGGCCGTCCGCGACATCGCCGCCGGCCGGCCCGTCGTCGTCGTGGACGACGAGGACCGCGAGAACGAGGGCGACCTCGTCATCGCGGCCGAGAAGGCCACCCCGGAGATCGTCGCCTTCATGATGAGCGAGTGCCGCGGTCTGATCTGCGCGCCCATGGAGAGCGACGAGCTGGAACGACTCGACCTCCCCCAGATGGTCGAGCACAACACCGAGTCGATGCGGACCGCGTTCACCGTCTCCGTCGACGCCTCCGCCGCGCACGGCGTCACCACCGGCATCTCCGCCGCCGACCGCGCCACCACCCTGCGCATGCTCGCGGGCGGCGTAGCCGGCCCCGGCGACTTCGTCCGGCCCGGCCACATCTTCCCGCTGCGCGCCCGCTCCGGCGGCGTCCTGGCCCGCAACGGCCACACCGAGGCCGCCGTCGACCTCGCCCGGCTCGCCGGGCTCCGCCCCGCCGGGGCCATCGTCGAGATCGCGGGCGAGGACGGCGTCATGCTCCGGCTGCCCGAGCTGATCCCCTTCGCCCGCAAGCACGGCCTGACGATCATCTCCATCGAGGACCTGATCGCCTACCGACGCAGCAACGAGCCGACCGTCCGCCGCGAGGCCGAGACCCGGCTGCCCACCGCGTTCGGCGACTTCACCGCGTACGGCTACCGCTCCAGCGTCGACGGCGTCGAACACGTCGCCCTGGTCCACGGCGACATCGGCGACGGCGAGGACGTCCTCGTCCGGATCCACTCCGAGTGCCTGACCGGCGACATCTTCCAGTCCCAGCGCTGCGACTGCGGCCCCCAGCTGCACGCCTCCATGCGGCGCGTCACCGAGCAGGGCCGGGGCGTCGTCGTCTATCTGCGCGGCCACGAGGGACGTGGCATCGGCCTGCTCTCCAAGCTGCGCGCGTACGAACTCCAGGAGCGCGGCGTGGACACCCTCGACGCCAACCTGGAGCTCGGCCTGCCCGCCGACGCCCGCGACTACGCGGCGGGCGCCCAGATCCTCGCGGACCTCGGCGTGCGCAGCCTGCGGCTGATGACCAACAACCCCGACAAGACCGCCGCCGTCGTCCGCCACGGCCTCGCCGTCACCGGCCGGGAACCCATGCCCGTCCAGGCCGGCGAGCACAACCTGCGCTACCTGCGCACCAAGCGTGACCGGATGGGCCATGACCTGCCCTGGCTGGACGGCGCCCCCGCGTCGACCTGCGCCAACCAGTGACGCGAACCACCGAACACCACGTAACCAGCATCAGGAGAGACATGAGCGGCAAGGGTGCACCCGAACTGTCCGTACGCAACTGCGGCGACCTGCGCGTGGCCGTGATCGCGGCCCAGTGGCACGAGAAGGTCATGGACGGACTCGTCGACGGCGCCCTGCGCGCCCTGCGCGAGCTGGGCATCGACGAGCCGACCCTCCTCCGCGTCCCGGGCAGCTTCGAGCTGCCCGTCGTCGCCAAGGTGCTCGCCGGACGCGGCTACGACGCGATCGTCGCCCTCGGCGTGATCATCCGGGGCGGCACCCCCCACTTCGAGTACGTCTCCCAGGGCGTCACCCTCGGCCTCACCCAGGTCACCGTCGACACCGGTGTTCCCGTCGGGTTCGGCGTACTGACCTGCGACACCGAGGAACAGGCGCTGGAGCGGGCCGGCCTCGAAGGCTCCAACGAGGACAAGGGGCACGAAGCGGTCACCGCCGCCGTGGCCACCGCGGCCACGCTGCGCACCGTCAGCGAACCCTGGCGCTGAGTGCCCTCCGGCGACCCCGTATTCTGAGGACCATCATGGCCAACAAAACCTTCGAAGAGCTCTTCACCGAGCTCCAGCTCAAGGCCGCCGAGGGCGACCCCGCGACCTCCCGCACCGCCGAACTGGTGGGCAAGGGCGTGCATGCCATCGGCAAGAAGGTCGTCGAGGAGGCCGCCGAGGTCTGGATGGCGGCCGAGTACGAGGGCAAGGAAGCCGCCGCCGAGGAGATCTCCCAGCTGCTGTACCACGTCCAGGTGATGATGGTCGCCCGCGGCATCTCGCTCGACGACGTCTACGCCCATCTCTGAGCCGACCTCAATGCCGCCGCCCGGGCCCGGCCCGGGCGGCACCACCGCGAAACCGCCCGCACACTCCCTCCGCACGAAGGAAGCCGACCTCATGCTGCGCATCGCCGTTCCCAACAAGGGTTCACTCTCCGGGCCTGCGATGGCGATGCTCCATGAGGCCGGCTACCAGCAGCGCAAGGAGTCGAAGGAACTGGTCCTGGTCGACCCGGCGAACGAGGTCGAGTTCTTCTACCTCCGCCCCCGCGACATCGCGATCTACGTCAGCTCCGGCAAGCTCGACATCGGCATCACCGGCCGCGACCTGCTGCTGGACTCCGCGGCCGACTCCGAGGAGATCCTCCAGCTCGGCTTCGCCCGCTCCACCTTCCGCTACGCCACCAAGCCCGGCACCGCGGCGGGCCCGCAGGACTTCGACGGCATGACGATCGCCACCTCCTACGAGGGCATCGTCGCCGCCCACCTCGCCGAGGCGGGCGTCAAGGCGTCCGTCGTCCACCTCGACGGCGCCGTCGAGACCGCCATCGAGCTCGGCGTCGCCCAGATCATCGCCGACGTGGTCGAGACCGGCACCAGCATGCGCAACGCCGGACTCGAAGTGATCGGCGAGCCGATCATGACCTCCGAGGCCGTCGTCATCCGCCGCAACGGCGCCCCCGCCGACGACCCCAAGGTGCAGCAGTTCCTCCGCCGCCTCCAGGGCGTCCTGGTCGCCCGGTCCTACGTGATGATGGACTACGACTGCCGCGTCGAGCACCTGGAGCGCGCCGTCGCCCTCACCCCGGGCCTGGAGTCGCCGACCATCTCCCCGCTGCACCACGAGGGCTGGGTCGCCGTACGCTCCATGGTCGCCGCCAAGGAGGCCCAGCGGATCATGGACGACCTGTACGAGCTCGGCGCCCGCGCCATCCTCACCACGGCCATCCACGCCTGCCGCCTCTAGGGGGTGTCTTGCCGATCACGCCGGGCTCGCGGGGTCTGGTGCCGCACCTCGCGGCGTTGTCGGCAAGACACCACCTAGCGTCCCGGCCCGCCCGCACCCCCCGAGAGAAGACCCGATGTCCGCGCCCAGGCCCGAACAGCCCACCCTGCCGGTCACCTTCCGGCCCACCCTCACCCGGGTGGTCCTGCTGAGCACGGGCCTGGCGATGTTCCTCGTCATCACCGTCATCGCCCTGATGCTGGAGCGGCTCAACCCGGGGGAGCGGATCACGTTCGTCTTCGTCGCGGCGCTCTTCTTCGGTGTCCTGGCCCTGCTCAGCAGGCCCAGGGTCACCGCCGACGACACCGGGGTCACCGTCGTCAACCTCACCCTGACCCGCAGGCTGGCGTGGGAGGAGATCCTCCGCGTCAACCTGCGCTCCGGCGACCCCTGGGTCTTCCTCGACCTCAGCGACGGAACGAGCCTGCCCGCCCTCGGTATCCAGCCCGGTCTGGCCAAGCAGCAGGCCATCCGCGACGCCCGCGCCCTGCGCTCCCTCGCCGAGTCGCACGGCTCCGGGACCGGCGACACCCCGGCCGGCGGCTGAGAGGCTGTCCGGGCCGAGGTCACCCGAAAGCCACTGAGCCCCTGCCCGGCGCGGGGCGTTCTTGTCTACTCTGGTGGGCGGCGGCGCCCCGCGCGCCCCGCCCCGCCCGTTCCACGGCCCCTTCCCGGGCCCGCGGGGCTTTCCCTGCCACCCAAGGAGTGACTCCCTCCAGCAATGGACGGATCGTCCGGTAGTACCTGCGCCGCCCCTTCCCCGGAGGCGGCGGCCTCATGACCACCCCCCTGCTGCTCCTCGGAGCGGCCTTTCTCCTCATCCTCGCCAACGGATTCTTCGTGGCAGCCGAATTCGGGCTCGTCACCGTGGAGAAGCCCGACGCCGAACGTGCCGCCGCCGAAGGCGACCGACGGGCCCGTACCGTCGTCGAAGCCCTGCGCGAACTCTCCTTCCAGCTCTCCGGCACCCAGCTCGGCATCACCATCACCTCCCTGGTGGTGGGCATGCTCGCCGAACCGGCCCTCGCCCAGCTGCTCGCCGGACCCCTCACCGCCGCCGGACTCCCCGCGGGGGCCGTCCCGGGCGTCGGCGTCGTCGTCGGCATGCTGCTGGCCTCGGCCGTGCAGATGGTCGTCGGCGAACTCGTCCCCAAGAACTGGGCGGTCTCCCGGCCGCTCCAGGTGGCCCGCTTCGTCGCCGGACCGCAGGCCCGCTTCGCCGCGCTCCTGCGACCGGTGATCACCCTCCTCAACGCCCTGGCCAACCGGCTGGTGCGGCTCCTGGGCGTCGAGCCCACCGACGAACTGGCCTCCGCCCGCACCCCGGGCGAGCTGGTCTCGCTGGCCCGGCACTCCGCCGAGGCCGGAGCACTCGAACAGGACACCGCCGACCTCTTCGTCCGGACCCTCTCGCTGGCCGGTCTCACCGCCCAGCACGTCATGACCCCCCGGGTGAAGGTCAGCGCCCTGCACTCCACCGCGACCGCCGCGGACGTCCTCAACCTCACCCGCGCCACCGGCCTCTCCCGCTTCCCGGTCTACCGGGACCGCATCGACGAGGTCATCGGCATGGTCCACCTCAAGGACGCCCTCGCCGTCCCCGCCCCCGAACGCCTGCGCACCCCGGCCGGACGGATCGCCGTCCCCCCGCTCCTGGTGCCCGGGACGCTGCCGGTGGAGGCGCTGCTGCGAAGGCTGCGCCACGAACAGCCGATAGCCGTGGTCGTCGACGAGTACGGCGGAACCGCCGGCGTCGTCACCCTGGAGGACATCATCGAGGAGCTCGTCGGCGAGGTCCGCGACGAGCACGACGCCGAGGGCGCGGGCCGCCCCGAGCTGACCGCCGTCCCCGGCGAGGACGGCCGCCCGGTGTGGGACGCCGAGGGCAGCTGCCGGGTGCACACCCTGCGCCGCAGCGGACTCGATGTGCCCGAGGGACCTTACGAGACCGTCGCCGGGCTCGTCGCCGGACTGCTGGGCCGCATCCCCGCCCCCGGCGACCGGGCCGAACTCCCCGGCTGGCGGATCTCCGTCCGCCAGGTCGGCCACAACCGCGCCGAACGGGTCCGGTTCACCCGGGTGCCCGACCCGCTGCCGGACCGGGTCGCACCGGCACTGCTGGAGGCCGCGCGATGAGCCTGCTCCAACTCCTCCTCGCCGCCCTCCTCGTCCTGGCGAACGGATTCTTCGTCGGCGCCGAGTTCGCCCTCGTCTCCGTACGCCGCAGCCAGATCGAACCGCTCGCCGCACAGGGCTCGGGCCGGGCCCGTACGGTCCTGCACGGGCTGGAGAACCTGCCGCAGATGATGGCCGCGGCCCAGTTCGGCATCACCGTCTGCTCCCTCACCCTCGGAGCCGTCGCCGAACCGACGCTCGCCCATCTCCTGGAGCCGCTCTTCCACGCGGCGCACGTCCCCGACGGGCTCGTCCACCCCCTCGGCTTCGCCCTCGCGCTCCTGTCGGTGGTCGTCCTGCACCTGGTCATCGGCGAGATGGTCCCGAAGAACCTCGCGATGGCGGCGCCCGAGCGGACCGCACTGTGGCTGAGCCCCGGTCTGGTCGCGTTCGCCCGGCTCTGCCGTCCGGTCACCACCGCGCTGGGCGCCTGCGCCGGGCTGGTGCTGCGGCTGTTCGGCGTCGAACCGAAGGACGAGGTGGAGGCCGTCTTCACCAGCGAGCAGCTCAACCGGCTCGTGGAGGACTCCGGACAGGCCGGCCTCCTCGGACCGGAGGCGGCGACACGTCTGGAGGACGCCCTCGAACTGGGCAGCAGGCCCGTCGCCGACGTCCTGCTGGAGCGGGCGTCCCTGGTCACGGTCGACCCGTCCGTGACCCCGCGCCGCATCGAGGAGCTCACGGTGCGCACCGGCTTCTCCCGCTTCCCGGTCTGCGCGGACGGCGGCGGCCCCTTCATGGGCTACCTCCACGTCAAGGACGTCCTGGAGCTGGAGGACGCCGACCGCGCGGTCCCGCAGCAGATCTGGCGCCCGATGGCGACCGTACGGGCCGAACTCCCGCTGGACGACGCCCTGACCGTGATGCGCCGGGCCGCGACGCACCTGGCGCAGGTCGCGGACGCCTCGGGCCGGATCCTCGGCCTGGTCGCCATGGAGGACGTCCTGGAGACGCTGGTGGGGGAGGTCCACGACCCGGCCCACCGGACGGTCTCGGTGCCCCGCCGCACGGTGGACGCGCCGAGGACGCCGGAGCTTCCGGCGCCCGGAGCCCTCGTGCACTGAGCTGACGCCGCGCCGGGCGTGACACCCCCGGCGCGGCGTCAGCCCGCGCCCGGCTCCTGCTTGCCCCGGCCCACCGGGCCGCGCCCCGACAGCACCTCGCCGTAGGCCTGCATCAGGTCCGCCAGCCGCAGCGTCGACAGGTCCTCCCGGGTCAGCTCGCCCGGATAACCGGAGAGCCGAAGATCACGGTAGGCGCAGCTCTTCTCGTACAGCGTCCGCAGGAAGCGGCCGTTGCCCAGCTCGTCGATCCAGCCCTGGTCCACCACATGGCCGCTGATGGAGCGCAGCTCGTCCACCGCCTCCTCGTCCCACACGTCGTCGTTCTCCGCGGCCAGCACGCTCCCGATCGCGGTGAGTTCGAGCGGCCGGTAGCTGGGGAAGTCGACCCGGCTGGTGAAGCGGGAGGAGAGCCCCGGGTTCGTGGCGAGCAGCCGGTCCATGCCCTCCGGGTAACCCGCGAGGATGACGACGAGGTGGTCCCGGTTGTCCTCGGCCCGCTTGAGGAGGACCTGGAGCGCCTCGTCGCCGTACGCGTCGCCCTTGCTGTAACCGGAGTTGGCCAGGCTGTACGCCTCGTCGACGAACAGCACCCCGCCCAGGGCCGAGTCGATCAGCTCATTGGCCTTCACTGCCGTCTGCCCCAGGAACTCCCCGACCAGATCGGACCGTTGAGCCTCGACCAGATGATCGCCTCCGAGGAGCCCGAGGGCGTAGAAGACCCGGCCCAGGATGCGCGCCACGGTGGTCTTGCCGGTGCCGGAGGGGCCGGAGAAGACGAAGTGACGCTTCGGTGGCTGGACGGGGAGGCCCTGCTCGGCCCGCAGCCGGGCCATGTTCAACTGCGCCGAGAGCGCCTTGACCTGCCGCTTGACCGGTTCGAGACCGACCATGCGCTCCAACTGCGCCAGCGCCTCGGCGAGCAGGGCGGGATCGCTGGGTCCGGCCGGGAAGGGCGGCGGCTTACGCGTCTTGGTCCGACGGGCGCCCACGACG
>NZ_JAAXYC010000157.1 GCF_018619185.1 Streptomyces sp. McG3 | reverse complement strand
CCCGATCCCGAGGACGAACACCGCCGTGACCCCCCTCGATCTCGCCGGCTACCTGATAGCCGGCCTGATGACGGCCGTTGCCCTGTGGCGTATGCCCGCTGCCCTGTGGGGCGACGAGGAGGACCGCAGACGCCGGGCCCTGTGGGGCTGCTACGCCGGATTCGCGATCGCCCTGTGGACGAAGACCGAGGCGGTGCGCATCGGCCTCAACAACAGCGCCGTCACCGACCTCGCCGTCCTCATCAAGCACTACACCGCCACCGTGGCAATTCTGGCCATCCTCAGCTACATCGTGGCCATCTACGGCAGCTACCCCGAAGCGGGCGCGGTCCCCCGCCACGTACGGTTCGCGCGGCTCGTCCAGAAGCTGGCGGCCAAGGCCTCCGTCGCCACGCTGATCCTGCTGACCGTCCTCTTCTTCACCGTCGTCGACCGCTCCGAGCCCTCGGACCGCTTCGTCTCCGACCACGCCGGCGAGTGGGGCGCCACGCTCTACATGAGCGTCTTCTACCTCTATCTCGGGGCCGCGTCCGCCGTGTGCGCCTTCCAGTGGGCGCTGGCCACCCTCGACACCCGGCGGCGCCATCTGCGCATCGGGCTCGGGATGATGACGTTCGCGATGTTCATCGGCGTCGGCTACACCGTCAGCCGCACCCTGTTCCTGTGGATCAGCGTGGTGGACGAGCCGAGCGAGGCGTTCGCCCTGCGGTTCGACCAGGTCACCGAGGCCGCGCAACTGGTGCTGTTCGCCTTCTTCGCCCTCGGCGCGTCCGTCCCCGCCTTCGCGGCCGGCGCCCGCCGGGCCCGGCTGTGGCGGGCCCAGGTCCGGCTGCACGCCCTCTGGTACGAGCTGATGACCGCGTTCCCGGACCAGCCGTTCGACCCGCCCGCCTCGCTGGCCCGCGAGCTGACCCGGTTCAACGTCCCGGCCGACCTGCGCGTGGACCGGTGGGCCGCCGACATCGCGGACGCCGCCGAGAAACTGCGCCACTACGTGCCCGACGGGCTGCTCGCCGCCGCCGGAGGGGCCGCCGCCCGCGACACGGACGACCCGCGCCGGGCCGCGTCCCTCACGGACGCCTACTGGATCCGGGCCGCCCTGCTCGCGAAGGACTCCGGCGCGCCCGCCGGGGGAGCCGCGACGGTCGCCGCCCAGCACGCGGCGGACCAGGACGGCGAGGTGGCCCGGCTGGTCCGGGTCGCCGCCGCGTACCGGACGGTCGACGAGGAGCGCGCCCGCGCCGTCCTCGCGGCCGCGACGGCCGAAACCACCCGCACGACGGAGACGAGCGCATGACCGGCACCACGACCGGCGAGCCGATCCCCACCACCTCCGCCCGCACGGCCTCCGTGGCGCGCACCGTCACCGACGTCCTCCAGCCGCGCAACGTCCTGCTGGCGGGCATGCTCGGCATCGGCGTGGCGGCGGCCGGCGACTGGACGGGACTGCTCTGGGGCTTCCTCGGGGCGCTCTGCGCCGGGCTGATCCCGGCGGGGTACATCGAGTGGGAGCGCGGGCGCGGCACCTGGGGCGACCGCCATGTGGTGGACCGCACCAAGCGGGCGCCGATCTTCTTCGTGATCCTGGGCTCGATCGGCGCCGGCTCGGTGGTGATGGTGCTGGGGAACGCGCCCACCGGCATCCTCGTCGCGATGCTCGCGCTGTGGGTGATGACGATCGGCCTGCTGGCCGTCAACACGGTGTGGAAGATCTCGGTCGACTCGGCGGTGGCCTCGGCGTCCGTCTCCCTCCTCGCCGTGGTGCACTCCCCCTGGTGGATCGCCGCGTACGCGGTGACGACGGCGGTCTGCTGGTCCCGGGTCGCCCTCGGCTACCACACCGTCGCCCAGACCGTGGCGGGCGCGGGCCTGGGCGCGGCGACGACGGTGGCGTACCTGTTCGTCTGAGCGACCTCGGCGTTACCGGGTCAGAGCGCCGCGCACTGACCGGTGCGCGGTCCGCCCACCTCGTTGGCGCGCCCCGTGTCGTCCACGCCCGGCCGGTTGGCGGAGCACACGAGCGGGCCGGTGACCGTGTTGGCGGCGAGCAGCACGCCGCCGGTGTTGCCGGTGAGCACGACGGGGCCGGCGACCGTGTTCGCGGTGCAGCCCGGACCCCCCACCCGTACGGGGCCGGCGGTGCGGCTCACGGAGACCGGTCCTTCGACGCGCGAGCCGCAGAGGTGGACCGCCGCCGCCCGGTCGGCCTGGAGCGGGCCCTCCAGCGTGGAGCCGGTGACCACGAGCGCCGCGCCGGGGCGGACGACGACCGGGCCCCGCTGGGCGGCCCGGTCCAGGCAGGTGACGCCGCTCGTGACGGTCAGCGGTCCGTTGCGGGGGCCGGTGACCTCACGGGTGCAGGCGGGGGCGGGCAGGACGCGGGCCCGGTAGTCGAGGGCCTCGGCGAGCTTGCCCGGCTTGGGGTCGCTCAGCGGCTTGCCCAGCTTGGCGAACTCCCCGCCGGTCTCCTTCTTGCCGCCGTTCCACGCGTCGATCCGGCCGAGCTGGGCGGCGGTTTTCCCGTCGTCGACGACCGCGTCGGCGTCCAGGGCGGCCATCGACTTCGAGGCGCCCTTCACCAGGTCGAGGTACGGGCCCGGGGCCGTCAGGTCGTACGCGCTCACGTCGTGCTCGCCGCGCAGCCACGCCCCCCAGGAGAACTCCAGGAACTCCGTGGCACCGTCCGGAACCTCGTAGCCGATGTCCCGGGTGAAGTAGACGAGACTGCGGTACGGGTCGTCGCGGAAGTGCGTGATGCCGAGCCGGTCCGGCAACCGGTCGACGCCGAGCGGCCGGTTGTCCTCGTCGCGCAGCCACACCTTCTTCTGCTCGGTCATCCGCTGCCAGAAGGCCGGGGCCGGCAGGGAGCTGAAGTTGTCGGTGACGCGGAGCCGGATGCGCAGGTCGGCGGAGCCGTCGGGCCCCTCCAGGAACGATGTCAGCGTGTGGTGCCCGTCGGTGAGGTACAGCTTGCCGCCCGGTCCGACCACGGCCGTCTTCATCGGAGCGATCGTCCCGGGCGTCTCCTGCCCGACCGGGACGGTGCAGGAGAAGCTCGACGGGTCGTCCAGCCGGGCGCCGGGACCGGCCGTGGCCGCCTCCTCCTGGCCGTTGGTCTCGCACCAGTCGTCGAACCGCTTGTTGACATCGCCGGCCGCCTCGTCGCGGTCGCCGCCGTACCGGCCGAGCTTGTAGAAGACCTGGTCGAAGCCGAGTACGGCCTGCGTCGGGTGCAGCTCGCCGAGACGGACGTCGATCAGGTCCCCCGGCTGCGCGCAGACGCGCGGCAGCGGAGCGCCACCGGCGCACGGGTCCGCGGCGGCGGCTCCCGTGCCCGCGCCGGCCACGACCGTGCCCGCCGCCAGCGCCCCGGCCAGCAGCAGCGCCCCGCTCCGTGGCATCCGTGCCCTCGCCCTCGATCTGTTCATGGACGTCCCCTCCCGCGTGATGGTCTTCCGCAGGGACGATCGCAAGGCGCGACGACCCCCGCGCGGACGTGGTGTGAACGAGGGATGGCGCCGGGGTGCCACGGCGGGACGGGGCCGGCGCGGCGCCCGCGCGGGCCGTCCCGTTTGCGGGGGCGGCGGACACCCGGTTACGTGTACGGGGAGGGCGGCCCGCGAACGGGACGGCCCGCAGGCTGGAGGTACTTCCGATGGCGAAGAACCGGTCCGCGCCCGCCAAGGGCATGCGCGGCAGCAAGGCCGGGCTCGTGCTGAGCCTGGGCAGCAGCGCGCTCGCGGTCATCAGGGCGTCCAAGCAGGTACGCCGGGCCAAGGGCTCGCACGACAAGCTGAACACCGCCGACGCGGTGGCGGGGCTGCTGCCGCTGGTCACCTCGGCCGCCCTCGTCCTGCGTCAACTGCGCGGCCGGCGCCGGGAGAACCCGGAAGCGGCCTGAGCACCGGTTCGGCTTCCGGGCCGGCGCACCGGCTCGGCCTCTGGGGCGGAGCCGGCCCCGAGCACCGACCGCACGCCGACGCCGCCCGAAAGGCCGGAAATCGCCCTGCACCCGGTCACTGAACAGCCACCCGCCGGGGTACGACTGTGCCGTGCCGAAACCTTTCGAGATCACCGCGGCCCGCGCCGAGGACATCGTGACGCTGGGCGAGTGGGCCCACGAGGAGAGCTGGAACCCGGGGCTGCACGACGGCGGGGTGTTCTTCGCGACCGACCCCGGCGGTTTCCTCTTCGGCCGGCTGGACGGCGAACCGGTCACATCCGTCTCCGTCGTCCGCTACGGCAGCGACCACGGCTTCCTGGGCTTCTATCTGACCCGCCCCCACCTGCGCGGACAGGGTTACGGGCTGCGGACCTGGCAGGCCGGCACGGCGCGGCTCGCCGGGCGCACCGTCGGGCTGGACGGGGTGCCCGCGCAACAGGACAACTACCGCCGCTCCGGCTTCCGTACCTGCTGGAGCAACGCACGGTACGAGGGCACGCCCCCGCCCCCGCGGGACGTCCCGCCGCCGCCGGGCACCGAACTGGTCGATGCCAGGAGCGTGCCGTTCGACCTGCTCGCCGCCTACGACCGCCGGCATTTCCCGGCCGCACGCGACACCTTCCTGGCCTCCTGGATCACCGCCCCGGGCCGCACGGCCCTGGCAGCGGTCCGGGACGGCGGGCTCCAGGGCCTCGCGGTGCTGCGGGCCTGCCGCGCCGCGTCCCGGATCGGCCCCCTGTACGCCGCGTCCCCCGCGGTGGCGGCGGCCCTGGTCGGGGCGCTCGCGGCCACCGCGCCGGACACCCCGGTCGCGATCGACGTGCCCGACGTCAACCCGGCGGCGGTGCGGCTGGCGACGGAGCTGGGCCTGACCCCGTCGTTCGACACCGCGCGGATGTACAGCGGCCCGGAACCGGTCATCGACCGGACCGGCCTGTACGGCATCACGAGCCTCGAACTGGGCTGACCCGGCAACCCGGCCTCGGGCAGCGGTCCGGTCCCGGGCAGAAGGCGGGACCGGCCGGAGCAGCAGGCAGGGCCGTCGATCCGTCACTCGGCCGCGCGTCACTCCGGAGGAGTCGGCCGCACCACCGGCGGGCCCTCGCGGATCCGGGAGGCCAGGACGGCGATGTCGTCCTCCGCGTCCTCGCCGAACCGGTCCAGCACCTGGTCCAGCAGATCCTCCAGGCGTCCGCCCGGCGGCAGGGTCAGCGAGGCCAGCCGCTCCACGGACACGTCGATGTCCTCGCCCCGGCGCTCCACCAGCCCGTCGGTGTACATGAACAGCACGGTCCCGGGGCCGCAGGGCACCGACGCGGTCCGGTACCCGCCGAACCCGGTGCCGAGCGGCGGCCCCACCGGCACCGGCACGACCCGGGCCCCGGCGGGAGCGGGGTCGATGAAGACCGGGGGCAGATGGCCCGCGCTGGCCACCTCGCACACCCCGCCGAACCGGTCGACGACGGCGAGCAGACAGGTCGCCGCGCGGTCCAGTCCCGACCGCTCCACCATGGTGTCGAGCCGCTCCAGGATCCGGTGGGGCGGCAGGTCCTCCATCGCCAGCAGCCGCAGCAGGGAGCGGTACTGGCTCATGGCGACGGCCGCCTCCACCCCGTGGCCCATCACGTCGCCCATCGCCTTGAGGTGCCGGCCGTCCTGGAGCGGTACGACGTCGAACCAGTCCCCGCCGACCAGGACGCCCTCGTCGGCGGGGAGGTAACGGGTGGCGATCTCGACGTGCGGGTGGGGTCCCCAGGGCTCGGAGAGCAGGGAGCGCTGGAGTTCGCGGGCGATGCTGTGCTCGTGGTGGTAGCGGCGGGCGTGGTCGAGGTCGACGCCCGCCCGGACGGCGAGTTCGCGGGCGACGGCCACGTCCTGGTCGCTGAAGACGGATGAGCCGTCGGCCCGGATGAGGGTGAGCGCGCCGAGCGGCCGGCCGCGGGCGGTGAGCGGGACGATGAGCGCCTCGCGCAGCCCGAGCGCCCGGGAGGCGGTGATCCGGTCCGCGGTGAAGACGCTGCGCCCTCTGCTGTGGTTCTCCCAGTCGTCGAGGACCGGCTCGTTCTCCGCCAGGCAGCGGGTCACCGCGGAGTCCGCCGCGAAGTCGACGTACTCCCCGGGGTGGCCGAACCGCTGCACCTGTTCGTCGAGTTCGCCGTCGCCCCGCAGCGCGGCCCGCCGGAGCCGTACGACGCCGGGTTCCGCGCGGCGTACGGAGTGCCCCACCTCTGCCGGGAACACGTCGACCGCCGCGACGTCGGCGAAGTCGGGCACCACGAAGGCGGCCAGCTCCCGGCAGGTGGTGTCCATGTCGAGCGTCGTGCCGATCCGGACGGCGGCGGTGCTGAGGAGGGCGACGTGACCGCGGGCCTCCGCCAGCTCCTCGCTCTGGCGGGTGAGGTCGGTGATCTCGACGACGATCGCCATCAGACCGCACGCCGCCCCGTCGGAGTCCAGCCGGCTGTACGTGGCGCGCCAGAACCGCTGGTCCGCCCCGTCCGCCGCCCAGGTCTCCCCCTGGATCGTCTCCTCGCGGGGCTTTCCGTCGGCCAGGACCCCGCGCAGGGCGGAGGCCTGACCGCGCAGCCCGGGCAGCACCTGGGAGAACGTCCGCCCGATGTGGGAGCCGGCGGAGAGTCCATTGAGCCGTTCGAGGGCCGGGTTGACGTAGGTGTAGCGGAGATCGTGGTCGAGGACCGCGACGGCGGCCGGGTTTCCGTCGAACAGGGCCGCGACGGTCCGCGGGTCGAAGAACGACGGCATGCCGTCGTCGCACGTGTCGGCCTGCAAGAGCATGCCTCCCGCCGTCGTCGGCTCTCCCGGTCCTCCATCGTCGGCCGCCCGCTTCCGTACCGCATCCGCAGCGCGGCCGGTCAGCGCGGGGCGCCCGTCCGGTCCTGGAAGGGGCCGAAGCCGGGGCCGAGATCGGCGTCCAGGTCGAGGGTGCCCTCGGTGGCCTCGGCGGTGGGTGGCAGGGCGAGGGCCTCGCCGACCGGGCCCGGCAGACTGCCGGAACCGAGCAGTCCGGTGACCAGCGCGGTGGTGAGCCGGTGCCAGGCGGCGGCCCGGCGGATCATGGCGTGGTCGCCGCCCCGGACGGTGACCATGCAGCTACGGGCTCCGGCGCGACGGGCCCGCGCGGTGAGGGACTGGGTGGCCTGGGGGCTGGTCATCCGGTCCCGGTTGCTGTGGACGAGGACGACGTCACGGCCCGCGAGCTGGGTGACCGGGTCCCCCGGCGGACACCAGGGGGCGAGCCCGACGACGCCCCGCACCAGGGGATGCCCGGCGGCGCGGAGAGCGGCGCGCGCCCCCATGGAATGCCCCAGGAGCACCACCGGCAGCTCCTCGCCCGCCTCCTCCCGCAGCGCGTCGAGGGCGGCCACGGCGTCGTGGAAGGGGTCCGCGCGGGGGCCGTTCCAGCCCCGGTGGGCGTACCGCACCTGCGTCACGAGGATGTCGTCGCCGGCCGCGCGGGCGGCCCGGGCAACAGCCCGGACGAAGGGGCGCATCCGGGTGCCGGGCAGATTCAGCAGCCCCGACGGCGGGGGGCCCGTACCGCTCTCGCGCCCCCCGTGCAGAACGAGAACCGCTGCCGACGGCGGTCGTTGGGCCACGCGTACCTCCAGGTGCGGGTGCGGGGCATGCTGCCCCCTCTCCCCGTATTCGGCGCCGAGGCCGCTCCGGATGGGCGTACGGGTCGCCGGATCGGAGGATCGCCGTCGACGGGCCGGGCGGCCGACGGGGCCGGCCGGGGGCCCGGTGCCCTCCACTGTACGGTCACGATCGCGGAACCATCCGTGCCCTCGGCACCATCCCCGTAGACGACAGCGAAGGAGCCTCCCATGGCATCTGGCCCTCAACTCGGCAGCGCAGCACCGGACTTCACCCTCCCTGGCGGAGTCCTTTCGGGCGACGCCTTCGAGCGCGCCGACTACCGGCTGTCGTCCGCCCGCGGCCGGTCCGTGGTGCTGGCGTTCTACCCCGGGGACAACACCAGCGTCTGCACGAAGCAGTTGTGCTCGTACTCCTCGGGCATGGAGGCCTTCGAGGGCCTCGACGCCGATGTCTGGGGAATCAGTCCACAGGGTGTGGACAGCCACGAGTCGTTCGCCCGCTCCTTCGGGCTGCGCATGCCGCTGCTGGCCGACGAGGGCCGGGAGACCGCCAGGGCGTACGGGGTGTCCGCGCCGGGCATCGGGGTGCGGCGGGCGGTCTTCCTCATCGGCCCGGACGGGGTCCTGCGCTGGAAGCACGTGGCCCTGCTCGGTGCGACGTTCCAGTCGCTCACCACGCTCACGGACCACCTGTCCGGCATCAAAGACGCGTAAAGATTGCCGGAATCCGGCAGTGACCGAAGTAGGTGCTGTATGGGATCATCCAGCCAGATCGACGGAAAACGCTCGGGGGAAGTCGGCAGCGGCGGCAACAGGGGAGTGATCGCGTGACCATTTTTCTCGGTCTCGGCATTGCGGGGATCGTGCTGCTCGCGCTCTCCCTGATCTTCGGCGGAATCCTCGAAGGCCTCTTCGACGGTGTGCTCGACGGCCTCTTCGACGGGCTGCTGTCGCTTCCGGTGATCGCCGGCTTCATCTCGATGCTCGGCTTCGGCGGAGCGATCGTGCTCGGCTCGACAGGGGCCGGAACGTTCGTGGCCACGGTCATCGGCGTCACCGCCGGCCTGGTCGCGGCCTGGCTCACCTGGAAACTCAGCAAGGCCCTGATGCGCGACCAGACGGACGCCACCCCGCGCGGCTCCGACCTGATCGGCACCTCGGGGTCCGTCGTGACGGCCATCCCGGCCGAGGGCTACGGCGAGGTGCTGCTGCGACTGGGCGGTCAGCCCGTGAAGTACTCGGCCAAGTCGGCCGCGCCCGTCGCGCGCGGGACCGAGATCTGGGTGGAAGAGGCACTGTCGACCACGTCGGTCTCGGTCCGCCCGGTGGAGCGCTGACCACGTATCCACCCTGATCCCCACTGACGACCCACCGTTACGCGGCACACCGCACCGGTCAACTCCACAGCACCGCCACGCTCCACAACAATCTGCCGTCCCCCACGGGAGGCAGGGGGGACACATCACATGAGTCCAGTAGTCATCGCCGTCATCGGCATCGTCGTACTCCTCGTTCTGCTCGGCCTCGTCGTCATCACGCGCTACAAGGTGGCCGGGCCCAGCGAGGCGTTCATCATCACCGGCCGCCGCGGCAAGAAGTCGACGGACCCGGTCACCGGACAGACCAGCATCGACAACAGCGGCCAGAAGGTCGTCGTGGGCGGCGGCGTCTTCGTCGTGCCGTTCGTCCAGCAGAAGTTCACCCTCGACCTGTCCAGCCGGCACATCCCGATCGCCGTGCGCGGCGCCGTGACGCTGCGCGGCGTCAAGTCGAACCTCGAAGGCGTCGCGATCGTCAAGGTCGGCGGCAGCGAGGACGCGATCCGCGCCGCGGCCCAGCGCTTCCTCCAGCAGCAGGACGGCATCGTCGGCTTCACCCAGGAAGTGCTCTCCGGCGCGCTCCGCGCGATCGTCGGCCGCATGTCGGTCGAGGACATCATCCGGGACCGGGCCGCGTTCGCCGGGCAGGTCGCGGAGGAGGCCGAGGCCAGCCTCTCCGGCCAGGGCCTGATCCTGGACGCCTTCCAGATCCAGGACATCACCACCGAGGGCTCCTACCTGGAGGACCTCGGCCGCCCGGAGGCCGCCCGCGCCAAGCAGGAGGCGGACATCGCCGAGGCCATCGCGAAGCGGGCCTCGGAGCAGGCCCGGCTGAAGGCGGCCGAGGAGATCGCCATCGCCGAGCGGACGTACTACCTGAAGCAGGCCGAGATCAAGGCCGAGACGGAAGCCGCGGCCGCCAAGGCCAACGCCGCAGGCCCGCTCGCCGAGGCTGCCCGCCAGCAGGAAGTCCTGGCCGAGCAGGAGAAGGTCGCCGAGCGCCAGGCGGCGCTGACCGACCGCGAGCTGGACACCAAGGTGCGTAAGCCCGCCGACGCCGCCCGCTACCAGGCCGAACAGGAGGCGGAGGCCCGCCGCATCGCCCAGGTCAAGGAGGCCGAGGCCGACGCGGAGCGCTCACGCCTGACCGGTCAGGGCGAGAAGCTGCACCGTTCGGCGCTGGCCGACGCGGTCCGCATCGAGGGTGAGGCGGACGCCGCGGCGATCGCCGCCAAGGGTGCGGCCGAGGCGGAGGCCATGCAGAAGAAGGCCGACGCGTTCGCGCAGTACGGCGACGCGGCCGTCCTCCAGATGCTGGTCGAGGTCCTCCCGAGCGTGGTGGCGAAGGCCTCCGAGCCGCTGAGCGCCATCGACAAGATGACGGTCATCTCCACGGACGGCGCGAGCCAGCTGGCCCGCACGGTCACCGACAACGTCGCGCAGGGCATGGAACTGCTCACCTCGACGACGGGCGTGGACATGGCGTCCCTCCTCCAGAACCTGAAGGGCCGCGTGGCCACGGTGCCCGCCCCCGCGACCTCGGACGCCCCGGAGACGGACGCGTCGGCCTCGAAGAACGGCGAGATCGAGATCAAGGGCTGACGCGCGAGGCGTCACCGGGGGCTCGACCTCCTACCCGTGGCCGTGCCCGGCAGCGAAGTGTTCGCCGCCGGGCACGGCCACGTCCGCGTCGGAGGACGCGGTGGGGGCTGGATACGCTCCTCCGGCAGACCCGATGTCGTACCAGGGGGCCGACGATGAACCGACCACTGCTCTTCCTCGACGTGGACGGCCCGCTCAACCCCTATGCCGCGCAGCCCGAGCGACGCCCCGACGGCTACATCACGCTCAGGGTGCCGCTGGGCAACGGGCTGCGGGGAGACGACCCCGTCCTCTCCAGCCGACGACGGCCCCTGCGGGTCTGGCTCAACCCGGGACACGGGCCCGCCCTGCTGCGACTCGGCTACGAACTGTGCTGGGCCACCACGTGGATGGCCGAGGCGAACCGGTGGATCGCCCCGGCACTCGGCCTGCCCGAACTCCCCTTCGTGGACTTCGGCGACGCCCTGTTCCGGGAACGCCCCGACGGAGTCCACTGGAAGACGGGCCCCTTGGTGGACCACGCCGCCGGCCGCCCCTTCGCCTGGATCGACGACGAACAGAGCGCCCCGGACCACGCGTACGTGGCCTCGCACCACGAGGGCCCGGCGCTTCTCCACCACGTCAACCCGAGGATCGGCCTGCGCGAGAGCGACTTCCACACCCTCACCGACTTCGCACGCGCCCTGAACAGCCCCGAGAGCCCCGAAAGCCCAACCCCGGGCTGAGCACACGACCACCGCACCCGCTCACCCGTCGAACCGACCGGAACCGCCGGAACCGCCGGAAACCTGGCGGACGTCGCCACGGAAGAACGGGTACCGCCGGGGCGACCCGGGCCGCAGAGAGACGATGCCGCCGAGGTCCCAGCCCGGCAGATCAGCCCTTCGCTTCGCGGACGTCCTCCCCCTGCTCGGCGAACGCCTTGAAGTCCCGCATGTGCTGTCGTGACTGCTTGCGGAAGGTGCCGGGCATCAGGAGCCCCACCAGTCGCATCAGCAAGCCGTCGAACCGGTACTCGTTCTCGCTCACCCAGAGGGTGGTCTCCGGGCCGGCCTCCGTCAGCCGGTCGCGCGTGACGCTCCACATGCCCTCGCCGCTGATCTCTCGGTCGAAATGAACAGCGCTCCCTTCCGGGATTCCGTGCAGGTCCGCCGGTTCCCGGCGCGTGATGGTCTCGGTGGCCTCGAACGTCCGCTGCCCCATCCGCATCACGACCCGTGACTCGGTACCGACCTGCCCGTGCACGCCACTCAGCGGCTCGTGCACCACCAGGCCCCGCAGCCACTTCGGCATGTTCGCCGGGTCGGCGAGCAGTTGCACGGTCCTGTCCCGAGGCAGGGCGATCTCGATCGAGACGGTGTACTTCATGGCTCAACCCTCCGATTCTGTTGGTGAGCGGGCGACTCGACTGATCTCTCACCCGCACGAGAGACGCCTTAACAAGACCGCCGCCGTTCGCGGGTGCCATCGAGTGTGTCGGGTCAAGGGGGAAACGGTATGACGCGGTCATGGGGACGGCCCGGGGCGGAGGACGCCGGCGGAACGCTGGACCGGTACGCGTACGCCTTCCTCGCGGGTGGTCGCCGACGCGTGGCCGAGAGCGCCGTCGTGGCGCTCACCGAGCAGGGGACGCTGTCCCTGCGGGCGACCCGGCTCCGTCCCACCGGCGAAGTCCGGTCGACGCACGCGGTCGAGCGCGCGGTCATCGCCGCCTGCCCCCGCGGCAAGCGCGTCGGGGAGGTGATCGATACCGTCGGGCGCTCCCAGCCGGTCGATGACATCGCCCGGCACCTGGTGTGCCTCGGCCTGCTGAGCGGGAGACGGCAGCGAACCACCCGCGCGGGGCGGCGGCTCCTGGCCGCCGCCGCGTCCCGGGGAACTCTGCCCTCCTACATATTCGACGGCCCGGCGGCTCTCGCCACCGGCCCCGTCCGGCACGGACTGCTCGGCGCCCACCCGATTCCCGACGGCCTCGGCCGCACCCTCCGCCGCATGGGAAAGGCCCTCGACGACGACCACGGCTCATCCACGGATGCCGCTCCCGGCGGAGGCATCGGGTGCGGTGGCCCGTCGGGCGGCGACTGAGCGATGGGACATCCCGGGCCGGCTGTCCCTCCGGAGCAGGCAGGCCCCGGCATACGGCGACGGACCCTGCCGGAAGCTGCCATGCCCCGCTGCCCGGGTCAGAGCGCCATGGGGCGGTAGGCCAGCGCTCGGTCGACGATCTGTTCCGGGCTGGGGCCGGGGTCGGGACCCCAGTAGATGTAGTCGCTGATGTGCGGGCACACCAGCCCGCGTTCCAAGGCGTCCAGGATCTCGTCCCCCTCCGCCTCGTCGGCACCGTTCAGCAGACGCCGCACGAGAGACAGCGCCTCGTCACGGCTCATCCTGCGGTTCGTCCCCGCGTTCCCGCCGTCCGCGTCGGACGGGGGCCGCCCCGCCTCGTCGCCCGCGCTCCGCACACCCCTCAGCACTCCCCCCGGTCCCGCCCCACCGCGTACAGGTGGCTGTCCCGGAACTGTTCCGCGCCCAGCGTCCGGCCGACCATGATGACCGCCGTCCGGATCACCCCCGCCGCCTTCACCTGCTCGGCGATCGAGTCCAGCGGGCCCCGCAGGATGATCTCGTCGGGGCGGGACGCCATCGCCACCACCGCCGTCGGGCAGTCCGCCCCGTAGTGCGGGAGCAGTTCGTCGACCACCCGGTCCACGTACCGCGCCGCCAGGTGCAGGACGATCAGGGCGCCGCTGCGGCCCAGCGTCGCCAGGTCCTCGCCCTCCGGCATCGCCGTGGCGCGCTGCGCGATACGGGTCAGGATGACCGTCTGGCCGACCGTCGGGACCGTCAGCTCGCGCTTCAGGGCCGCTGCCGCCGCGGCGAACGCGGGGACGCCGGGGACCACTTCGTACGGGACGCCCGCCTCGTCCAGGCGCTTCATCTGCTCGTTCACCGCGCTGAACACCGACGGGTCGCCCGAGTGCAGCCTCGCCACGTCGTGGCCGTCCGCGTGGGCCCGGACCAGTTCGGCGGTGATCTGCTCGATGTCCAGGTTCGCCGTGTCGATCAGGCGGGCGTCCCTCGGGCACTCGGCCAGCAGTTCCACCGGGACCAGGCTGCCCGCGTACAGGCAGACCGGGCTGGCGGCGAGGATCCGGGCGCCGCGCACCGTGATCAGGTCGGCCGCGCCCGGGCCCGCGCCGATGAAGTGCACCGTCATGATCGATCTCCCTTGTCCGAACGCGCCCCGGAACCCGAGGGCTTGATGACCGACCACTGCGTTACGGGCATGGCCTGACGCCAGCCGGTGAAGCCGCCGACCGGGACGGCGTGGGCCACGGCGAGGCGCACCAGCTCGCCGCCGTGCGCCTTGTGCCGCTCGGCCAGCAGCGCCTCCGACTCCAGCGTCACCGTGTTCGCTACCAGCCGGCCCCCCGGCCGCAACGCCTCCCAGCACGCGTCGAGCAGGCCCGGCGCGGTCAGACCGCCGCCGATGAACACCGCGTCCGGCGCTTCCAGTCCGGCCAGGGCTGCCGGGGCCGGTCCGGTGACGACCTTCAGCGCGGGGACTCCCAGGCGTTCCGCGTTACGGGTGATCCGCTCCGCCCGTACCGGGTCCCGCTCCACGCTCACCGCCCGGCAGGACGGATGCGCCCGCAGCCACTCGACCGCGATCGAGCCGGAGCCGCCGCCCACGTCCCAGAGCAGCTCTCCGGGCGCGGGCGCCAGGGTCCCGAGCGTGGCCGCCCGGGCGTGGCGCTTGGTGAGCTGGCCGTCGTGCTCGTACGCCTCGTCCGGCAGCCCGGGGACCGTGCCCAGCCGCAGCGCTTCCGCCGACGCCCGGCAGTCGATCGCGATGACGTTCAGGCGGTCCCCCGGGGGGTGCTCCCACGTCTCCGCGAGCCCGTCCACGCACCCCTCGTCCTCGGCGCCCAGTTGTTCCAGCACCCGCAGCCCGCTCGGGCCGAAACCGTGCTCCGTGAGGAGTGCGGCGACCGTCGCGGGGGTGCTCGCGTCCGCGCTCAGGACCAGCAGGCGCCGGCCCGCGTACAGCGACGCCGCGAGACGCGCCGCCGGACGGCCCACCAGCGTCACGACCTCCGTGTCCTCCAGCGGCCAGCCGAGGCGCGCGCAGGCGTACGAGACGGAGGACGGGTGCGGCAGCACGTGCAGCCCCTCCGGGCCCAGCTCCTCGGCCAGCGCCCGCCCGATCCCGTAGAACATCGGGTCCCCGCTCGCCAGCACCGCGATCCGGCGCTCCCGGTGCTCGGCCAGCAGCCGGGGGACGGCGGGCCTCAGCGGGGACGGCCAGGCCACCCGCGCACCGGCGCACTCCGTCGGGAGCAGCTCCAGCTGGCGCGCCCCGCCGATCAGCACCTCCGCTTCCCGCAGCGCCTCGCGTGCCGTACCGGACAGGCCGGGCCAGCCGTCCGCGCCGATCCCCACGACGGAGACGGGGTGCGCAAAGGCAGCGGGGGGAGGGGCGGCAGACACGGTCGGGACCTCGTTCGGCGCGGCAAGGAAGAAGCAGGAGGAAGTGGCAGGAGAAGGCGCGGGGCGACGCTGCCGAACTTTACTCAACCTCGCTTTCCGTCCCCTCCGGCGGGTGAATCCGGAAGAAACTTCGCGCGTGTTGTCGAGAACCCCGCACCGGCCCCGACGTCCCCTGTGCAAGAGGAAGAAACGACACCGAGCGAACGAGCGACCAGGAGGCGACGGTCATGAAGTATCTGGTGATGGTCCAGGGCAGCCAGGCGGACTACGACGCGCAGACCGGCAAGGGGAACGCGGACAGCCCCGCCTGGGACAAGGAGGCCATGCAGGAGATGTTCGCCTACATGGGCAGCATCAACGACGATCTCGCCGAGTCGGGCGAGCTGGTCACCGGCTACGGGCTGCGGGAGCCCGCGTCGGGCCGGGCCGTCAGCCTCGACTCCGAAGGCCGTCCGGTGGTCTCGGACGGTCCGTACAGCGAGACGAAGGAGCTGCTCGCCGGGTTCTGGGTGCTCGACTGCGAGAGCCTGGAAAGGGTGACCGAGATCGCGACCCGCGTGGCACGCTGTCCGCAGCCGGCCGGGGCGCCCGACTACCCGGTGCTCATCCGGCCCGTCGACGGCGGGATCGACGACTGACGCACCACCCGAGGACGCGGATGGAACGGACGACCGACGTCATCATCGAGGACCTGCTGCGCCGCAACGCGCCGCAGGTCCTCGGCGCGCTCGTGCGCCGGTACGGGCACTTCGACCCGGCCGAGGACTCCGTCCAGGAGGCCCTGATCGCGGCCGCCGAGCAGTGGCCGCGGGACGGGGTACCCGACAACCCGCGCGGCTGGCTGATCCGGGTCGCCTCCCGCCGCCTCACCGACCGGCTCCGCAGCGACGAGGCCCGTCGCCGGCGGGAGGAGACGGCGGCGGCCCTCACTCCGGCGGACGCGTTCGTCGCGCCGCCGCCCGGGGAAGGCGCCACCGGCCCCGGCCGGGCCCCCTCCGAGGACGACACGCTCACCCTGCTCTTCCTCTGCTGCCACCCCGTGCTCTCCCCCGCCGCCCAGATCGCGCTCACCCTCCGCGCGGTCGGCGGTCTCACCACGGCGGAGATCGCCCGCGCCCATCTGGTGCCGGAGGCGACGATGGCGCAGCGGATCAGCCGGGCCAAGCGGACGCTGCGCGGTACGCGGTTCCGGCGGCCGGACGCCCCGGACCTCGACCAGCGGCTCGGCGCCGCGCTCCAGGTCCTCTACCTGATCTTCAACGAGGGCTACACCGCCACCGCGGGCCCCGACCTGACCCGCACGGACCTGGCGCGCGAGGCGATCCGGCTGACCCGCGCCGTCCGCCGGCTGCTGCCCCACGAGGGGCGGGTGACCGGGCTGCTGGCGCTGATGGTGCTCACCGAGGCGCGCACCCCGGCGCGCACCGGGCCGGACGGTGAGCTGATCCCGCTCGACGAACAGGACCGGGCGCTCTGGGACCGTACGGCCATCGTGGAAGGCACCGCGCTGGCCGAGGAGGCCCTCGCCCAGGGCCCGGCCGGGGACTACCAGCTCCAGGCCGCCGTCGCCGCCCTCCACGACGAGGCGGAGCGCGCGGAGGACACCGACTGGCCGCAGATCCTCGCCCTCTACGACCTCCTCGTGCGGCGCACCCCCGACCCCGCCGCCGCGCTGGGCCGGGCGGTCGCCGTGGCCATGGTGGACGGGCCCCGGGCGGGGCTGGCGGCGGTCGACACCCTGGCGGGGACGGTGGAGCCGCGCTTCCGCCTCGACGCCGTACGCGGGCATCTCCTGGAACGGGCCGGGGAGCGGGCCGCCGCCCGTGCCGCCTACCGCGCGGCCGCCGACGGCACGCTCAGTGAACCCGAGGCCCGCTATCTGCGCGTGCGCGCGGACCGGCTGGACCCGTAGGAGCCCTTCCGTCCGTGCCCGTTCACTCCCGTCGGCCGAAGAACTCGATCTCCGCCACCGCCGTACGCCGGTCCTTCCCCGAGCCGTACGCCGACTCGACCGTGAGCCGGGCCTTGACCGTGTCCGATCCCCGTACGTCGAAGGTCTGCTGGCCCGCCTGGTCGCGCAGCCGGATCGTCCGGTCGGTCCTCTCCCCGTCCTCCGACGTCAGCTCCACCGTGAGCCGCGCCGGGCGGCCCTGCGTCAGGAACTCGTTCTGGCGCGCCGACGTCCCGGAGAACACCACGATCTTCATCATCCGCACCGGCTGCGCGAAGTCGCACTCCAGGTGCTCCCCGACGCCTTCGCCGGTCTCCTCGGGCGCCCAGTAGCGGTTGTTGAACCCGTCGAACGCCGCCGACGCCGGGTGCCCGCCCGCCTCGCTGGAGCCCCGGCAGACAGCGGGCGGCACGGACTCCGGGGTTCCGGTCTCCTCCTTGGCGAAGCCGAACAGGCCCGAGAGATGCGGGAGCGCGAACCACACCCCCACCGCCAGCAGGATCAGCACGATGGGCAGCCCGACCCTCGGCCGCCGCCACCCGCGCCGCGGGCGCGCCCCCGCCACGCGCGCCTGCCGGGGCCGGCGCCGCAGGATCCGCCGCCACCAGGGCAGCCGGCCCTCGGGGGCGGGCCCGGGGTCCAGGAGCAGGGCGCAGCGGATGCACAGCGTGCGGCCCGGGGCGTTCTCCGTACGGCAGTTGGGGCAGACGACCGGTGCGCCGACGGGTTCCGGGCGGGGCGGCTCGGTGGCGGGCCCCGGCCGCCCGTCCGGCCACGCGTCGGGCCCGGGAGCCGGACCGGGCGGGCCCTCGCCCGGGCGCCGGGGGGCAGCCGCCCGCGGTGGCAGCGGCGGTCCGGGGGGCGTCG
>NZ_JAAXYC010000156.1 GCF_018619185.1 Streptomyces sp. McG3 | reverse complement strand
GTGCGGCGGGGTCGGGGTGATCCGATCCACCCGGAAGGTGCGCCAGTCCGCCCGGTCCGGATCCCAGGCCACCAGATACCAGCGGTGCTCGGTGCAGACGAGCCGGTGCGGCTCCACGGTCCGGCGCGTGACCTCCCCACCGTGGGCCCGGTACGCGAACCGGAGCCGCTCCGCGTCCCGGCAGGCGGTCGCCAGCTCGGTGAGCAGGCCGGGGTCCACGGCGGAGTCGTCCGCCCCGTGCAGCATCGGCACGGTGAACGCGCCGAGCGCGCTCACCCGGCGGCGCAGCCGGTTCGGCAGCACCTGTTCCAGCTTGGCCAGCGCGCGTACGGAGGTCTCGCCGATGCCCTCGATGCCGTGCCCTGCGGCCGTGCGCAGGCCGACGGCGACCGCGACGGCCTCTTCGTCGTCCAGCAGCAGCGGCGGCAGCTCGGCGCCGGCCCCGAGCTGGTAGCCGCCGCCGGTGCCCCTGCTGGCGTTCACCGGATAGCCCAGGTCGCGCAGCTTGTCGACGTCCCGGCGCACGGTGCGCGGAGTGACGCCGAGCCGGTCGGCCAGATCGGCGCCGGACCAGTCCCGGTGGGCCTGGAGCAGTGAGAGCAGGCGCAGCAGTCGTGCCGAGGTCTCCAACATGCGGGTGAGTCTGCCAGGGGTTGCGGACACTATCGGTCCGCAACCCCCTCGGCCCGCGATCCGCTCGGCCCGCGATCCCCTCCCTCAGCGGACCGCCGGTCCGGGTTCCAGTCGGAGGCAGAGGTCGTTGTCGGCGGTGTAGCAGGGGGTGGCGAGCACTCCGGGGGCGGCCGCCCGGGCCGGGTAGACGAAGGACTTGCCGCGGGACCAGACGTCGTCGAGGATGCGGGAGATCCTGACCCCGGCCGTGCCCGCCGCCGGGACCAGCCACAGCTGCCAGAGCTGCGCCCCGTCCACCGGCCCCTCGGCCGGCGGCCCGAACGGCACGGTGCAGGCGAAGGCGCCGGACGGCCCGTCGGCGGGGGTGAGCGGGAAGCGGTGCACCCGCTCCCGGTCCCCCGGCAGCCGGGCCTCCACGACGGCACCCTCCCCCACGGCGACGCCGTACAGCACGCCCTCGACCGTCATGCCGGCCCGGCCGACGACGACGGCTCCCGCCTCGGCGTGCGGGGCGCGGACCCAGCAGCGCAGGGCGAGCCGGCCGTCGGCGGTCGGGTAGGGGACCCGGGCGCTGACGCTCACGGCTCCGGTGTCCGGGCTGCGGTCGACGAGGGCCCGCAGGTCCCGGAGCCCCGGCTCGACGGTCCGGGCGGTCTCGGATCCCGGCTCCTCGACATAGGCGTCCCAGCGTCCCTCGGACAGTTCGGTGGCGGCCGGGAGGACCGCCCGCAGCCGCCCGGGGCCGGACCCGCTGAGCGGGATCCGCACCGTGCCGCCGGGCCTTTTGCCGGCCGCGCCCCGGCGCCGCAGGAGGAGCACGGACGCGGGGGCGGGGGCCGGGGCGGTCAGGTCGAAGGTGATCGTCCCGGCCTGATCGGCGGCGCAGTCGGCCCGTACGGTGGCTATGGCGGGGGTCATGCGGCCCTTCCCTTGCGGAGCGCGTCGGCGGCTTTGTAGCGCAGGGCGTAGGCCCCGTCGAGGACGCTGCCCCGGGTGCGGTGCAGCGCGGTGCGCAGGGCGCCGTGCCCGTGCCCCTGGGCGCCGCGGGCGACGAGTTCGGCGAACAGGCTCTCGTGGCGCTCGGCGATCCGCGCCGGGTCGAAGCGGGCCGAGGCGCCGAGCGCGGCCCGGCCCATCCGGTGGCGCAGTTCGTCGTCCTCGATCAGCTGGAGCAGCGCGGCGGCGATCGCCTCCGGGTCGCCGACGGGGACCAGCCGCCCGTCGACGCCGTCCTCGACGATCTCGGCCGGCCCGTGCGGGCAGTCGGTGGCGACGACCGGCAGACCGCCGCGCATCGCCTCGACGATCGTCATACCGAAGGACTCGCGGTCCGAAGTGACGGCGGCGATCGACCCCTTGGGCCACTCGGCCTCCATCGGGTTGGCCGAGCCCATCAGGAACACGTGGTTGTGCAGGCCGAGTTCGTCGACGAGGGTGCGCAGCGACGCCTGTTCGTCGCCGGTCGCGTCCCCGCCGCCGTAGATGCGCAGCCGCCAGTCCGGGCGGGCCGCGGACACCTGGGCGAAGGCCCGCACCAAGAGGTCGTAGCGCTTGACCCGGTGCAGCCGGCCCGCCGCGACGACCCACTTCAGGTCGCCGCTCGCGGGCGGACAGGCGGGCTCGGGAACGGCGTTGGGGATGGCCTCGATCCGCACGCCCGGCAGCTTCAGCCGGCTTCGGTAGTCGTCCGCGTCGGCACGGGTGACGGTGGTGAGCGCGTCGAGCAGTGTGTACCGGTGGGCGATCTCGCGGCGCAGCCGGTAGTTGTGGCTGTCGAGCGTCAGATGCTCCTGCCCGACGCGCACCGGTCCGCGGCGGGTCCCCCGGCTGAGGTGCACGTTGAGCCCGGGGCGGGTGCCGACGACGACGTCCGCCTCGACCGCCCGGAGATGGGCGGCGATGCGGGCGTCGGTGAGCCTGCTGTACTGCTTGTGCCTGCTGTCCCCGCGCGGGAACACCGCCGCGGGCCGGGCGTGTTCGGCGTCGCCGCCGTCGTACGTCGCGCTCTTCTTCCGCAGGTCCACGAGGTGGCGCAGCGTCACGCCCTCGGGTGCGCCGAGGACGGGGGCGTCACGGTGCCGGAAGACGGACACGATCTCGACGTCGTGCTGCTCGGCGAGCGTACGGGCGAGCGTGAACGTCGTCCGAATGGTTCCTCCGATTCCGTAGGCATTGTGCAGAAGAAAAGAAATATGCATGGTTTCGCTGTTTCCCCCTGTCGGCCCGGCCTGGTCAAGTCTGCGCTTCCCGGCGATTTGCCGCCCGAAATACACCGGGAAATCCCGGAGCATCCGCGACCTCCCCCACGGTAGGCCCGCCCTGCCGTCGAACCGCCGCTGACCTGCGGGTTCCGGAGGCATTCAATCCGGATAGCCGCAGGCACCGGAAGTAACGGGACCGCGGGTGCGGGCCACCGGTGCGGTAACCCGGACGGCTGCCGCCACCCGTTCACCAAGACTTTCCTTGGAGCTTGACGTAGGAGAATGCCGAGAGGTTGCCTGCCCTCCGGTAAAAACTTCCCCGGCGGAACGCGGGAGCCGTACGTCGACTGCTCGACGTACCGATGTGTCGACCTGTGCCGCACTTCCGTGCGCCCCGGTGCGTGACCCCGGCCACGGATCCCGCGTTGTCTCTTCATGGAGCCCGGGAACCACCCGGCCCACGCACCGAGTTCGAGGAGTCCCCGTGCCGCGCATGCTCGACGTCAGCCAGGACGTACGCGCCGAGATCGGCGACGACGAAGCCGACCGGCTGCTCGTCGGCGACAACGCCCCGGGCAGTTACGACTGCACCTCCTGCCGCACCCCCGGCGACTCCGACCAGGAGCGCACCAGCACGGTGCTGTTCATCGGCGACGAGACCGCGGTGCTCGCGTTCGCCCACGCGACGTGCATCCCCTCGCAGGTCGTCAAGGTCGCCGAGGACCAGCTCCAGGGCGCGGTGCGCAGCATCACCGGAAGCGAGCAGAAGAACACGGAGGGGCGCATGCCCGAACAGGCAGTCCTCGGCATCACCAGCGGACTCGTCCTCATCGAGGACGATCTCCGCCCGGCCCTGGTCGTCGAACCGACCGGCCCGGTCGCCCGGCCCGGCACCGACGGCAGCGGGGGCGACGAGTTCCTCCAGCTGCTGCTGGAGCAGGGCTTCCGCCCCGCCCCCGACATGAACCGGCTGCCGGAGGTCCTCACGGGCTGGTCCGTGCTGCTGGCGGTGGGCCAGCTGCACGCCGTGCTGCAGCCGAGCGCCGGCGGCGGCAACCCGGTCGCCTGGTGGCAGGCCCACCAGCCGCTCCAGGTGACCGACGGCTGGCGGGCCGCGGTCAACAAGTCACAGACGGTCCTGGTCTTCGCCGCCCCGGCCGGCACCATCGGTCAGCAGCCGCGCGAGGACCTGCTCCGGGACGCCCTGGAGAAGGCCGCGGTCAACGGGCTGCTGGTCGCCGCGTCGATGCCGCTGGCCGGGACCTGATCGTGTCCGGCCGACTCGGACGCCCCCGCCGAACAGCGTTTTCTCCGGCGGAGCCGCATCCGACGGGCGGTGAGGTCGTTGGCACCTACGTGCACTCATACGACTCCTCCCGCCAGCATCAGAGTCAGATCCCTGCCATGCGTCCTTCGCAGGATCCGTCGGGGGGCGTGTCCCCCACCCCGATCTACGACGCGCTGTACTCCGAGTACCGGCGCTCGTTCCGGGCGTTGCCGGGCGACCGGAGCGGCGAGGAGAATCTCGGTTTCCCGGCCTTCGGCGCCGGTCTCTTCGCCTCCAGGACCGCACTGAGCGGCCACCCCGCCCCCTCCGGGCACAGCGGCAACGGTGGGCACAACGGCCAGGGCGGAAGTGGCGGGCAGAGCCAGCACACCGGGAGCCTCGGCTCCTGGCAGCGGGTGGGACGGCATGCGGGGCGCCCCCGGCCCGCGGCGCTGCCGCCGGGGTCACGGGACTCCTGAAGGCCCCACGACGCGGGACTGCCGGGGCCGCACGACAAGGGCCCCACGACGAAGACAGCACGGCGAAGGCCCACGACGAAGCCCCGGGCCGCTCTCGCGAGAGCGGCCCGGGGCTTCGTCGTGCGTCGGTGCTACTTGTTGCGGCCGCGCTTCTCGCGGACCCGGACGGAGATGTGGATCGGGGTGCCCTCGAAGCCGAACTCCTCGCGCAGACGGCGCTCGACGAAGCGGCGGTAGCCGTGCTCCAGGAAGCCGGAGGCGAAGAGCACGAAGCGCGGGGGCTTGGTGCCCGCCTGGGTGCCGAAGAGGATGCGCGGCTGCTTGCCGCCGCGGATCGGGTGCGGGTGGGAGGCGACGATCTCACCGAGGAAGGCGTTGAGCCGACCGGTGGGGACGCGGGTCTCCCAGCCCTCGATCGCGGTCTCGATCGCCGGGACCAGCTTCTCCATGTGCCGGCCGGTGAGGGCCGAGACGTTGACGCGGGGGGCCCAGGCGATCTGCGCGAGCTCCGTCTCGATCTCGCGCTCCAGGTAGTAGCGGCGCTCCTCGTCGAGGGTGTCCCACTTGTTGAACGCGACGACGATGGCGCGCCCGGCGTCCACGGCCATGGTGATGATGCGCTGGTCCTGGACGCTGATGGACTCACTGGAGTCGATCAGGATGACGGCGACCTCGGCCTTCTCGACGGCGGCGGCCGTACGCAGCGAGGCGTAGTAGTCCGCGCCCTCCTGGAGGTGGACGCGGCGGCGGATGCCGGCCGTGTCGATGAACTTCCAGGTGATGCCGCCGAGCTTGATCAGCTCGTCGACCGGGTCGCGGGTGGTGCCGGCCTGCTCGTTGACGACGACCCGGTCCTCGCCCGCGACCTTGTTCAGCAGGGAGGACTTGCCGACGTTCGGACGGCCGATCAGGGCGATGCGGCGGGGCCCGCCGAGGGCGGTGCCGAACTTCTGGGCCGGGGCGTCGGGCAGCGCCGCCAGGACCGCGTCCAGCATGTCGCCGGTGCCGCGGCCGTGCAGCGAGGAGACCGGGTAGGGCTCGCCGAGGCCCAGCGACCACAGGGCGGTGGCGTCCGCCTCGCCGCTCTGTCCGTCGACCTTGTTGGCGCAGAGGACGACGGGCTTGCCGGCCCGGCGCAGCAGCTTGACCACGGCCTCGTCGGTGTCGGTGGCGCCGACGGTCGAGTCGACGACGAAGACGACCGCGTCGGCCGTCTCGATGGCGTACTCGGCCTGGGCGGCGACGGAGGCGTCGAGGCCCAGCACGTCCTGCTCCCAGCCGCCCGTGTCGACGACCTTGAAGCGGCGCCCGGCCCATTCGGCCTCGTAGCTGACGCGGTCGCGGGTGACGCCGGGCTTGTCCTGCACGACGGCCTCGCGGCGGCCGATGATCCGGTTCACCAGGGTCGACTTGCCGACATTGGGGCGGCCGACGACGGCGAGCACCGGGAGCGGGCCGTGCCCGGCCTCGTCGAGGGCGCCCTCGACCTCCTCGGCATCGAAGCCTTCCTGCGCGGCGAGCTCCATGAACTCCGCGAACTCGGCATCGCCAAGTGCTCCGTGCTCGTGGCCCGAGCCGTCGGAGTGAATCTGGTCGTTCATGAAGTCCGTTCCTCTTTGCATCATCATCGATGGACCGCGATCAGCGCGGTCCACTACTCAAGTCTCGCCTATCGCCCGGTGAGGCGCTTGGCGCTTTCCAGGTGGGCGGTCAGCTTCGCCTGGATCCGCAGGGTCGCCTCGTCCAGCGCCCTGCGCGTCCGCCGCCCGTCGCCCGCGCTCGCGTCGAACGCGTCGCCGAAGACGACGTCGACCCGGCTGCGCAGCGGGGGCAGCCCCCGTATCAACCGTCCGCGGCGCTCGGTGCTTCCCAGAACGGCCACGGGGACGATCGGAGCCCCGCCGCGTACCGCGAAGTACGCGAGTCCGGCCCGCAGCGAGGCGAAGTCTCCTTCGCCTCGGGTGCCCTCGGGGAAGATCCCGAGGACGCCGCCGTCCGCCAGCACGCCCAGCGCGTGGGTGATGGCGGTGCGGTCGACGACTCGGCGGTCCACCTCGATCTGACCGATTCCGTGCAGGAACGGGTCGAGGGGGCCGACGAACGCCTCCTTCTTGATCAGGAAGTGCACCGGCCGGGGTGCGGTGCCCATCAGCATCGGTCCGTCGATGTTGTGGGAGTGGTTCACCGCGAGTATGACGGGTCCGGCGGCGGGCACGCGCCACGCGCCCAGGACCCTGGGCCTCCACAGCCCGTACATCAGGCCGATGCCGATGGATCGCCCGACGGCCGCTCCGCGCAGCGTGGGCGCGCCTGTGGCATCGCTCACGCGGCGACCCGCTTCCCCTCGACGAGGGTGACGACGCACTCGATGACCTGCTGGAGGGTCAGCTCGGTGGTGTCCACCTCGACGGCGTCGTCCGCCTTGGCGAGCGGCGAGGTCTTGCGGCCGGAGTCGGCGGCGTCCCGCTTGATCAGGGCTTCCCGGGTGGCGGTCAGGTCGGAGCCCTTGACCTCGCCGCTGCGGCGGGCGGCGCGGGCCTCCGGAGAGGCGGTGAGGAAGATCTTGAGGTCGGCGTCGGGCAGCACGGTGGTGCCGATGTCCCGGCCCTCGACGACGATGCCGCCGGTCGTGGCCGCGGCGATGGAGCGCTGGAGCTCGGTGATGAGCGCCCGCACCTCGGGGACGGCGCTGACGGCGCTGACCTTGGAGGTGACCTCCTGGGTGCGGATCGGGCCGGAGGCGTCCTCGCCGTCGACGGTGATCGTCGGGGCGGCGGGGTCGGTACCGGAGACGATCACCGGCTTGGCGGCGGCGGTCGCGATCTCGGCCGGGTTGCCCACGTCGATGCCGTTGTTCAGCATCCACCAGGTGATGGCCCGGTACTGCGCGCCCGTGTCCAGGTAGCTCAGGCCGAGCTTGGCGGCGACGGCCTTGGACGTGCTCGACTTGCCGGTGCCCGAGGGCCCGTCGATGGCGACGATCACGGAGGAGCGTGCGGTTTCCACGGTGGTGGACACCTTCCTGGTACACGGTGCGGGGACGGACGGGCCTTGAGGACGGCCTCGTACCAGGTTACCGAGTACCGGGCGGGCTCTTGTACCCCGTACCGGGGAGGCGGGCCACCCGGGCGGGGGTGGCGCCGCCCCGTCGTACGGGACCGGGCTCAGCCGCGGATCGACCAGCCGCGTTCCTGGAGGGCCGCGCCGAGTACCGGGGCGGCGCTGGGCTCGACCATGATCTGGACGAGGCCGGCCTGCTGGCCGGTGGCGTGCTCGATGCGGACGTCCTCGATGTTGACCCCGGCCCGGCCGGCGTCGGCGAAGATCGCGGCCAGCTCGCCCGGCTTGTCGCCGATGAGGACGGCCACGGTCTCGTAGGCGGTGGGGGCCGCGCCGTGCTTGCCGGGGACCCGGACGCGGCCCGCGTTGCCGCGGCGCAGGACGTCCTCGATGGCGTCGGTGCCCGCGCGCCGCTTCTCCTCGTCGGCGGAGTGCAGGCCGCGCAGCGCGGTCACGGTCTCCGCCAGGTCGGCGGCGACCCCGGCGAGGACGTCGGCGACCGGGCCGGGGTTGGCGGAGAGGATCTCCACCCACATCCGGGGGTCGGACGCGGCGATCCGGGTGACGTCGCGGATGCCCTGTCCGCAGAGCCGTACGGCGGTCTCGTCGGCCTCCTCCAGCCGGGCGGCGACCATCGAGGAGATCAGCTGCGGGGTGTGCGAGACGAGGGCCACGGCCCGGTCGTGGGCGTCGGCGTCCATGACGACGGGGACGGCCCGGCACAGGGCGACGAGTTCCAGCGCGAGGTTGAGCACCTCGGTGTCGGTGTCCCGGGTCGGGGTGAGGACCCAGGGGCGGCCCTCGAAGAGGTCGGCGGTCGCGGCGAGCGGGCCGGACCGCTCCTTGCCGGCCATCGGATGCGTACCGATGTACGGGGTGAGGTCGAGGCCGAGCGCCTCCAGCTCGCGGCGCGGGCCGCCCTTGACGCTGGCGACGTCCAGGTAGCCGCGGGCCACCCCGTCGCGCATGGCCCCGGCCAGGACGGCGGCGGTGTGCGCGGGCGGTACGGCGACGATCGCCAGGTCGACGCGGCCGTCCGGCGCCTCGTCCGTACCGGCGCCGAGCGCGGCCGCGGTGCGGGCGAAGGCGGGGTCGTGGTCGACGAGGTGCACATGGACGCCGCGGCCGGCCAGTGCGAGGGCGGCGGAGGTGCCGACGAGCCCGGTTCCGATGACGAGGGCGGTTCTCACTGGGCGATGTCCTTGCGCAGAGCGGCGGTGGCGCCGAGATAGACGTGGCTGATCTCGGCGCGCGAGAGATAGGTCTCGACATGCACGAGGATACGGACGACCCGGGGCATGGCCCCCTCGATGTCCAGCTCCTGGGCACAGATCAGGGGTACGTCGACGATTCCGAGGCCGCGCGCGGCGGCGGCGGGGAAGTCGCTGTGCAGGTCGGGGGTGGCGGTGAACCAGATGCTGATCAGGTCGTCGGCGACGAGTCCGTTCCGGTCCAGGACGGCCGTCAGCAGCTCACCGACCCGCAGGTCCATGTGCCCGGCCTCGTCCCGGTCCAGCTGGACGGCGCCCCGGACCGCTCGTACCGCCACGTCGTGCTCCTCTCGATCTTCGCTGTTCACTCGTCTTCCGCCTCCGGACCCGGCGCCCTGGGGCGCGGCCGGCTGCTCACCTCAGCCTAGATCGGCAGCGGCGGACCTGATCACGGCGTTCCGTCCGTGGGACGGGCGGGCCACAGCCGTCGGAGCCCCATCCGCCACCCGGTCGGGGGCATGTTCCGCGCGGTTGCTTCGCCCGGGGGCCCACCACCGCCACGATGGCGCCCACGCACCGCCACCGAAGGAGAGCTCATGAACGCACGGCGAAGGACGGTGCTGGCCGCGGGTGCGGCGGGCGCCGCGGCCCTGGCCACCGGCTGCGGATCGTCCGGCGGGGACGGCGACGGGGAGGCGAGCTCCGCGCCGACCGCGTCGGACGGTGCCTCGGACGGGGCGTCGCCGGGCGCCTCGGGCGGGGCGGAGCTGGCCCGGACCGCGGACATCCCGGTCGGCGGCGGCACCGTCTTCAAGGAGCGGAAGGTGGTGGTGACCCAGCCGGAGGAGGGTGAGTTCAGGGCGTTCTCCGCTGTCTGCACCCATGCGAGCTGCCTCGTCTCGACGGTGAGCGACGGCACGATCAACTGCCCCTGCCACGGCAGTAAGTACAGCATCACGGACGCGGCGGTCGAGGCCGGTCCGGCGACCCGGCCGCTGCCCGCCGAGCGGATCACCGTCGCGGGGGGCGCGATCCGGCTGGGCTGAGGGCGGGCCGGAATCTCCGAGGCGCGGCGGCCACCGCGCACGTACGCTCGCGGGCATGACCACCGCCGCCGACGAGGCACTCGTACGCGACCACACGGTCTACGCCTGCGTGATGGGTTCGCGCGCCTTCGGGCTGGCCACGGAGGACAGCGATACGGACCGGCGCGGGGTGTTCCTCGCGCCCACCCCGCTGTTCTGGCGCTTCGAGAAGCCGCCGACGCATGTGGAGGGCCCCGCGCCGGAGCAGTTCTCCTGGGAGCTGGAACGCTTCTGCGAGCTGGCGCTGCGGGCCAACCCGAACGTGCTGGAGTGCCTGCACTCCCCGCTGGTGGAGTCCGTGGACGACACCGGCCGCGAGCTGCTGGCCCTGCGCGGGGCGTTCCTGTCGCGGGCCGCGCACGACACGTTCGTCCGGTACGCGCTGGGCCAGCGCAGGAAGCTGGAGGCCGACGTACGGGTCCATGGCACGCCGCGCTGGAAGCACGCGATGCATCTGCTGCGGCTGCTGGCGAGCTGCCGGGACCTGCTGCGCACGGGCGAGCTGCGCATCGACGTCGGCGAGGCCCGTCAGGAGCTGCTGGAGGTGAGGCGGGGCGAGGTGTCCTGGCCGGAGGTGGAGCGCCGGATGAACCGCCTCGCCGAGGAGAACGACGAGGCGGCGACCCGCTCCCCGCTGCCGCCGGAGCCCGACCGGGCGGCGGTGGAGGACTTGCTCGTACGGGCCCGGCGGGCCTCGGCGGCGCGCGATCAGGCGCCGGCCGGGCCCGCACCGGCCGCGGTCACACCGACGGCGCTCACACCGCCCGGGGACCGCCGGACGCGGCCGTGAGCTCGGCCAGCTTCTGGAACTCGCCCAGGTCGTAGTTGGCCAGGGCGGAGTCGAGGTTGGTCAGCGCGCCCAGGTGCTCGATGAATCCCTGCGGGTCGTACTCGATCTGCAGGGCGACGCGGCTCGACGTGTCGTCGAGCCGGTGGAAGGTGACCACCCCGGCGTGGTGGACGCCCTCGGTGGTCTTCCAGGCGATGCGGTCCTCGGGGACCACCTCGGTGAGTTCCGCGACGAACCGCTTCTCCGCACCGGGCAGCGAGAGCTGCCAGGCGAAGCGCCGCTCGTCGATCGGATCGACGCGCTGGACGTGGCTCAGGAACCTGGGCCACTGGGTGACATCGCTCCACAGGGACCAGGTGACGGCCACGGGCGCCTTGATGTCGACGGTCTCGACGAGTGAGGAGGACACGGATACCACCAGGCCTTCGTACGGGAACAGGTCCGCCCTCTCGTACCCGGTCGCCCTCCGCTCACTCAGGGAGGTCCCGTCGGCGGGACGATGCCGCGCACCCGCCGGGCGGTTCGGCTCAGGCGTCCCAGAGCGCGGCGAGGGAGAGCAGGTCGCTGCGGTACTCGATGCGCTCGGACCATTCCTTGGGCCAGGCCGCCGCGCCCAGGTGCGCGCCGGCGAGCGCTCCGGCCAGGCAGGCGATCGAGTCGGAGTCGCCGCGGGTGCAGGCGGCCCGGCGCAGGGCGGTGACGGGCTCCTCGGGGAACAGCAGGAAGCAGTGCAGCGCGGTGGCGAGGGCCTCCTCGGCGATCCAGCCGTCCCCGGTCCGCTCGCACGGGTCGGTCTCCGGTGACGGATCGCGCAGCGCGTCCTGGACGCGTCCCAGCGCGGTCAGGCACTCGTCCCAGCCGCGCTGGATGTACGCCTGCGGGGTGGCGTCGCCCGCGTGGCGCCAGAGGTCGCCGAGCCAACGGGTGTGGTAGCGGCCCCGGTTCTCGTAGGCGTAGCTGCGGAGCTGTCCGATCAGACCGAGGGGTTCGGCGCCCTGGGCGAGCAGGAACACCGCGCGGGCCAGCAGGTCGGAGGCGGTGAGCGCGGTGGGGTGGCCGTGGGTGAGGGCGGCCTGGAGCTGGGCGGCCCCGGCGCGCTGTTCCTCGCTGAGGCCGGGGACCAGGCCGACAGGGGCGACCCGCATGTTGGCGCCGCAGCCCTTGGAGTGCGTCTGGCTGGCCTCCTGCCAGACCCGGGTGTGTTCGAGCAGGCGGCAGGCGGTGAGGCAGGTGTTGCCCGGGGCCCGGTTGTTGTCCGGTGAGTGGTACCAGGCGACGAACTCCGCGCGGACCGGGTCCACCAGCCGTTCGGGCGTGAGCAGTCCGCTGTCCATGGCGGTGCGGATGGCTCGGCCCAGGGCGATCGTCATCTGGGTGTCGTCGGAGACGACGGCGGGCGTCAGGAGGGGGAGCTGCCGCCAGGGGCCGAACTTGGCGAGGATGGCGGGCACGTCGTTGAACTCGGTGGGGAAGCCCAGGGCGTCGCCGAGCGCGAGCCCGGTCAGCACGCCGGTGGCGGCCTGCTTGGTGAGGGGCGGGGTGGTGATGGTCATCTGTCTCGTCCTTCCGGTGCGGAGTGCGACGGGGCTACGGAGTGCGAGGGGGCCGCGGACCACGAGCGGGTCCGCGGATCACGACGGGTCCGCGGGGGCGTCCGGGCGTGGCGGGCGCAGGAGCGGCGGGTGCAGGGCGGTGGCGTCGCCCGCCCGGTGGAGGGCGGCCGGTTTGCCCCGGCCGCCGGTGCGGCGCGGCGGGCCCTCGACGGCCTGGACGAAGCCGGGTGCGTTCAGGACCTTGCGCCGGAAGTTGGGGCGGTCGAGCTCGACGCCCCAGACGGTCTCGTAGACCTGCTGGAGCTCGCCGAGGGTGAATTCGGCGGGGCAGAACGCGGTGGCCAGGCAGCTGTATTCGAGCTTGGCGCCGATCCGGTCGTGGGCGTCGGCGAGGATCCGGTCGTGGTCGAAGGCCAGCGGTCCAGTGGCGCCCGCGTCCCACCACCGGGCGCTCGCCGCGTCGCCGCCGCCGCGCGGTTCGGGCAGGTCCGGCAGGAGTGCGGCGTACGCGACGGAGACGACCCGCATCCTCGGGTCGCGGTCCGGGGCGGTGTAGGTGCGCAGCTGTTCGAGGTGGAGGGCGCCGACGGCGCCGTGGCCGAGGCCGGTCTCCTCGGCGAGTTCGCGACGGGCGGCGTCCTCGGCGGACTCGCGGGGCAGCAGGAAGCCGCCGGGCAGCGCCCACCTGCCCCGGAAGGGCTCCTGGCCGCGTTCGACGAGCAGCACGTGCAGCCGGGCCTCGCGGACGGTGAAGACCGCGAGATCGACGGTGACCGCGAACGGGGCGTAGGCGTGCGGGTCGTAGCCCTCGGGCGGGGGGGTGCTCATCGTTTCTCCGGGAGGGGTGCGGCGAAGTCCCAGCCGGTGGCGAGGAGTTCGTCGACGGCGGTGACGGCGGCGGTGAGCCGCGCCTCCGGCGGGCCGGTGATCTCGATGAACCGGCGGCCCGTGCGGGTGAGTTCGGCGCGGAAGCGGTCGGTCATCCAGGGGCGCAGCTCCTCGCCGTCGCGCAGTCCGTCGTCCTCGAAGGGGACGCCCTCGTGGTCGGTGAGCAGCCACAGGTGGTGGGCGGTGCGGTCGGCGATCTCCTCGACGAGCGGATGGCGTCCGCCGACGTACCTTTCGTGCCAGACGGTGGTGGCGAAGGAGTCGGTGTCGCAGAGGAGCACCGGGGACCCGGCGCGGGCGGCCTCCTCCTCCCGGTCGTTCTGGGCCTGCGCGATGAGCGGGAAGTCGTCGGTGGTGAAGCTGACGTCCTCCCACGCGGCGCCGGGCCACCGTGCGCGCAGGGCGGCGAGCTTGTCTTCGCTGTACTCGCGCCCGTACTCGGCGACGTAGCCGGTGCGCGCCCACACGCCGCCGCGTGCGCGGTAGTGGGCGGCGAGCGCCCGCGCGAGGGTGGTGGTGCCGGTGGACTCCGCGCCGAGGACGACGACCCGGCGGGCGAGGGCGGCCCGCACGGGCGGCCGGAGGGAGTCCCAGCAGTCGGCCGGGGACCGGCGCACGGCGGTGCCGGAGACCGGGAAGAGGGTGCGGTCGGGGTCGACGAGGACGGACGCGGCGCCGAAGCGGCGGCCCAGCTCCTCCCCGTACGCCTCCGAGGTGAAGACGGCGTCCACCCGCTCGGGCACGGCCGCGGTGAAGACCGCCATGTGCGCGTCCCAGACGGCCGGGTCGGCCACGTCCATGTGCGTGTCGTCGACCGCGCCCACCACCGTGACGTCCGGGTGGACCTCGCGCATCCAGGCGACGCGGTCGGCGAGCGGGACGGACTCCACGGAGGCGGCGCAGACCAGCACGGTCAGCCGTTCGCAGCGGTCCCGGGCCGTCTCGACGAGGTGGTGGTGGCCGGCGTGCGGCGGGTAGAACTTGCCCAGGACCAGGCCGTGTTCGTAACGCTTCATGCCGCGGCCACCTCCACGGGGCGCGTGGTGCGGGCGGTCAGGTCGCGGTGCCAGTCGCGCAGGCCGACGAGGCAGAGCGCGAGGAACCCGGCGTACAGCAGCGAGGTCAGGTACAGCCCCTTGTGGGCGTACAGCGGGATGTAGACCAGGTCGGCGGCGATCCACAGCCACCAGGACTCCAGCCGCTTCCGGCACTGTCCGTACGTCGCCATCAGCGACAGGGACGTCGTAGCCGCGTCCCAGAACGGGACGGTGGAGTCGGTGGCCCGGGACAGCAGCAGGGTGATCGCAAGGGTCCCCACCACCCCCGCCGCGAGCAGCCAGGTCCATTCGGTGCGGGTCGTTCTGCGCACCGGCAGGACCGATGTCCCTGGTCCACCCCCGTGGGTCCAGGTCCACCAGCCGTACGCGGCGAGGGTGATGAAGACGATCTGGAGGCCGGCGTCGGCGTACAGACCGGACTGGGCGAACAGCAGGATGAAGAAGAGGTTGTTGGCGATGCCGATCGGCCAGTTGGCGAGGTGCTGGCGGGCCACGAGCCAGACGCACAGCGCCCCGCTTCCGAAGCCCAGCACCTCGGTCCAGCTGACCGGGGTGTCCAGGATCGTCACCAGGGGCTGTTGCAGGGGATCGAGTACGTCCGCGAGACTCACGCCCGCCTCCTTCTTAATAGTCACCCTGACTATAAAGGCTCGACGGGGACGGCAAAAGGCCCGCGGCCGGTTCTGTTCGAACTTTCCGAACAGATACCGGCCGCGGGCCTTCGCGTGGGAGCGGGTGGTACGGCTAGAGGCCGACCTCGCGCATCAGCATGCCGACCTCGGTGTTGGTGAGGCGGCGCAGCCAGCCGGACTTCTGGTCGCCCAGCGGGATCGGCCCGAAGGACGTCCGCACGAGGCGCTCGACCGGGAAGCCGGCCTCGGCCAGCATCCTGCGCACGATGTGCTTGCGGCCCTCGTGGAGGGTCACCTCGACCAGGTAGTTCTTGCCGGTGTTCTCGACGACGCGGAAGTGGTCGGCGCGGGCGTAGCCGTCCTCCAGCTGGATGCCGTCCTTGAGCCGCTTGCCGAGGTCGCGCGGCAGGGGGCCCTGGACGGCGGCCAGGTAGGTCTTCTTGACGCCGTACTTGGGGTGCGTGAGGCGGTGGGCCAGCTCACCGTGGTTGGTGAGCATGATGATGCCCTCCGTCTCGGTGTCCAGCCGGCCGACGTGGAACAGCCGCGTCTCGCGGTTGGTCACGTAGTCTCCGAGGCACTGACGGCCGTCCGGGTCCTCCATCGAGGAGACGACCCCGGCGGGCTTGTTCAGCGCGAAGAAGAGATACGACTGGGCGGCGACGGTGAGGCCGTCGACCTTGATCTCGTCCTGGTGCACGTCGACGCGCATGCCCTGCTCGACGACGATCTCGCCGTTGACCTCGACGCGGGACTGCTCGATCAGCTCCTCGCACGCCCGGCGCGAGCCCATGCCGGCGCGGGCGAGGACCTTCTGCAGCCGCTCGCCCTCCTGCTCGGCGCCCGGGTGGGTCTTGGGGAGGTTGATCTCGGGCTTGTTCGCATACCGGTCGCGGTTGCGCTGCTCGATCTTGGCGTCCAGCTCACGGGGGCGCGAGGGCGCGGCGCGGCGGAAACCCCCGCTGCGGTTGCCGCCCTGTGCGGGCTTGGGGCCACCCTTGGCGCCGCCGCGGGCGGCCGAGCCGCGGCCCTTGCGGGGGCCGTCCTGCTCGGCCCGGGCGCCGGGGGCGTCATTGCCGACGTCGTAGCGGCGCTCCTCCGGGCGGGGGCGGCGGGGGCGCTGCTCCTCGTCGCGGCCGCCGTCACGCCCGCCCTGGTAGCTCGGACGCCCGTCCTGAGAGCCCGGACGCCCGCCCTGGCCGGAGGGACGGCCTCCCTGGCCGGGACGCCCGCCCTGGCCGGAGGGACGGCCGCCCGGGGCTCCGGGCCGCCCGCCCTGGCTTCCGCCGCGGCTGCCGCCCTGGCCGCCGGAGCGTCCGCCCTGGCCGCCGCCCTGGCCCTGGCCCTGGCGGAAGGACCCGCCGCCGTCACGCCCGCCCTGCCCGCGTCCGCCGCCCTGACCGCCGGGGCGACCGCCCTGGCCGCCGCTCCGGCCGCCGCTGCCGCCGCTTCCGCTGTTCCTGCCACTGCTTCGCATCAAAATTCCGTCTTGTCGTCTGCGTGAGTATCCGGGGTGTCCGGTGCGTCCGGATCGAACGACGGCACACCCTCTAGCGTCTCAGCCTCGATCGCGTCCGCCTCCGGGAGGAAGGGCGCGAGCTCCGGGAGCTCGTCCAGGCCGCGCAGGCCCATTCGCTCCAGAAAGTAGTTCGTCGTCCTGTACAGGATCGCACCTGTTTCGGGTTCCGCGCCCGCCTCCGCCACCAGGCCCCTCTGGAGGAGGGTCCGCATGACGCCGTCGCAGTTCACTCCGCGCACCGCCGAGACCCGTGAGCGGCTCACCGGCTGCCGGTACGCGACCACCGCCAGGGTCTCCAGCGCGGCCTGGGTGAGGCGGGCGTGCTGGCCGTCCAGGACGAAGCCCTCCACGGCCGCCGCGTACTCGGGGCGCGTGTAGAACCGCCAGCCGCCCGCGACGAGCCGCAGGTCGAAGCCCCGGCGCTGCACGGTGTACTCGTCGGCCAGCTCCCGCAACGCGTCCGCCACGGCCCTGCGGGGCCGCTGGAGCACCTTGGCCAGGTGGTCGACGGTGGCGGGCTCGTCGACCACCATGAGGACCGCCTCCAGGGCGGGCTTCAGATCGAGCGCGGCGACCGCGCCCTCCTCGTTCTCCTGATCCGGCTGCGCGCTCATGGCCGTACGCCCTCCTCGGGGACCCCGTTCAGCTCCTGGTCGAACTCGTCCGTCACCACCGGTTCCGCGTCCGCCCCACCGCACCAGGTCACCAGCAGGTCACCCAGCGCCTCGTCCTGGTCGAGGGTGACGGACTTCTCGCGGTACAGCTCCAGCAGGGCCAGGAACCGGGCGACCACGGTCAGGGTGTCCGGCGCGTCCCCGGACAGCACCGCGAAGCTCACCGCCGCCCCGGCCGCGCGCAGCCGCTCCACCACGAGGCCCGCCTGCTCCCGGACGCTGACCAGCGGGGCGTGGATGTGGTCCACGTACACCTGGGGCCTGGGCTTCGGCTGCATCGCCTTCACGGCGAGCTTCGCGAAGCCCTCGGGCCCGATGCTGATGACCACCTCGGGCAGCAGCGCGGCGTGCTGGTCCTCCAGCCCGACCGTACGGGGGTGGCGGCGGGCCTCCGCCTCCAGGCGGCCCTGGAAGATCTCGGCGATCCGCTTGTACGCGCGGTACTGGAGCAGCCGCGCGAAGAGCAGGTCCCGCGCCTCCAGGAGCGCGAGGTCGGCCTCGTCCTCGACCTCGGCGGCGGGCAGCAGCCGGGCGGCCTTGAGGTCGAGCAGCGTGGCGGCGACGACGAGGAACTCGGTGGTCTGGTCGAGGTCCCAGTCGGGGCCCATGGCGCGGATGTACGCCATGAACTCGTCGGTGACCTTCGACAGGGCGACCTCGGTCACGTCCAGCTTGTGCTTGGAGATCAGCTGGAGGAGGAGATCGAAGGGGCCCTCGAAGTTCACCAGCCGGACGGTGAAGCGCTTGTCGTCCGGCTGCTGCTCCTGCTCCTGCACAGCCTCTTGTACGGGAACGGGAACGGGAACGGGCTCAGGCTCCTGTACAGGAGCCGCCTCCGCCGAAGGCGCCGCCTCACCCGGCCCCCGCCCCAGGGCACGGCGGCGCGGGGTGGCGGGGTCGTCGGGCGTGGGCATGGTGGTCCAGGGG